>JBOGDE010000298.1:0-7019 GCA_050701695.1 Micromonosporaceae bacterium
GCGGTGTTGTCCTCCTCGCCGGTGGCTCCGCCACAGGCTTCGTCGTCCGCCTTGCCAGGAAACGCCTGGCACTCGGCTCGCACCCGCCGCCCTATCTGCGCGACCTCTAAGGAATCGCGTCGTCGCCGTCACGCCATGCCGGCACTATGAGCCGGCGACGGTGAGCTCCCAGATGGAGTAGCCGCCGTACCCGGAGCCGCGGTAGTTGCCCTGCACGGCGACGTACCGGGTACGGATGCCGGCCAGCGGTACGAAGTCGTTGCCGCCGTCGCCATCCCGGGTGTGGTACGCGGTGACCCACTGGCCGCCGTCCCAGTACGCCACCAGGTAGTCGGTGGCGTACGCCCGCTCCCAGGAGACCTGCACTCCGTTGACCGTCTTCACGGCGCCCAGGTCGACGTAGATCCAGGCCGGGTCGCGGTACCAGGCGCTGGCCCAGCGGGTGTCGTACCGGCCGTCGACGGCGTACCCGGCGGCGAGCGAGGACTTCTCGGTCGAGGACGCGGTGGCGGGCCGGCCCCGCGCGATGTTGGTGTCGCCGAGCTTGCCGACGGCGTAGTCCCGCAGCGGCGGCTCCTGGCCCACCCACGGGGCGTCGAAGATCGCGTACAGCACGTCGTCGATCAGGTCCAGGAGGCTGATCTTGGCGTCCTGATCGACTCCGGCGAAGTCCTTCCGGGCACACGACGCGGTGCCGGTACGGGCCACGTCGGCCGGGCCGGCGTGCGTCAGCGCGTCCATCACCAGCGCGTACACCGGGGCGTCGGAGAGCATCTGCAGGTGGCTGACCGTCCGGTTCGCACACACCTGCTGCACCACCAGGTTCTTCGCGCCCGGCAGGTACGAGGTGTCCGGGGACGGCACCACCAGGTCCGTGCCCTTACCCGCGCCGATGCTGGTGAACGAGCCGTGCGGGATCGGGTAGCGCCGCATCGCCTTCACCCAGTTCGACCCGCGCGAAGCCTGCCAGGCGAACGCCGGGCAGTAGTCGATGCCGCAGATCACGTCGGCCCACCGGGTGCCGCCGAACGGCGAGTCGAGCGCGATCGCGTCGTCGACGTACCCGGGAAGATCCGGCCAGTGCCGCAGCGCCCAGCCGATCTGCATGCCGCCCTGGCTGTGCCCGATGGTGGAGATCTTCCGGCCGCTGGTGGCCCGCATGTAGCGGATCGCGTGGACCACGTGCTCCACCGTGGTCTGCGCATCGATGGTGCCGTCGTTGGGCAGGTCCTTGATCACGCAGACCGGGTAGCGCTGCTCGCGCAGCACCTTCTGGTAGCCCCAGCTCCACGACTGCCGCGCCGACTCGATGGTGCCGGTGACCAGCAGGATCGGGGTCTTGGCCGGAGTGGCCAGATCGGACGAACACGCCAGGTTGGCCTGCAGGGTGCTCGCCGGGGTACGCAGCGGCGGCCCGGGGTCGGCCGCGTACGCCGGTGTGGAGGCGGCGACCGCGGCGCCTCCCGCCAGTGCGAGTGTCGTACCCGCCACGAACAGCTGTCTGATCACGCCTCGCATGGATGCCTCCCGTGGTTACGCCGCCGGCCGCGGCGGCACCACTAACGGTCGGGTGTTACCGGGGGGTAAATCCACGTTGGATCCGGACAGGTTCTTGTGTGATCCGGCCAACAGTCGCTAGCGTCCCGGCTCGTGAGGAGCTGGGACCGACTGCGGGCGGCGACCTGCGTACGCCAGCTGCTGGAAGCCGCCCACGAACGCGGCGTGCCGGCGGCGACGGTGCTGGCCGACACCGACCTGAGCTTCCCGGACCTGTGGCACGCCGAGGCCACCGTCGCGCTGTGGCAGGAGCTCACCGCGGTGGGCAACCTGGCCCGCGCGGTGGACGAGCCCGGTCTCGGACTGCGGCTCGGCGTGCGCCGTCAGCTCACCTCGTACGGCGTGCTCGGGCTGGCGCTGCTGGCCAGCGCGACCGCCCGGGACGCGCTCGGGATCGCTCAGCGGTACCCCGACCACATGCTGCTGATGACCCGCCCGACGGTGCGCCGGGACGGCGGCCACACCACGCTCGAATTCCCGTACGGGCGGCTGCCGGTCGACGTCCGCCGGGTCCTGGTGGAGCGCGACCTCGCGACCTTCCTCACCACGTACGCCCAGATCACCGGGACCGCCGCCGACTGTGCCCGGGTCGAGCTGGCGTTCCCGGCCGACCCGAGCGCCGCCCTGGTACGCGGGCTCGCCGGCGCCGAACCGGCCTTCGACGCCGAGACCACCCGGGCGGTGATCCCGGACCGGCTGCTCGACGCCCCGCTGCCGCAGGCCGACCCGTACACCCTGCAACAGACACTGGCGCGGTGCCCGGACGACGGCTCCGCCCGGCAGCCGCGCAACGTACGCGACCAGGTGCTGCACCACCTGCGGTCGGTGGCGCCCGGGGTGCCGTCGCTGGAGGAGCTGAGCCGGCAGCTGATGACCACCTCCCGCACCCTGCGGCGGCGCCTGAACGCGGAAGGCACGTCGTACCGCGCCCTGGTGGACCGGGTGCGGCTGACCACGGCCGAGACGCTGCTGCGGGCCGGCACCATGTCGGTCGAGCAGGTGGCCGCGGCCGTCGGGTACGCCGAGACCTCCGCGTTCAGCCACGCCTTTCGGCGCTGGACCGGCATCTCCCCCCGCGCCTACCGGGAGCGCGCGTGACTAGTGTCCTGCGCCGGAAGTTGGTGGATGAAGTCCGGGGTCCAGGTGGTCGCAGTGACGTTCACTGAGATCAGCGGTGGGAGTTCGCCACACACTGAGCTGCGATCACTCCTCGGGCCAGTCCCAGCGCAGCCCGTAGATGCCGGGCGCCGGGTCGAGCAGCACCAGCTGGTACGTGGTGCCGACCAGCACCCCGCCGGGCACCGGCTGCTCGACACCGCCACGGGTCGACAGGTAGAAGCCGGCGCACCGGGCGGGCAGCCGCGCCGGGTGGAACCGCACGCGCACCGTGGCGTCGCGTACCCCCGGTTGGATCCGGTGGGTGGTGTGCTGGTCGGTCTGTCCCGGTGGCAGCCGGACCGTGTACTCGACGAGCCGGAGCTGGTCGCGTCGCAGCGGAGGGTCCAACCGCAGCTCGACGGCGTGCAGCAGCGCCGGTACGTCCACCCGGCTGCGCCCCGGCAGGCAGCCCTCGAGGTCACCCACGGTCGGCGGCTGCGGCATCGCGTCGTACCGCATCACCGTGATCAGCCGGTCGCACCGGTCCCGGTCGCCGAGCAGCAGCTGCCGGTGGTGGATCTCGGATTCCGCGCCGCGGGCGTCCAGCACGGTGGTCGCGCCATAGGAGACCCGCAGCGGGGTGAACATGTCGTCGGCGGTGGCGTCCAGCTCGGCCAGCACCCGGTCCACCGCCGCCGGTGAGCGCCACATCCGCTGGTGCGGCAGCCCGATGCTGCCCGGTGGTCGCCAACGTCCCCGCGGCCGTCGCGGTGGCAGCAACGCTCCCGGAGGTACGCCGAGCAGCTGCTCCAGGTTGGCCAGCGCCGCCAGCGACCCGGCGCGCTCGGGATGGTTCTCCCCGGTCTGCCAGCTCGACAGGGTGCTCACACTCGCCGGGGTGCCGCGCCCGGCCAGCTCCCGCGACAGCATCTGCAGGCTGCGTCCACTGCCGCTGACCGCGGCCTTCAGCGCCGCACTGAATGGGGTCCGCAACCGTCCGTCCTCGCTCGTCCCGCCTGGCGTACCCGCGCGACATGCTACGGGCGGGCGATCACCCGCAGGCGTGATCCGGCGATCTTCGGCCAGAGATATCCAGAGCCGCCCGGCTGGTGCTCCCCTGGCACCAACCGGGCGGCTCGCAGTTCTCAGGCGGGCGGAGACAGAACCGGCCGGGGGCTCAGTGAGCTCCCGGCCGGACGTGGTTCAGCGTCAGATGACGCGTACGGCGCTGGCCTGCTGGCCCTTCTGACCCTGGGTGATCTCGAACTCCACCCGCTGGTTCTCCTCCAGGCTGCGGAAGCCGCCGGCCTGAATCTCAGAGAAATGGACAAACACGTCCTGACCGCCGCCGTCGACGGTGATGAAGCCGAAACCCTTGTCGGCGTTGAACCACTTCACAGTGCCCTGTGCCATATCGATCTCCTCCTCGGAGCGCGGGACCGCACCGTGCGGACCCGCCGGTCGGCGTAGGCCGGCGCGTACACCGCCAGGAAGGAGATGTGTACGCCCACGAGACCTGATTCGCGGGCTTGATGGATCACAAGAACACGCAAAAATCACGACCAAGGAGATACAACCACATCCAGTCCAGAGATATTCCCGGCCCCCCGCGGAAAACTGCCACGAGCTCAGATCGGGCCGGGGCTCTGCGCCTTGAGCGGGGACGTGACGGGCGAGCGGTGGGTGTCGAGCTGGTGCGGGTACTCCAGCAGCAGCGCGGAGGTGACCGGCCCGTCGATCGCCTGGTAGATGTGCGGGCCCTGCGCCGGGAAACACAGGTAGTCGCCGGGGCCCAGCTCGTACGGCCGGTCCCGCGGCCCGACCCGAAGCTTCCCGCTGGTCACCAGGACGTGTTCGGAGCCGGGGTGGCCGTCGGAGTGCTGCACCTCGCCGGGGCGTACCCGCTGCTCGTACAGCTCGACCACGGCGTCGGTGACGTTGAGCCGGCGCAGCATCCGCAGGTCGACGGCGTTGCTGCTGAGTACGTCCCGGTCGGCGGCGCGCACCAGCACCACCCCGGACGGCGCCTGCTCGTCCAACAGCGACGACACCGGCACCTGCAGCGCGTTCGACAGGCTGAACACCGTCTCGATGGTGGGGTTGCCGGTGCCGGACTCCAGCGCCGACAGGGTGCCCTTCGCGATGCCGGAGCGGCGGGCCACCTCCGACAGCGACAGCGACCGCTGGTCGCGCAGCGTACGCAGATTGGCGGCGAGCGTCTCACCGGCACGGGTCACAGCGTGAATCCTCTCGGGTACGGGTCGGTCGGGTCGAGCAGGTACTGCGCCATCCCCGTGATCCAGGCCCGGCCGGTGATCGCCGGCAGCACGGCGGGGCGCTCCCCGACGGTCGTGGTGCCGAGCAGCCGGCCCACGAACCGGCTGCCGATCAGCGACTCGTTGACGAAGTCGGTGTGCAGCGGCAGCTCGCCGCGCGCGTACATCTGGGCCATCCGGGCCGACGTACCGGTGCCGCACGGGGAGCGGTCGAACCAGCCGGGGTGGATCGCCATCGCGTGCCGGGAGCGCGCCGCGGTGCTGCCGGGTGCGGCGAGGTAGACGTGCTTGCAGCCCGCGATCCCAGGATCCTCCGGGTGTACGGGGCGCCGCTGCTCGTTGATCGCCGCCATGATCGCCAGCCCGGCGCGGAGCATCGCGTCCTTGTCGGCGAAGTCGATGCCCAGCTCGGCCAGCTCGACGATGGCGTAGAAGTTGCCGCCGTACGCCAGGTCGTAGCGCACCTCGCCGAGCCCGCCGACCGTCACCGTGGCGTCCATGGTGTCGCAGTAGGAGGCCACGTTGCCGATCGTCACCGCGGTGGCGCGGCCGTCCTCGACCGCCACCGACGCGGTGACCAGCCCCGCCGGTACGTCCAGCCGCAGCTCCGTGACCGGCTCGGTCACCTCCACCATCCCGGTCTCCACCAGCACCGTGGCCACCCCGATCGTGCCGTGGCCGCACATCGGCAGGCAGCCGGAGGATTCGATGAAGATCGCGCCCCAGTCGGCATCCGGCCGGCACGGCGGCTGCAGGATCGCGCCGCTCATCGCGCCGTGCCCGCGCGGCTCGTTCACCAGCAGCTCACGCAGGTGGTCGAGGTGCTTCACGAAGTGGGTACGCCGCTCGGCCATCGTCGCGCCGGGCACCACGCCGACCCCGCCGGTGACCACCCGGGTCGGCATCCCCTCGGTGTGCGAGTCGACCGCGGTCAGGTAGCGGGTGGCCTTCATCGCAGGCTCTCCACCGCGCGCCGCATGTCGGCGTCGAGCTGGGCCCGCTGCGCCTCCGAGAGCGGTCCGCGCGGCGGGCGGCACGGGCCGCCGTACCGCCCGACGTGGTCCATCGCGTACTTGATCGCCTGCACGAACTCGGTACGTGAATCCCACCGGAACGCGGCCACCAGCGGCTCGTAGAGGGCGCGGGCCTCGTCCAGCTTGCCCGTGGTGGCCAGCTCGAACAGCCGTACCGACGCGGCGGGGAACACGTTGGGGAAGCCGGCGAACCAGCCCGTCGCGCCCATCAGCAGCGACTCCAGCACCACGTCGTCGGCGCCGGCGACCACGGCCAGCTCCGGCGCTGCCTCCCGGATCTCCAGCACCCGGCGTACGTCCCCGGAGAACTCCTTGACCGCGACCACGTTGTCGATCTGGGCGATCTCGGCGAGCAGCCCGGGAGTCAGGTCGACCTTGGTGTCGATCGGGTTGTTGTAGACCATCACCGGCAGCCCGACGCTGGCCACGGCCTCGAAGTGGCCGACGACCTCGGAGGGGTTGGCCCGGTACATCGTGGGGGGCAGGCACAGCACCCCGGCCGCCCCGGCCACTGCCGCCCGTTCCGCCCAGTGCTTCGCCTGGTGGGCACCCGCGCCGTGTACGCCGACCACCACCACGCCGTCGTCGCCCACCGCGTCGATGGCGGTACGCGCCACCGCCAGCCGTTCGGCGTCGGTCAGCGACGAGTACTCGCCGAGCGAACCGTTCGGCCCGACGCCACGGCATCCGTTGTCGACCAGCCACCGGCAGTGCTCGGCGTACCGGTCCAGGTCGACCCGCAGCCCTGCCGGCGCGTCAGGATCCTCTGCGTACGGCAACGCGGTGGCGACGATGACGCCGCTCAGATCTTCGGTCATCAGGTGTGCTCCTCGGAGGTGAAAGGGACGGGTGCGGCGGGGTCCCCCGTCGGGACCGGCGCCGCGCCGGCGTCTCCCGCCTGGACCGGCGCCGCGGCAGGGTTTCCCGGCGGGACCGGCGCCGCGGCAGGGTTTCCCGGCGGGACCGGCGCCGGTCCGGGGTCTCCCGGCGGGACCGGTGCGGCGGCGAGGTCCCCCAGCCGTATCGGCACGAGCAGGGGGCGGCGGTGCAGCGC
>JBOGDE010000299.1:0-7006 GCA_050701695.1 Micromonosporaceae bacterium
GTCCAATGCCTCGGCCGGGTGGCGATCAGGGGCCGGGTGGCTCGACACAGTTGGAGTCGGTGCCGGGACGGTGCGGCCGACCCCGGTCAGAGTTTGGCGAGGGCCTGGGTGAGGTCGGCGAGTAGGTCGTCGGTGGACTCGATGCCTACCGAGAGGCGGATCAGGTCGTCGGTTACGCCGGCCGCCGCGCGGTCGGCGGGGGTCATGCCGGCGTGGGAGGTCAGCACGGGGCGGGTGATCAGGGATTCCACGCCGCCCAGGCTGGGCGCCGAAGCCGGCAGCCGCACCGCTTCGAGCAGCGCGTCGGCGGCGGCGACGCCACCGGCGGGGCGGAAGCTCAGCATGCCGCCGAAACCGGAGAGCAGGCCGGCGGCGTACCCGTGGTCGGGGTGGGACGGCAGGCCGGGGTAACTGACCGCGGCCACCTTGGGGTGCTGCGCCAGCAGCGTCGCGACGGCCTGGGCGTTGGCGTTCTGGGCGCGTACCCGCAGCCCGAGGGTCTTGATGCCGCGGGCCAGCAGGAAGCCGGCGTGCGGGTCCAGGCTGCCGCCGAAGTGGTTGAGGGTGTGGCGCACCGCGTCGACCCGCTCGGCGCTGCCCATCACCGCGCCAGCCACCAGGTCGGAGTGGCCGTTGAGGTACTTCGTCGCGCTGTGGAACACCAGGTCGAAGCCGACCGACAGCGGCCGGAAGTTCACCGGGGTGGCGAACGTGTTGTCGATCACCGACACGATGCCGTGCTCGCGGGCGAAGTCGGCGACCTCGCGCAGCCGGCCCACCCGTACCAGCGGATTGGTGATGGTCTCCACCAGGAACGCCCGGGTGCGGTCCGTCCGCGCCTGTCCCCAGGTTTCCGGCCGCGCCGGATCCACCAGGGTGTACGTCCAGCCGAGCTGCTCGGCGTGCTGGGTGAGGAAGTCGTGGGTGCCGCCGTACAACACGTTGCTGGCGAGCAGGTGATCCCCGGCGCGCATCACGCTGAGCAGGGAAGTGGTCGCCGCCGCCATCCCGGACGCGGTGGCGAGCCCCGCCTCGGCGCCTTCCAGCGCGGCCAGCTTGTCGTGCAGGTACGTCTGTGACGGCGTACTGCTCAGCCGGTGGTACTTGATGTCGTGGTAGCTGGAGCCGGGCTCGACGCCGTACACCGTGCCCTGGTAGATCGGGAACACCACCGAGCCCTCAGGCCCCGGACGGCGTTCCCCGCCGTGCACCGCAACTGTCCCGATGTCCGTCTCGTCAACGCTCATGCCTCAGCCTAAGCTGGGCCGGTAGCGGTTTTTCGGGTCGCCTCAGTGCAGGAGGGTGGCGGCCTCGGCGGGGGCGAGGAAGAAGATGCCGAGTACGCCGAGCGCGGTGAGCAGCAGCAGGAGCAGGCGGATCAGGAGGCCGGAGACGTCGGACCGGGTCGTTATGGTCGGCTGCATCTGCCACACCTCCCGCGTCGCTCCGCGTGGTCCATAGTGCTGCCAGCGTCTCGTTACCTCAGTTTCCCATCTTTTCGCTCGCAAAAACACCCAAATGATGATGATTCCCTGAAGCTGCGGGAAACTCGAGCCATCCGAGGTTGCCACGGTGCCGAATACCCACAACGGTGGCGGCACGAACCTGGGCGGAGGTACGGATGGTCGGGCAGGTACGAGGAGCTCCGATGCCACGCCCACCCGGCGGCGCCGAGCTGGAGGAGCTGCTGCGGCGTACCGCCCGCGGTGACGACGCGGCGTTCACGCAGCTCTACGACCAGGCATCCCCCAGGGTGTACGGGCTCGCGCTGCGGCTGGTACGCGCCCCAGCCCTCGCCGAGGAGGTGGCGCAGGAGGTGCTGGTCGAGGTGTGGCGTACCGCCGCCCGGTTCGACGCGGCGAAGGGATCGGCGATCTCGTGGCTGCTGACCCTGGCGCACCGCCGGGCGGTGGACCGGGTGCGCAGCGTACAGGCCAGTTCCGACCGGGAACGCCGGGTGGCGAGCACCTGGGCCGAGCCCGAGTACGACGAAGTCGCCGACGAAGTGGTGGGCCGGCTCGAACACCGCGCGGTACGCCGCTGCCTGTCCGGGCTCACCGAGCTGCAGCGGGAGGCGATCGACCTGGCGTACTACCGCGGCTACACGTACCGGGAGGTCGCCGAGGTGCTGACCGTGGCGCTGCCGACTGTGAAGACCCGGATCCGCGACGGCTTGATCCGGCTCCGTGACTGCCTGGGGGTGGGGGCATGAACGCCGAGGTGCACACCCTGATCGGGGCGTACGTGCTGGACGCCGTCGACGACCTCGAACGGGCCGCCGTCGAGCGGCACCTGACCAGCTGCCCCGACTGCGCCGCCGACGTCGCCGAGCTGCGCGAGGTCGCCACCCGGCTTGGTACGGCAGCCGCCGCGCCCGCCCCGGCGGGGCTGCGGGAGCGGGTGCTGTCCGAAGTGGCGCGTACCCGCCAGGAGCCGCTGGGTCGGCGTACCGCCGTCGGGGTGGACCTGGCGCGGTGGCGGAGCGGGACCGCGGCCGCGGTGGCGGCCTGCCTGGTCGCCGTCGGCGGCGGTGTGGCGGCCTGGTCGGTCCAGCAGCAGCGGGTCACCGCCGAACGCGCCGAGACCCGCATCGAGCGGCAGCGCGCCGACGCGGAGCGGGAGAAGGCCGAGCTGGCCGCCAGCCGGGAAGCCGCGATCGCCGCGGTGCTCGCCGCCGACGACGCGGTGGTACGCGACGCCGCCGTCGCCGGCGGCGGACGGGTCTTGCTGGTGGCATCCGCGCGCCTGGACAGGGCGGTCGTCGTGCTCTCGGAGCTGGAGGCGGTACGGCCCGGACGGGCGTACCAGCTCTGGTTGATCACCGGGGACGCGCCGCGCTCGGCGGGCGTCCTGCCGGCCGGCGCCACCAGCGCCACCCACCTGCTCGACAGTCTCTCCGGCGCCGACCTGCTCGCCCTCACCGTCGAGCCCGCCGCCGGGTCCCCCCAACCGACGACTGATCCGGTGGTCGCCGTACCCCTGAGATGACCCCATCCGGTGGGTTGGTGGCTCCGAATCACGGGTAGTCGACTCGTTTGGAGGAGTGATGGCTACTCACTCGTCGTCTGCCGGCATCTTCGCTGGCCGCAGCGTGAACCCGATGGTCGGAGGCGCGTTAGGGGCAGTGTTCGTGCTGGTCGGGCTGCTGGGATTCCTGGTCTCCGGTGGATACCCGGTGGTGGGCCAGGAGGGTGGACTGCTACTCGGCATCTTCGAGGTGAACCTGGCGCACAACCTGGTGCACCTGGCCGTGGGCGCCGCCCTGATCGGCGGCGCGATCGCGGGGCTGCGCGCCTCGCGCGCCGTCAACATCACCATCGGTGCGGTGTACCTGGTCGTCGGGCTGGTGGGGTTGCTGATCACGGGCGGGTCGCTGGACCTGCTCGCGCTCAACCTCGCCGACAACGGCCTGCACATCGTGTCCGGGCTGGCGTTGCTCGCGATCGGGCTCGGCACCGACAAGTCATGATCCGTGGTACGCGGACCGGGGGTTCTCTTGGTCTCACAGGCCCGGCCCCCGGTTCGCGTACACCCGGATTGCGTTTACGCTCGGAACGTGACTGAGAACCGGGACACCGCCGAGATCCTGCAGCGTGCCGCCGACGGCGGGCGGATCAGCCCCGAAGAGGCGCTGCTGCTCTACACCGACGCGCCGCTGCACCCACTGGGCGAGGCGGCCGACACGGTACGCCGGCGCCGCTACCCGGACAACATCGTCACGTACCTGATCGACCGCAACATCAACTACACCAACGTCTGCGTCACCGCGTGCAAGTTCTGCGCGTTCTACCGGGCGCCGAAGCACAGCGAGGGCTGGAGCCACGACACCGCCGAGATCCTGCGCCGCTGCGAGGAAGCGGTAGCGCTCGGCGCCACCCAGGTGATGCTGCAGGGCGGCCACCACCCCGACTACGGCGTGGAGTACTACGAGGAGCTGTTCTCGTCGGTGAAGCAGGCGTTCCCTTCGTTGGCGATCCATTCGCTCGGCGCGTCGGAGATCGAGCACATGGCGAAGGTGAGTGGGGTCTCGATCGAAGACGCCATCGACCGGATCAAGGCCGCCGGGCTGGACTCCATCGCCGGCGCCGGTGCCGAGATGCTGCCGCTGCGGCCGCGGCACGCGATCGCCCCGCTGAAGGAGACCGGGGAGCGGTGGCTCGAGGTGATGGAGGTGGCGCACCGGCACGGCCTGGAGTCCACCGCCACCATGATGATGGGTACCGGGGAGACCAACGCCGAGCGGATCGAGCACCTCCGGATGATCCGCGACGTGCAGGACCGTACCGGCGGGTTCCGCTCGTTCATCCCGTGGACGTACCAGCCGGAGAACAACCACCTGAAGGGCCGTACCCAGGCGACCAACCTGGAGTATCTGCGGCTGGTCGCGGTGGCCCGGTTGTTCTTCGACAACGTCTCGCACCTGCAGTCGTCGTGGCTGACCACCGGCAAGGACGTGGGGCAGGTCTCGCTGCACATGGGCGTGGACGACCTCGGCTCCATCATGCTGGAGGAGAACGTGATCTCCTCGGCCGGCGCCCGCCACCAGTCGAACCTGCTGGGGCTGATCGAGATGATCCGCTCGGCGGACCGGATCCCCGCCCAACGCGACACGGTGTACCAGCGGCTGACCGTGCACTGGACCCCCGACGACGACCCGAAGCCCGAGGACGTCGCGCAGGTGGTCTCGCACTACGCGTCGATCGCGCTGCCCGAGGGCGGCCGGGCCCACCCCGAGCTGAAGCTGATCGACGCCGGCTGAGCGCGGCGGCGGTCGAGCGTGGTGGCGGACGGGCTGACCACGGCGCGGCTGTCGCAGCGGCGACCGGTCGAGGGTGACGTCGACGCGATCTACGCGATCCACCGTGACCCGCTCGCCTGCGCCCACAATCCGGGGGACCTGCTGGGCAGCCGGGCGGAGGCCGAGCAGCTCTACGTCCGGTGGGACGCGCACTGGCAGCGGTACGGCCACGGCTACCGGGTGGTCCGCCTGCTTGGCGAGGTCGATCCGATCGGCTCCTCCGGCGTGATCGGCTTCTGCGGTGTGAAGGTGATGCCGCTGCACGGCCGTGAGGTGCTCAACCTGCTCTACCGGTTCGCGCCTGCCGCCTGGGGCAACGGGTACGCCAGCGAAGCGGCGCGGGCGGTGGTGAGGTGGGCCGCCGCGCACGCGCCCGAGCGCCCGCTGATCGCACGGATCCGACCCGCGAACACGGCATCGATCCGGGTCGCGACCGGCGCCGGGCTGGTACGGGCGGCGCGGCTCGACACCGTGGGCGAGGACGGTCTGGACTGGATCTTCGTGACCGACTGGCCCACCTTGGTCGACTGATTGTCACGGTCGGGCGGGGTTGCGTTGGCACGGTGGGGCGGGGTTGCGTGGCGTGCGTACGCTGCCGGCCGCGAACCGACAAAACAACCGAACACGGGGGAACGATGAGGCCGCAACCCACCTGGGCCAGGCTGGCCCTGGCCTGCACCACCGGCGCCGCCGTGGCGCTGCTCTCCGGCCCGGCGTACGCCGAGGAGTCGCCAAGCCCGCAACCATCTGACAGCGCGTCGCCGAGCACGTCCGCGTCGCCGACCGAATCGGCGCCGAAGCCGAAGCCGACCAGCACCGACCTCGCCGTACGGATCGCCACCGACAAGGTCGCGGTGGACTCCTCCGGCAAGATGATGCGGGTCGACGTACTCAACGCCGGGCCCGAGACCGCCACCGGCGTGATGCTCACTCTCGACCTGTCCAAGCTGGGCGAGAACGTGGAGCTGCTGGTCCACGAGGACCCGGCGTGTGAGCGCTCCGCCAAGCAGATCGTCTGCACGTACGAGAAGATCAGGTCCGGCGGCACCCGGTTCACTGTCTTCAAGATCAAGCCGAAGAGCGGCGCGAAGCCCGGCAGCGCCGGCACCGCGACCGCGACGGTGGAGTCCAAGGACCAGAAGGACCCGGAGGCCGGCAACAACACCGACACCGTGGCGATCCAGATCGTCGACTCCGCGGTGGACCTGGTCGCCGCCGCCAACGACGTCGGCCCGCTCAAGCCCGGCGAGTCGGCACAGCTGGAGTGGGCGTTCGGAAACTTCGGCGACACCGCCGCCAAGGGCATCACGCTGAAGTTCTCGCTCCCCGCGTACGCCACCTTCGCGGAGGACTACGCCGAGTGCACCCGCAGCAAGAACCGCCGCGAGATGGTGTGCACCGCCAAGGACGTGGTGGTCAACCCGGGCGACGTGATCGCGTACAACAGTCCGGGCGTCAAGCCGCTGCACGTCAAGGTGGCCGCCGACGCGCCGGGCCCGATCACGCTGGGGCACGGCGCCTTCGTCTCGGCGGCGCTCGGTGAGGTGGAGCCGCAGCCGGTCGCCGGCTCGGGCGCGGAGATGATGGCCTCCGCCGAGTCCGGCCGCAAGGGTGCCCCGGAGGTGGACGGCGACGACAACAACGCGGCGTTCGCCGTGCTCACCAAGGAGAACCCGGCCGACCTGGCGGTGACCGCGCCGGCCGCGTCCGGCCAGGTCGGGGACACCGTGAAGGTCACCGTGACGGTGAAGAACAGTGGCCCGGCCGACGCGAACGGGTTCGCCGCCACCATGGTGCTGCCGAAGGGTACGACGCTGGCCGAGGTGCCGGCGGCGTGCACGTACGCCAAGGCGACCACCACGCTGACGTGCCAGGCCGGCGACATGCTCGACACCGGCAAGTCCGCGCGGCAGGACCTGATGCTGAAGATCACCTCGGCCGACCTCGGCAAGGGCTCGGTGAAGGTGGCCACCCACAAGATCCCGGACCGCAAGCCGGCCAACAACACCGCTCCGCTGGTGGTCTCGCTCGGCTCCGGCGCCGGTGGCTCCGGCGGCGGGCTGCCCGTCACCGGCACCAGCCTCACCGCCGTGATCGGCGGCGGCGTGGCCGCGGTGCTGCTCGGCGCGGTGCTGTTCCTGCTCGCCCGGCGTCGCCGTACCACCTGATATTTCATGCCCAGAGGGCCCCTTCACGCCGGTACGGCGT
>JBOGDE010000300.1:0-6970 GCA_050701695.1 Micromonosporaceae bacterium
GCCCAGGCCGCAGCCGGCGCCACCGAGGCCCCAGCCGGCACCGCCCCGGCCCGCGCCGCCCATGGCCCGACCGGCGATGCCGGTGGCCACCTCGCCGACGCCCCCCAAACAGGGCGGCGAGAAGTCGGTGATCATGGTGACCTCGCTGGTGGCCGGCGTATTGGTGCTGCTGTTCGTGGTGCTGATGGTGTTGGCGCTGGTGCAGTAGCGCGGCTGAGCATCGACGAAGCCCCCGACCAGTCCCGGTCGGGGGCTTCGTCGTACAAATGGCGGGGTCGTACACGTGGCGGGCTGGTCAGGCTCCCGGAGCCCAGAACCGCGCCAACGAACTGGTGGCCGGATCCTCAGAGCCACCCAACGTGCTCCACGCCGGGGCGCCACTGTCGGCCGGGGCCCCCATCCCGTCGTACGCGTAGAGGTCCGAGACCGGAGGCGGGTCGTCGAAGCCGGCACCGGGCTCCGGCAGCGGCTCGGAACCCGGGTCGCCCAGCAGGGCCGGGTCGCTCCACGGCATCCCGTCCACCGGCTCCGGCGGCTGATCCAGGTCGAGCGCGGCAGGGAACGGGTCGCTCTGCCACGACGCGTCGTCGGCCAGCGGGTCGGTGTCGGGGTCGGTGCCGATCATGGCGTCACTGACATCCCCGTGGTCGTCCAGGCCTTCCGGTGACGAGTCGTCGGTCAGCTCGACATCGGAGACCGCCGGCTCCGCATCCAGGTCGTAGCCTCCGGTGTCGAACGCCTCGCCGCTGACCTCGGGTCCGTCGTCGTCCACGGAGTCGTCGCCGTCGACCCCCTCGATGCCCAGCTCGGGATCGGTCAGCTCGGACCCGGAGAGGTCATCGCCGGTGGCGCCCAGGTCGGCGCCGTCGTCGGCGTAGCTGTTCCCGGGCCACTCACCAGAGTCGTCGTTCTCCATGGCCTATCCCTGCTCCTGGTCCGCCGGCGCCGGCGCCGGTACGAGCCCCCGCGCCTTCACCAGTGTCTCGTCAATCTTCTGAATCCGCGCCTTCAACGCTTCCCGCTCCTTGGCCAGCGAGGCCTTGTGCTTCTGGCGGGTCGTCTTGTCCTCGATCATCGCCTGGTCGATCTTCGCGATCTGGCCGTCGAGCTGCTTGAGACGGCGTTCGATCGCGTCGTCGAGGGCGAGCGTAAGGGAATACTGCAAGTCGGTGAACCGGTGCATGATCTCGTCCTGCAGCGAGGCCCGGGACTCGTTCATCACCTCACGTAGCCACTGCCGCGCGGAGTTCCGGTCGGTCTGCACCTTCCGCTTGTAGATCATGAACGCGGCCGCCGCCAGACCCAGCCCGATACCGGCGGTGGAGACCGCCAACGCGGCCGCGCCACTGGCGGCGCCGATACCGGCGGCCGCCGCTCCGGCGCCCACGGCCCGGCTGCCCATCATCAACGTACCGGCGCTGGACATCACTACCATCGTGGTGTCGCCGCCGCCCTCACGCCGCGGCTTGGCCTGCATCGCCACCCGCAGCTGCGCGTTGAGCCGGCGCATCACGTGCTGCAGCTCCTGCGGCGTGAACACCTGGGCCAGAATCCGCTGCCCGATCACCCGGAACCGGTACTCCAGCTCCGCGGACATCCGTACCGACAGCGCGTGCAGCGCCCGGTCCACGTCGTACGGCAGTTTCTTCAGATCGCCGCCGCTGGCCTTGTCGACCTGGTTGAGGAACTGCTCCTGCACCTTCGAGAAGTACGTCCGCAGCCGGCCGGTGGCCTCCACCTTCGCCCGGTTGGTCTCGGTGTTGAGCGCCAGCGACCACTGCTTGGACTCCGAGCGCTTCCGTGAGTTGACCTTCCCGCGCTCCTCCTTCAACCGCGCCGCCTGCGCGGGGTCGGGGTCGGCGGACTTCATGCTCTCCATGGCCTGCATGTCCAGCCGTACGAACTCGCTGCGGACCGACCGCAGTACGTTCGCCTGGTTCAGCAGGTGCCCCCGCGACGCCAACTTGATCAACGCATGCTGCAGGTCGGCGACCCGTGACTCCTTGAGCAGCTCGGCCGCGGCATCCTTCGGCAGCTGCATCGCCATCTCGGCCAACCGCGACGAGACCGGGTAGAACGGCGCCGACCCGAACCGCGGTGCGTGCGCCTTCAGCAGCGCCACGTTGTCGTCCATGATGGTGCGCCAACCCGGGTACGCGTCGGTCTTGGTCAACGCGAACAGCACCAGGTTGACCCGTTTGCTCGCCTCCACCAGGAAGTTCATCTCCGGCTTGGAGAACGGCGAGGAGGCGTCGACCACGAACAGCAGCGCGGTCGCCCGCTCCACCGCGTCCATCGCGACCTCGGCGTGCAGGGAATCCAACCCGCCCACCCCGGGGGTGTCGACCAGGTTGATGTACTGCAGCAGGGGAGCCGAGTGCAGCACCTGGATCCGTCGCGGCGGGCGTACCCCCTCGGGCAGCGAGCCCAGCACCGTACCCCAGTCACGGATGTCCTCGGCGCGCAGCGGCACCGGATCCTCCCGCCCCGGTACGTACGCCCGGGCGCCATGCTCGGTCGAGTGCACGAACTCCAGGTACGAGCTGGTCGCCACCGCCGCGTCCACGGGGGAGAGGTTGGGTACCCCGACCATCGCGTTGGTCAGCGAACTCTTGCCCCGCTTGGTCTCCCCGACCACCACGATCGTGGGCCGCGTCTGCTCTCGCCGGCGCAGCATGTCCATGTCGGAGGCGGCGTCCGGATCGGTCCGGCGCAGCTGCGCCAGTGCGTTGTCGATGCCACCGCGCATCATCTTCTCGAGCTGGGCGGCCGTGAGACCAGCGGGCTTCGCAGGCGCACTCATCGGCGTACCTCCTTCCAAAGGGCGGTCCGGGCTGGCTGGGTGGTCCTGATGGACGCCGTCACGTGCCGTCCTGCCGGTAGACCGTCACCACCGGAGCCCGCAGCACCACACCGCGGTCGAGGTAGCCCGGCACTTCGACCGCGGCCACGGTGCCCACCTTCGCCGGGTCGGTCGTCGCCGCGGAGCCACCCGCCTCGTGGTGCGCCGGGTCGAACCGGACCCCGTTCGGCACCACGGTAATGACCCCGACCTCCTGCAGCGCCCAGCCCAACCGGTCGGCCAACGCCTTGCTGGTGGCCCGGTCCCGTACGTAGATGCAGGTCTGCACCAGCGTGGAACGCTCACCCTCGGCCTGCTCGCGGCCGGCCGAGCCGTTGTCCGACGCGGTCGGTACGGCGATCCGGGCCGGAGCCGCGGCCGGTTCCCGCCGGCCCAGCACCATGAACAGCCCCGCCACAGCACCAGCGCCCAGCAGCGCACCGAAGAAGCCGACCAGTGCCGCCGGTACTGAGAAGCCGCCCTCGCAGACCGTCTCGTTCGGCACCGCCAGCGGCCGGTCACCGGCGGTACGCGGCTGCGCGGCGCCACCGGTGCCGCCCGGGTTGTCGGGAATCCCGCCTCCGGGGCCTGGCTGCTCGGGGTCGCCAGGCTGCTGACCGTCGCCGGTCTGTTCGCCGTCACCGGGCTGCTGTTCACCGTCGGGCGTCTGCCCCTGACCAGGGGTGTCGCGTCGTCCGGTGCCTGGCGAATCGCCCTGCTGGTTCTCGCCGGGCCCCTGCTCGGACGGGTTCGAGCCGGTGCACACCGGCCCGCCCGCCAATCCGGTGAAGAGCCCGGTCAGCACCGCAAAGATAAGGGCTATACCTGCGGCGACGATACGGAGGCTGCTGGTCGTCATCGGCGCTCCTGATTGATATTCGCATCAGTGGGATCGGGTCGGGGTGGGTGTGCTCAGGTCAGCGGTTGGCCTCGGCGCGTACCCGCTGGGACAGCAGATAGAAGCCACGATGGGCGACGTGGGCGATCCGAGCCTGCGCGGGGCTGGCCCCCGCCACGGCGAACGCCCGCCACCGGGTGGCCGCGTCCAGCGCTGCCTGGGCCAGCTGCGGCACGGGTGCCCCAGCCATGTCCAGGATCCAGGCCGGATCGTGGGAGAGGGCGAGCCGTGTCAGCTCGACCTCCATCTTCTCGGGGAGGTTCACGCTGCCGGCGCTGACCAGCTGCGCGACCTCGAGCAGCTTGAGCCGGTGGTACTCCGGCTGCTGCACCACCCGTTCGATGGCGTCGCGGAGCATCTCGCGCTCGGCGGGTCGTTCGGCGTGGCTGGCGATCTTCTCCAGCGTGGACAGACCCCAACCCGCCTTGATGGCATCGGTACGCCACCGGAACGCCTGGTCCAGAGTCTCCCGCAACCGGGTGAAGCCCGACGCCAGGAACATCTTGCGCACCAGGTCACCGGTGGCCAGCTGTGGCTCGGCGACCAAGGAGGCCACCGCGAAGTTGATGCCGTACAGGTCGAGCAGCCGCAGCAGGCGCTTGCGCTGCTCGGTGGAGACCGAGCACTCCCGGTTGGCGAACAGGTCCGCCGAGGCCATCAGTACGGTGCGCTCGGCCTCCGAGAGCTTCGCCAGCGCGCGCAACGCCTCGCAGTCGGCGGCGGTGAGCCGTCCCGCCTCGCTGGTCTCGGCGAGCAGACCGACCACCGGCACCACGTCGGAGACCACCCGGCGCAGCACCTCGGCCTGCTGCTTGGCCAGCGGACCCGCCACCGGCCACGGATCACCACCACCGGCCAGCTTGTCGATCTTGTTGAACAGCGCCAGCGAGTTGATCGGGTTGCTCGACAGCCGCGAGGAGATGTTCCGGAAGGCCTCCAGGGCCTCCAGGTCATCGGCCCGTACCGACTGGGTGAACACGTAGATGATCGCCTCGGCACCGGACAACGCGCTCTGCGAATCCTGGTCCAGGTCGTCGTCGAAGAGGAACTTCTGCGCTTCCTCACTGATCGGCGAGTTCGTCGACGACAGCCCGGGGGTGTCGACCACGGTGAGGTCCCGCAGCCGGTCACTGGTCAGGGTGCAGTCGATGTAGGCGATCTCGTTACGCGGCACGCCGAGCTTCTGCGGCACCATGCCCGACTCGTCCAGCGGCAGGCTGGCCCGCGAACCGTCGCGCTTGACCACGTCGACCCGGTCGGAGGTGCCGTACCGGAACTGGGTCACCAGCCGGGTGCACTCACCCACCTCGGTCTGCGCCACCCGCTTGCCGATCAGTGAGTTGACCAGGGTCGACTTACCCGACTTCAAACGTCCGGCGATCGCCACCCGTAGCGGCTCACCGAGCCGCCGCCGTACGTCCAGCACCGCGGCGCGGGTGGGACCACCGAGCCGGTGGCCGGCCTCCATGCAGAGGCCGGCCACACGCGTGCTCAGAGGACCAGGTCCCATCGGCTATCAGCCCGTGGTGTACGGGTTGCTGCCACCGTCGCCGTACCTGACGGTCTCCTGCACCCCGTCACCGTCGGTGTCGGTGAGGATCACGTCGGCCCGGCCGTCCTCGTCACGGTCCACGATCGTGGTGTCGGCGCGGCCGTCACCGTCGGTGTCGGCGATAACCGTGTCGATCCGGCCGTCACCGTCGGAGTCGGTGCCGATCGCGTCGATCACGCCGTCCTCGTTGGAGTCCACGCCGATGGTGTCGACCCGGCCGTCACCGTCGGTGTCGGAGTACATCGTGTCGATGTTGCCATCCTGGTCGCTGTCCACGTACGAGGTGTCCAGCTTGCCGTCGTTGTTCTCGTCGGTGTCCAGCGTGTCGATCACGCCGTCGTTGTTGGCGTCACGGCCGACCATGTCGGCGTCGCCGTCGTGGTCGGTGTCCACCACCACCGCGGAGGTGCCGTCGGTGTACTCCACCGTGGTCACCTCGTCGTTGATGCCATCGCCGTTAACGTCGATGTCGTCGTAACCCCCGGTAGGCTCGTCCCCCGTGGTGTCGCTGAAGTCGCTCATCGGAACCTTGTCCTCCTATTTGTGTCCCTGCTGGGTGCCATGTCCGGCCCCAACGGCAACCACACTACGAATATCCTGCCAGCGCAGGATCCCAGATTTGTGCCACCTCGCGGGGGAGGTTACCTATGCACGAACCGGCTGGTAGCGAGCCGGCGACAACGACGGCGGGTGGCGCACCCGCCGCGAACTCGCCTGCCACGGGGAGCGACACCTCCAGCACCGACGGCACTGTCGACGTCGTTGCCACCGTAGCGACCACTCTCCGGGATCCGGGTCTGGTGGTGCTCACCGGCGTACCGGGTGCGGGACTGACCACGGCGCTACGCAACGTAGCGGCGGCGTTCCGCGGCCCGGTGTTCACCGGTGGTGGCCTCGCGATCCTACGCACAAATCCGGCCCTGGCGCTCACCCGGGCCGTCCGGGCGCGTCTTCCGGTCACCGATCCCGCGCTACTCACCGAAGCCGTACGGTCCCGGGTACGCGGCGGCCTGCTCGTCATCGACGACCTGCAGTGGGCCGACCCGCTCACCCTCGGCGCGCTGCCCGGGCTCGCCGAGCACTGCCGGGTGCTGGTGGCGTTGCGTACCCCGCACCCGCTGCCACCCGACGCGGTACGCCGCCTGAAGAGCACCGCCCGCACCTGGTTGCCGCTACCGCCACTCGACGAGGCCGCCGCCACCGCGCTGGTACGCCGTACCGCCCCGCAGCTGGGCCCAGCGAGCGTCGCGACCGTGGTACGCCGTGCCGGCGGTATTCCGCTGGCGCTGGAGTCGTTGGCGCGGCACGCCACGGTCGGCGAGCCGGCCGAGCCCGCCCGGCGTGGCGGCGCCGAAGGGCACGATCCACAGGTCGCGTACGCCGTCGCGGAGGCGCTTGCCGACCTCACCCGTCCCGCCCGTACCGCGATGGCGGCGCTGGGACTGCTGGGCCGGCCCGCCACCCGCCAGCTGCTGGGGCCCGGCGTCGACGAACTCACCGCCGCCGGCCTGGTCACCGACACCGACGGGGAGATCCTGCCGCGCTCCCCGTACGTCGCCGAGGTCGCCGCCGGCATGCTCGACGCCGAGGAGCGCCCACTGCTGCACCGGCGGCTCGCCGAGCTGGTGCCCGACGCGGAGGCGGCACGACACCTCGCGGCGGCCGGCGACGCCCCGGC
>JBOGDE010000301.1:0-6966 GCA_050701695.1 Micromonosporaceae bacterium
CCGCCGCGGCGGCCCTGGTCGTGGCGACGGGCAGCGCGGCACTGCTGACCGGGCTCGGGCGCCCCACCCCGGCTCCGGTCGCCGACCGGCCACCGGCGCCGTCGCAGTCACCGTCGGCGTCCCCCAGCGGCAGCACGGCCCCGTCACCGGAGCCGGACAAGCCGGCCAGCCCCAGCGCACCGCCACCGAAGAAGACGATCCGCGACATCAACCTGCGCAACGTCACGGTGACGGTCGACTCCCTCGGTAGCTGCGCCGGCGGCACCCTCAGCTTCAGCGGTGGCCGCGCGAGCGGCCCCGACGGCTGCGCTTGGAAGATCGCCGACGGCGACGAGCGGTACGCCGACCTCGACGGCGACGGGGGCGAGGAAGCGGTGACCACCATCGCCGCCGGCCCGCCCAACACCGAATACCTCGGCGCCGTGATCGCGTTCCGGTATGACGCCGGCAAGCTCAGAACCATGAGCTATGTGTACGTCGCGGACCACTCCTCTCAGCGGATCACCGGGATCACGGTCAGCGACGGCGGGATCACCATCGGCATCGCGGACAGCTCCTGGGATCCCGAGCAGTCGCAGTGGCAGCAGCGCACCTTCCGCTGGGGCGGCGGCGGGTTCACCCAGATCGGCGGGCCGACCGCGTTCCCGTCCCCGGACCCCGCACCGTCGAGCCCCGAACCCTCCGGGTCGCCGGCCGCCGAGTAACCGGCGTACGGTTGCGTGTTGTGTCACGCTCCGGACGCGCTACCGGGCGGGGTATGCCGCGCGACGTAGCATCGGTTAGATAGAGGAGACCGGTCGGCGCGGCCCCCACCCAGGCCGCACTCCGAGCCGGCTCCCACGGAGGAGGTCCTGGTACGTGACCAAGCAGATCCGGCAGTTGGATCGGGTGGTCATTCGCTTCGCCGGCGACTCCGGCGACGGCATGCAGCTCACCGGCGATCGGTTCACCTCGGAGACCGCGCAGCTGGGCAATGACCTGTCGACCCTGCCGAACTTCCCCGCGGAGATCCGAGCCCCCGCAGGCACACTCCCCGGCGTATCCAGCTTCCAGGTGCACTTCGCCGACACCGACATCCTCACCCCCGGTGACGCGCCCGACGTACTGGTCGCGATGAACCCGGCGGCGCTGAAGTCCAACCTGGGCGACCTGCCGCGCGGCGCCGAGATCATCGTCAACACCGACGAGTTCACCCCGCGCGCCCTGACCAAGGTCGGGTACCCCGGCAACCCGCTCGAAGACGGCTCGCTGGACTCCTACCAGGTGCACGAGGTGGCGCTGACCAGCATGACCGTCGGCGCGCTGGCCGACTTCGGGCTGTCGAAGAAGGAGGCGCAGCGGGCGAAGAACATGTTCGCGCTCGGGCTGCTCTCCTGGATGTACCACCGCCCGATCGAGGGCACCGTCAGCTTCCTGCAGCGCAAGTTCGCCGCCCGCCCGGAGCTGGCCGACGCCAACGTCGCCGCCCTGACGGCCGGCTGGAACTTCGGCGAGACCACCGAGGAATTCTCCGTCCAGTACGAGGTCAAGCCCGCCAAGCTGCCCGCCGGCACGTACCGCAACATCACCGGCAACACCGCCCTCGCGTACGGGATCGTGGCGGCCGGGGTGCGCAGCGGGCTGCCGGTCTTCCTCGGGGCGTACCCGATCACGCCGGCCAGCGACATCCTGCACGAGCTGTCCAAGCACAAGCGGTTCAACGTGACCACGTTCCAGGCCGAGGACGAGATCGCGGCGGTCGGCGCGGCGCTGGGAGCGTCGTACGGCGGCGCGATCGGGGTCACCACCTCCAGCGGCCCCGGGATCGCGCTGAAGTCCGAGACGATCAGCCTGGCGGTGGCGTTGGAGCTGCCGCTGGTGATCGTCGACGTGCAGCGCGCTGGGCCGTCGACCGGGCTGCCGACCAAGACCGAGCAGGCCGACCTGGCGATGGCGCTGTTCGGGCGGCACGGCGAGGCTCCGGTGGCGGTGCTGGCGCCGCGTTCCCCGTCGGACTGCTTCTACACCGCGCTGGAGGCGGCCCGGATCGCGGTGACGTACCGGACTCCGGTGCTGCTGCTCTCCGACGGCTACCTGGCCAACGGCTCGGAGCCGTGGCTGCTGCCCGAGGTGGGCGAGCTGCCGGACCTGTCGGTGGAGTTCGCCACCGGACCGAACGGCGACAATGGCGAGTTTCTGCCATACAAACGAGACTCCGAAACCCTGGCGCGGCCGTGGGCGCCGCCGGGTGTGGCCGGCCTGGAGCACCGGATCGGCGGGCTGGAGAAGGCCGCCGACACCGGCGACATCTCCTACGATCCCGCCAACCACGACGCGATGGTGCGGGTCCGCGCCGCGCGGATCGAGGCGATCGACGTACCAGAGCTGGAGGTGGAGGATCCGGAGCGCGATGCCCGGGTGCTCGTCCTCGGGTGGGGGTCGACGTACGGGCCGATCGGGGCGGCGTGCCGGCAGCTGCGGCAGCGCGGCGTGAAGATCGCGCAGGCGCACCTGCGGCACCTGGCGCCGATGCCCAGGAACCTCGGCGACGTACTGCGCTCCTATGACCGCGTGGTGATCCCCGAGATGAACCTCGGCCAGCTCTCGATGCTGATCCGCTCCCGGTTCCTGGTCGACGCGATCGGCTACAACAAGGTCCGCGGGCTGCCGTTCACCGCCGCCGAGCTGGAGACCGTACTCGAAGAGGTTGTGAAGAATGTCTAGCGCTGTCAGCGGCAACGGGCACTCGGCGCTGAAGCTGGTGCCCAAGACCGACGCGAAACAGACCGCGAAGGAATTCAAGAGCGACCAGGAAGTGCGCTGGTGCCCCGGTTGCGGTGACTACGCGATCCTCGCGGCGATGCAGTCCTTCCTGCCCGAGCTGGGGGTACGCCGGGAGAACATCTGCTTCGTCTCCGGTATCGGCTGCTCGTCGCGGTTCCCGTACTACCTGGACACGTACGGGATGCACTCGATCCACGGCCGGGCGCCGGCGATCGCGACCGGGCTGGCGGTCTCCCGCCCCGACCTGTCGGTGTGGGTGGTGACCGGCGACGGCGACGCGCTCTCGATCGGCGGCAACCACCTGATCCACGCGCTGCGCCGCAACGTCAACATCAAGATCCTGCTGTTCAACAACCGGATCTACGGGCTGACCAAGGGCCAGTACTCGCCCACCTCGGAGCTGGGAAAGATCACCAAGTCCACGCCGATCGGCTCGGCGGACTGGCCGTTCAACCCGATCTCGCTCGCCCTCGGCGCGGAGGCGAGCTTCGTGGCGCGCACCATCGACTCCGACCGCAAGCACCTCACCTCGGTGCTGCGCGCGGCGGCCAACCACCCCGGTAGCGCGTTCGTGGAGATCTACCAGAACTGCAACATCTTCAACGACGGCGCGTTCGAGATCCTCAAGGACCCGTCGTCGCGGGACGAGGCGCTGATCCGGCTGGAGCACGGCGAGCCGATCACCTTCGGCCGCGATGGTGAGAAATGCGTGGTTAAGGAGCCGCGCGGGTTCGGGCTGCAGGTGACCGCGACCGCCGACGTCACCCCCAGCGAGATCATCGTGCACGACGAGACGGTGCCCCGCCCGTCGTACGCGTTCTCGCTGTCCCGGCTGCCGAACGACGACCTGACCAACACCCCGATCGGCGTACTGCGCTCGGTGACCCGCCCGATGTACGACGAGATCGTGCGCGACCAGGTCAACGCGGCCACCGACCAGGCGGCCGAGCCGCGGCAGGAGCTGGCGAAACTACTCCACGGCGGCGACACCTGGACCATCCTGTAACCGGATCGGACGCGGCGCGGGGCCCTCGCGGCGGGATTTCGTGAGAGCATCTTTCGCCGTGGGCATACTCATCAAAGTCGCAATCACGGCGGTGGCGCTCTGGGTCGCCACGCTGGTCGTTCCCGGGATCGAGGTGGGCGGCGGGTCGGCGCTTGCCACGATCGGCACGCTGGTCGCGGTCGCGGTCATCTTCGGCCTGGTCAACGCGATCATCAAGCCGATCATCAAGACCGTCGGCTGCGCGTTCTACCTGCTGACGCTCGGCCTGATCGCCCTGGTGGTCAACGGACTGCTGTTCCTGCTGGTCGACTGGATCGGCGAGCAGTTCGACCTGCCGTTCGAGGTGGCCAACTTCTGGCCCGCCGCGGTGCTGGGCGCCCTGGTGGTCGGCATCGTCACCTTCGTCCTGGACCTGGTCGTCCCGGACGGCAAGGACGACGACGACTAGGAGTCCGCTGAAGGTCTCCCCACGTGATGGTGGTTACAAGCAAGGAGCAGTAGCCGGTACGGCCCTTACAGTGAACCGCGTGACCGAGCTTCGCCGCGGATACCTGTACGGCATCGCCGCCTTCGGCATCTGGGGGCTGTTCCCGCTGTACTGGCACCTGCTCGCGGCGGCCGGCCCGGTGGAGATCCTGGCGCACCGGATCATCTGGTCGGTGGTGTTCGTCGCCGGGCTGCTGATGCTGCTGCGCCGCTGGTCCTGGCTGCGTCCGCTGCTGCGCCAGCCCGGCAAGCTGCTTGCCGTACTGGTCGCGGCGTCGCTGATCTCGGTCAACTGGGTCACCTACATCTACGGCGTCACCACCGACCAGGTGGTGGAGACCTCGCTCGGCTACTACATCAACCCGCTGATGTCGGTACTGCTCGGCGTGGTGGTGCTGCACGAACGGATGCGTACGGCGCAGTGGCTGGCGATCGGCATCGGCACCGTGGCGGTGGTGGTGCTGACCGTGGACTACGGGCGGTTGCCATGGATCGCGCTGACCCTGGCCGGCGCGTTCGCGGCGTACGGGCTGGTGAAGAAGCGACTCGCGCTGCCCGCCGCGGAGGGGTTGTTCGTGGAATCCGCGGCGCTCGCGCTGCCCGCCCTGGGGTACGTCGGATGGCTGGTTTCGGCCAACCAGCACACCTTCGGCACCATCTCGATCGGTCACACTCTGCTGTTGGCCGGCGCCGGCGCGACGACCGCGATCCCGCTGCTGTTCTTCGCCGGGGCCGCCAACCGGGTGCCGCTGTCGACCATCGGGCTGCTGCAGTACATCGCTCCCACGTTGCAGTTCGTGATCGGGGTATGGATCTTCGCCGAGCCGATGCCGCTGGCCCGCCAGATCGGGTTTGCGCTGGTCTGGGTCGCGCTGGTGGTCTTCAGCTGGGACGCGGTACGCCACTACCGCTCCAGCCGTACCACCGCCACTGCCGCGCCGTCCCCGGCAGCGGCCGGGTCTGAGGCCGGGGCGGCGACCGGGCCGGCCCCGGCGGCCAGCAGCACCGCGGCGGCCGGCACCCGGGTCGGCTGACCCGGTGTTGCACTGAATTCGCGGACATGCACCCTGTGTGGTGATCTCGGGCCCCCACGGCGGCAGAGTTTCGCCTAATGTCCGGTGGAGCCTGTGGTCACCTTCGGCGTTCACCCTTGGTTCACCCGCCCTGCGCCGATGCGCCACTCGCCGGCCCTAGCGTCCGGGCCGACACACCCCACCGGTCGCGTACCCCGCGACCACATTCCAGGAGGCACGAGTGACGGGATCCCCTCAACGTCGGCGGTTACTGCCACTGCTCGGCGGCCACTCCGGGCGCAGCGCCATGACCTGCCAGTACCGCTGCGGCAACGCGTGCGACCACCCCGCGCCGAACACCTCGGACAACACGTACTTCGGTGACATGCTCGCCAAGGCGGTCTCCCGGCGCGGCATCTTCAAGACCAGCGCCGCGGGCGCCCTGGTGGTCGGCGCCGCCGCCACCGCCGGCACCGCGATCGCCGCGACCCGGAGGCCACCGGCCGCCCCGGCAGGTGGGCTGACCTTCGCCCCGGTGCCGCCGAACACGCTGGACACCGTGACGGTGCCGAACGGGTACAAGCAGGCGCTGGTGGTGGAGTGGGGCGACCCGATCCTGCCCGGCGCGCCCGAGTTCGACCTGGACAACCAGACCGAGGCGGCGCAACTGGCGCAGTTCGGCTACAACAACGACTTCCTCGCCGTACTCCCGCTCAACGACGACTTCACGCATGCCCTGCTTGTGTCCAACCACGAGTACACCGACGAGAACCTGATGTTCCGGGGCTACACCGGCCCGGACGACATGACCACCGAGCAGATCAAGGTCACCATGGCCGCGCACGGCCTGAGCGTGGTCGAGCTGGTACGGGTCAGCCGTACCGGCCGCTGGCGGATGCGCCGGGACCGGCTGCGCTACAACCGGCGGATCCACACCCAGACCCCGTTCGCGTTCACCGGACCGGCCGCCGGCGGCGAGCTGCTGAAGACCTCCGCCGACCCCGCCGGCACCACGCCGCTGGGCACCCTGAACAACTGTGCCGGCGGCCTCACCCCGTGGGGCACGATCCTGTCCGGCGAGGAGAACTTCAACCAGTACTTCGTTGGCGGCAACGGCGCCCCTGAAGCACTCAAGCCGAGCTTGAAGCGGTACGGCATCGACGTCACCAAGCGCTACCCGAGCCGCAGCCGCAAATGGGAGCGGGCCGACGAGAGGTTCGACCTGACCGCGCACCCGCACGAGGCACACCGGCAGGGCTGGATCGTCGAGGTCGACCCGTTCAGCCCGGAGTCGACGCCGCGCAAGCACACCGCGCTGGGCCGCTTCAAGCACGAGGGCGCCAACATGATCGTCGCCGGGAACGGGCGCGCGGTCGCGTACATGGGTGACGACGAGCGCTTCGACTACATGTACAAGTTCGTCTCCGACAAGACGGTGAAGAGCGGCACCACCCCCGCCGACCGGGCACACAACCTGACCGTGCTGGAGACCGGCACGCTCTACGTCGCGAAGTTCGCGTTCACCAGCGCCGACGAGATCGACGGCTCGGGCAAGCTGCCCTCCGACGGCGCGTTCAACGGCACCGGCGAGTGGATCCCGCTGGTACGCGGCGGCGAGTCGCTGGTGGACGGGATGTCGGCCGAGGAGGTGCTGGTCTTCACCCGGCTCGCCGGCGACAAGGTCGGCGCCACCAAGAT
>JBOGDE010000302.1:0-6940 GCA_050701695.1 Micromonosporaceae bacterium
GTACGGGGCGGGGCCCGGCGGACCCGGAGCCGAGCGGGTGAGGCTAACGTGAGGCCGTGGGGTACGGCTGGATCAGCTTCACCACCGACTACGGGTTGACGGACGGTTTCGTCGCCGCCTGCCACGGGACGATTGCCCGGATCGCGCCCCAGGTACGGGTGATCGACGTCGGCCACCAGGTCCCGCCAGGCGACATCAGGCGGGGCGCGCTGCTGCTGGCCCAGGTGGTGCCGTACCTGCCGCCCGCCGTACACCTGGCGGTGGTCGACCCCGGCGTCGGTACGGCGCGCCACCCGATCGCGGTGCGGACTCCGCGCGGCCTGCTGGTCGGCCCCGACAACGGGCTGCTGCCGTGGGCCGCCGACGCGCTCGGTGGGTCGACGCGGGTCGTGCTGCTCGACAACGCCGACCTGTTCCTGACGCCTGTGCGGCGTACCTTCCACGGCCGGGACATCTTCGCGCCGGTCGCCGCGCGGCTCGCCGCCGGCCTCGACCTCGCGGACGCGGGGTCGCCGCTCGACCCCGCCGACCTGGCGAGGCTTCCCGAGCCGGTGGCACGGTCCGGGGACGGCTGGCTGGAGGCGGAGGTGCTGGCGGTCGACCGGTTCGGCAACCTGCAGCTCGCGGCCGGCGCGGCGGCGCTGCACCGGATCCCGCGACGCCTGGAAGTGGCGGGCACGCCGGCCGAGCGGGGCGAGACGTTCGGGTCGGTCGCGAGCGGCGCCCTGGTGGTGTACGCCGACTCCGCCGACCAGGTCGCCGTCGCGGTCAACGGCGGCAGCGCCGCGCACCACCTGCGCGTGACACCGGGCGACATCCTGCGTATCGCCGCTGCCCCGGCGGCGGGCCGAACACAGACAGCGACCCGGGGCCGGACACAGACTGCGGGTCTGGCGGCGACATCGGACGCGGAGCACGATGCCCGAGGGTGACACCGTCTGGCGGCACGCCCGGCAGCTGCACCGGGCGCTCGCCGGCGACCCGCTGACCGGCAGCGACTTCCGGGTGCCGGCGCTTGCCACCGCCGATTTCGCCGGCCGCACCGTCACCGAGGTGGTCAGTCGAGGCAAGCACCTGCTGCTGCGTACCGATGGCGCCCGCTCGCTCACCCTGCACTCGCATCTGCGGATGGACGGCATCTGGCGACTGTTCCGGCCGGGCGAGCCGTGGCGGGGCCGGCCCGCGCACCAGATCCGGGTGGCGCTGTCCACCGCGCGGGTGAGCGCCGTCGGTTTCCACCTGCACGACCTCGCGCTGGTGCCGACCGCCGAGGAGGCGACGCTCGTCGGCCACCTGGGGCCTGACCTGCTCGGACCGGACTGGGACCCCGCCGAAGCGGTACGCCGGCTCGCCGACCACCCGGAACGCGAGATCGCCACCGCGCTGCTCGACCAGCGCAACCTCGCCGGCATCGGAAATCTGTACAAGTGCGAGCTGCTGTTCCTGCGCGGGATCTCGCCGTGGGCCCCGGTGGCGCAGGCCGGTGACCTCGACGCGCTGGTCGGACTGGCGTACCGGCTGCTGGTCGCCAACCGGGATCGCTGGACCCAGGCCACCACCGGCTCGCTGCGGCGTGGGGAGACCACCTGGGTGTACGGCCGGGCCCGCCGTCCCTGCCGCCGCTGCGGCACCCTGGTCCGCCAACACCGCTCCGACCGCACGTCCGAGGATCGCGTCACCTTCTGGTGCCCCACCTGCCAGCCCGGCCCCGCCCCGGGGTGATGGCCGGTCCCTAGCACGCCCCCAGCCCTGCCCGGCATCTCGTTCTGTCCGAAACACTCCGACAGTGAACGTGGTCTCGCCGATACCCACCCAGTCTGGAACCCGTTCATGAAGCGGCACCGGATCCGGCCCGGGCGAGGGGAATTCACGTGGCGTACGACCTGACCGAGCTCAAGCAGCACGCCAGCGCATTGCACACTCATGCGCTCGCGCTGACCCAGGCGGGGCGACCGTACGAGGGTCTTGCCATGATCGCTACCGCCGTCAGGATCGCCGACCAAATCGTCACGGCGGCGGACACCGCCGCTAATCGCACCACGTGGTCGCGGGCGTTACGTACCAAGAGCCAGGTGCTCCGTCACCTCGGGCGGTGTGCCGAGGCTGTGTGGGTGATGGAGGAAGCGGCCCTGGCGATCTGGCCGCTCACCCGCGCCACTGGCGCCACGGAGCGGCGCCCGTACGTGGCCGAGCTCGCTGACTGTGAGCTGGCCATGGGTTCCCAGCTGCGTGAGCTCGCAGACCTGTGGCACGACCAGCAGATGCTGATCCGAGCGGCGCGGCATTACGGCAATGCCATAAGGCTGTGGGGAGAGCTGTTCGACAGGGCCGCAACCCCCGATTCGGCCCAGGCACTGGAGCGGGCTCTGACGGTGCAGGCCGCGGTACTCGACCAGCTCGGGTGCCGGTGCGGCGGCCCTACGTGCCAGGCGCACCACCCGCCGGTCACGGGAGCCGGTCGTAGCGCCGGACTCGCGTCGCACTACTCAGGACGGCACCGGGGTCACCCGGAACGCTGAATTCACCGCCATCCCTTCCGGAAGCCATGCGCCGGCGGGGTCGGACCGCTCCCCACCTCCGGCACGGTGCGCCTGGAAGATGGCCCGCTCGACACACCGCTGTGCGGTCTCCGCGCTCGCGTCTGCCGGCAACGACACCCATGCCACCTCGGCGGTGATACTCAGGTGAGGGACGATCGAATGCCAATTCTCGGATTTGAGCGCGCTGACCAGGTGACGGCCCGTCTCCACCGCGTCCGGCTCACTGGCATCGGGCAGGACGAGGACCAGATGTTCCTGGTCGCCGCGGGCGAGCAACTGGCCGGCGCGTACGCCTCGCGCGGCGATCCCGGCGGCCCGCTGCAGCAGGATGTTGGCCGACACCTCGCACTCATCGGCGATCGCCGACAGGAGCGACGTGAGACTGACGGCTCCGATCATCGCGCCAGCATCCCGCTGCGCCAGCTCGCTGACGAACAGGTCGAGCCTGGCCCGGTTCGGCAGCCCCGTGACGGTGTCGACGAAGACAGCGTCGGTGTGCCGCGCCGCGACGCGCTGCAGCCGTTCCCGGTCGAGCTGCGCTTTGGTGTGGTCCAGGAGCTGGGCACGCAGCTGCGTCACCTCGGTGACGGTGATCCGGGTAGCCCGGGCCGATTCGTCCAGCGCGGCCCGGAAGTCACCCGCCGCGGCGTACGCCATGGACCGCAACCGGTGAAGCTCCGCCTGCCCGACGGTGAGGGGATCGATGTCAGCACTGTCCAGCCGCAGTAGGGCGCTCGTGGTGTGTCCCGCCGCGATACTGGCGCACACCTCGGAGAGCAGCGTGAGGTCACGGAAATCACGAGACTCGTCTCGCTCGGGTTGCAATGAGGAGACGTCGAGCCGGCATCGGTCACCGAGCGCGTCGAGTCGGCGCGCTGCGTACTGGGCCCAGCACAGGTCCCGCCGGTCCAATGAGGTCAGATCGTCCGGCAGCCGCGCCAACGCCTCACCCAGATACCGGGCGGCACGGGCCGAGTCACCGCAGTGGTCCAGCCAGATCGCATGGCGCACCGCGACCTCCATCCCGCCGCCGGTCTCCCATTCGCCGGCACCACATGCGGCCGCGACCGCACGTGCCCGCACCCGCGCAGCGGTAGCCGACTCGTGGAATCCGCAGATGGAGTACGTGATCGCGAGATCCAGCCAGGCATCCGAGACCGCGACGCTTCCTTCCGTCAGGCGCGCCAGAGCCCGCTCGGCAGAGACCACGTGCATCGCGTAACGCTCCATCGATCCCAGCAGGTGCGCCAACCAGGCGGCAAGGGTGTGGAACTCCCCCAACAGTCGGGGATCACGACAGTGCCGCAGCGCGCGGGAGGACTCCTCCACCGCGGCCCACGCCGCCGTCTGGTCCCTCAGATTGAGACTGCCGCCCAACACGAACAGCCAGGCCTGCGCGACCCGGAAGGGATCGTGCGCACCCGAGGCGATCTCCCGCGCGATCGTCACGGTCTCCGTCACCCGACCGGAGGCCATCAGGGTACGGAGCCGCACGTACTCGTCCAGCCACGGCACCTCGCTCGAGCCGGTCTGAGGCGACGACACATCCTGGGGGCGACGCCGCTTACGCTCCGCGATCGCCAGCGAGTCTCGGGCGTTGAGTATGGCCCAGCGGCGGCCTTCCGGAACCTCGAGCTCGATCAGCAGTGAGAGCAGTAGCTCCCGCCGAGGTACGGACTCGCCACCCAACCAGAGGTAGAGGGTCGACGGTACGATCCCGATCCGCTCGGCGAGCACCCTCTTGTTGATGCCGTTGCCGGTGCGTTGCTCCCGGCGTGCGATGCACTGTCGCAGCTCCTCCGCCAGACACATTGGAGAGTCGAACGAAAGGTCTGCGCCACGGTTGGTCATGTGTCACCCCGTCACGACATCAGTGCCAGAACCGGCCTCGGCCCCCACCGACGTCGCCTGACCTTTGCCGCCATCGTTCCAGACATTGGCTACTGTCCGCGACCCTCGACACACCCCATCGCTGTGGCCCGGGCGCGCCCTAGGGAGTACGCAGGTCGCGGAGCTCGCCCAGGCCGGTGGCGAAGCCGACCAGACGGTCGGTCGCCTCGGTGAGTCGGGCGGCCGCGGAGTTGTCGACCCGGCGGGCACCTTCGGCGACGCATTCGGCGGCGGCGGCGACCAGCCGCTCGTACGCCTCGACGCCCTCGGTGAGCTGCTCGACGAGACCGTCCCGCGCCACCTCCAGCGGCCGGCGGGCGTCCCGGGGCGAGGCGGCGATCCCCTTCTCCACGTCGACGATCCGGTACGCCAGGTCCCGCAGCACCGTCTCCACCGCGAGCCCCTCGGCGGCCGCCTCCGCGGCGGAGCTGGGGAGCCGCTCGGCGAGCGCCGGCATCGCCCGGGACGCGCGGTCCAGCCGCTGCCAGGCCGCCGTGGCGGCGGAGTCCCGGAAGGTGAGCCGTTCCCGCTGCCGGCGCAGCTCCTCGGTGACCGAACGCCCGAGCAGCCGCTCCCAGGGGGTGGTACGCGCGTCGGCCGGCAGCGCTTCGGGCACCGGCGCCGTCCGTAGCCGCCGGTAGTCCATCCAGCGGAACACCGCCAACGCGGTCGCCACCCCGGCGCCGGCCGCCCAGCCGGCGTCGGGCAGCCCGAGCCCCGCGTACGGGGTGAGTACCGCGGTGGCGCCGCCCAGCCCGCCGGCGTACACGGTCCAGCGACGAGCGGCGCGGCGCAGTTTGCGCAGCCGTCGTAGGTGTCGTTCCCGCGGGTCGCTGACCATGCGTGCTCCCTAGTGCGGCCAGCCACCGTGTCAGCCGGCGGAGGCGTCGCTGTTGCGCTCCTTGGAGAGGCTGGCCCGGATCTGTTCCAACTTCTCCGCTCCCGGCTCGGGCTTGCCGCCTGCCTCACCGGACTCCACCGCGGGCGGCTCGCTCTTGTCGCCGGCCATGCTGGCGCGGATCTCCTCCAGGCGGCTGTTGCCGGCCATGTCGAGCGTGCCGCGCTCCACCTCGAGCATGCGCCCCTCGACGGAGTTCGTCGCCAGGTCGGCGCGGCCCAGGGCGGCGGCGTAGCGGCGCTCGATCTTGTCCCGTACCTCGTCCAGGGTCGGTACGTTGCCCGGGGCGGCGAGCTCGCTCATCGACTCCAGGGAGTGGGCGATCTTCTCCTGCATCTTCGCCTGCTCCAGCTGGTTGAGCAGCTTGGTGCGTTCGGCGAGCCGCTGCTTGAGCATCATCGCGTTGTCCTCGACCGCCTTGCGGGCGCGTGCCGCGGCACCGAGGGACTGGTCGTGCAGCGTCTTGAGGTCCTCCATGCCCTGCTCGGCGGAGACCAGCTGGGTGGCGAACACCTGCGCGGCCTTCTCGTACTCCTCGGCCTTCTTCTCGTCGCCTTCGTTGCGGGCCTTCTCGGCGAGGGTGAGCGCCTGCCGGGTCGACGCCTGCAGCTTCTCCACCTCCGAGAGCTGCCGGGACAGCTTCATCTCCAGCTGCCGCTGGTTGCCGATGACCGCCGCGGCCTGCTGTACCAGCGCCTGGTGCTGGCGCTGTGATTCCTCGATGGCCTGCTGGATCTGCACCTTGGGGTCGGCGTACTCGTCGACCTTGGCGCCGAACAACGCCATCAGGTATTTCCAGGCCTTGACGAACGGATTCGCCATCTCGCGGTCCTCTCTGCGGTCTCCCCCGCGGGCTGCGTATGCGTGACGCATATCCATCGTGGCAGGCCGCGCCGGAACCGTCACGTCGCCCCCGCCGGACTCGCCGCGGCGGTACGGGGAAGATCAGGCCGCGCAGACCACGTCGCGGCGGGATTCCGGAGGTTCGATCGTCAGCTCGATCGAGCCGGACAGCTTCGCTTCGGGGATCCGGACCTTGTCGGCGGCCTGCTCAGCGGGCACCGCCTCCGGCTCCATCATCTCGGCCATCTCCTCGGCGAGCGCCATCGTGCCGCTGGCTTCCCGCAGCACCTCCGAGAGCCGGGTGTCCAGCGCGTCGCAGATCGAGGCCAGCAGCTCGCTGGAGGCTTCTTTCTGGCCGCGTTCAATCTCGGAGAGGTAGCCGAGGCTGACGTTGGCGGAGGTGGATACATCGCGCAGGGTGCGGTCCTGGTCGAGGCGGCGGCTGCGCAGCGCGTCACCGAGAACTCTCCGCAGTAGCACCATCGCGCACCTCCTCGCCGACACCTGCCTGACCGACTGAACGCCACGTTACCTCGGCACCGCGACTTCTCACACCGCGAACCTGGCGCAGCCGATCACGACACGGTAGCTCGCGGGACCGACAATCGTGCAGCCGGGCACAGATCCACCGTTACCGACCTCAGACCCTGTTCGGGAACCCCGAGCCGGCTGCGGCGGGCCCAGACGACGCCCGGCGGCGTTGTCGGTTCACCCGGATACAACCCCGGTATCCGGGCAAACCTCCGCCTTGCCGGATCGCCGCCTGGAC
>JBOGDE010000303.1:0-6932 GCA_050701695.1 Micromonosporaceae bacterium
CGGGGGTCCACCTCGCCAGGTCACCGGTGCGGTACATCCGCTCCCCGGACTCGCTGAACGGACACGCCACGAACCGTTCCGCCGTCCGTCCGGGGCGGGCGACATAGCCGCGAGCCAGACCGGCACCCGCGGCGTACAGCTCACCGGTGACACCCACCGGGACCGGAGCCAGGTTCCCGTCCAGAACGTAGAGCCGGGTGTTCGCAATCGGGCTGCCGATCGGCACGATGTCAGAGTGCCCCGCACCGGACGGTGCTCCACCGGACTCCGTCCCGCCCAGCGTGGCCTGACCCGATGCAATGCGGTCTGTCAGGTCGCAGGTGGTGATGCCGATCGTGGTCTCGGTCGGGCCGTAGTGGTTGAACACCCGCGCGCCCGTGGCAGCGGCACCTACAGTGGGGTTCGCTGCGGCCTCGGTCAGCTCCCTGACCCACGCTGCGGGGGCGGCTTCGCCACCGAGCACCAGCGACCGGGACGGCAACACGGCGTCGAACCCGGCAGCGGCGGTCAGTGCCGCCAGGTGCGACGGCACCGCCTTCAGATGCTCGATCGCGTGCTCCCGCAGGTACGCCGCCACCGCGTCCGGATCGGTCACCGACTCCGGGTCGAGTACGTGCAGCACACCGCCGGTGGCCAGGGAGGTGAACACCACCGTGTTCCCCAGGTCCGTGACCTGCGGCTGCAGCAACCCGTACCGCGCCCCGGGCTCACCCCAACCCAGCCGCGCCGGCACCGAGCCGACGTAGTTCGCGATCGACGCGTGGGTGACCGCGACGCCCTTCGGCGTACCGGTCGAACCCGACGTGTAGATCACATACGCCAGGCCGGCCGCGTCGACCAGCACCGGCGGCGCGGTCTCCGGATAGCCAGCGAGCATCGCTTCGGTCAACGCGTCATCGACCGCCACCATCCGAATCCGACGACCCGCCGGCAACTCATCCACAGTGTCCTGAGTGCCGACCACCCACGCGACACCCGCGTCGCCGAGCATGAACGCGATCCGCTCCACCGGCAACGACGCGTCAACCGGCAGATACGCCGCACCCGCCTTCCACACCGCCAGGATCCCGGTGATCGTCTCGATCCCGCGCGGCAACGCCAGACCCACCACCGACTCCGGGCCGACACCCATACCGCGCAGGTGATGGGCGAGCCGGTTCGCCGCCACGTCCAGGTCGCGGTAGGAGACCGCGACGCCGTCCGCGACCACTGCCACCGCATCCGGATCCGACGCCACCCGCCGCGCGAACGACTCCAGCACCGCAAGGCCCGCGGGAGCCGCCGTGTCGTTCCAGTCGCCGAGCACCCGATCCCGCTCGCCGGCGTCGACCACGTCGACCTCGCGCAGCCGTACCCCCGGGGTCGCGGTGACGGTCGACAGCGCGCGGGCGAACCACGACGCGAACCGCGACGCCGTCGGCGCGTCGAACAGGTCCGCCGCGACGGTCACCGTGCCCTGCAGCCCCGCCGGAGCGCCCTGCTCGTCGAACACCTCACCGACCAGTACGTCCAGGTCGAACCTCGCCGCCGGACGGCTGGCGAACAACGTACGCACCGCGACGCCCGGCAGCTCCACCGCGGACTCGACCGTGTCCCGCGACACCGACGACGGGTTCACCATCGTGAGCACCACCTGGAACAGCGGGTGCCGCGCCAGCGACCGAGACGGCGCCAGCTCCTCCACGAGCCGCTCGAACGGCACATCCTGATGCGCCAGCGCACCCAGGCCGGCCTGGCGTACCCGGGCCAGAAGCTGCCGGAACTCGGGATCACCCGACAGGTCCGCACGCAGCACCAGGGTGTTCAGGAACAGCCCCACGAGCTGCTCCACCGCCTCGTCGGTACGCCCGGCCACCGCCGACCCGATCGGAATGTCCAACCCGGCACCGACCCGCGACAGCGTCACGGCGAGCGCCGCCTGCAGCACCATGAACGGCGTGACGCCCTCCGCCCGCGCCAGCGCCACCAGCCGCGCGTGCACCTCCGCGGGCAGCCGCAGCGGTACGGTGTGGCCGCGGTGGCTCGCCACCGCCGGGCGGGGCCGGTCCGCCGGCAGCGCCAGCTCCTCCGGCGCCCCCGCGAGCAGCTCCCGCCAGTAGTCGACCTGCCGCGACATCAGGCTGTCCGGGTCGGACTCGTCGCCGAGCAGCTCGCGCTGCCAGAGGGTGTAGTCGGCGTACTGCACCGGCAGCGGCTCCCACTCCGGCGCCACGCCACGGGCCCGGGCCGCGTACGCCACCGACAGGTCACGGCCCAGCGGCGCGACCGACCAGCCGTCGCCGGCGATGTGGTGCACTACCAGCACCAGGGCATGCACGTGGGGACCGGTCTGGAACAGCTCCGCCCGGATCGGCACCTCGACCGACAGGTCGAAGGCGTACCGGCCGGCCTGCTCCACGGCATCGGTGAGCTGCTCGGCCGTGACCTGCCGTACCGGCAGCTCCGCGTGCAGCTCAGATACGTCGAGAATCCGCTGGTACGGCTCGCCGTCAGCGGACGGGAACACCGTCCTCAGCGCCTCGTGGCGCGCGATCACGTCCCGCAGCGCCGCGCCGAGCGCCGCTGCGTCGAGCGGGCCGGTCAGCCGCATCGCCGCGGGCACGTTGTACGTGGCGCTGCGGCCCTCCATCTGGCTGATGAACCACAGCCGGCTCTGCGCGTACGACAGTGGGACCCGTTCCGGCCGGGGCCGGGTGGCGAGGGCCGGCCGGGCCGGGTCACCGCTACCGTCACCGATCAGCTGGGCCAGCTCGGCGACGGTCGGGGCGTCGAAGAGGGTACGGATCTCCACCTCCACACCGAGCGCGGCGCGGATCCGCGACACCAGCCGCACCGCCAGCAGCGAATGACCGCCCAGGTCGAAGAAGCTGTCCTCCACACCGACCGTCTCCACGCCCAGCACCTGCGCGAACGCGGCACACAGCGCCTCCTCCCGCGCGTCCGCCGGTCCCCGCGACCCCGTACGACTGGCGAGATCCGGCGCGGGCAGCGCCTTGCGGTCCAACTTCCCCGCCCCGGTCAATGGCAGGTCGGACAGGGTGACCAGCGCTCCCGGCACCATGTGCTCCGGGAGCCGCTGCGCCAGGTACGCCCGTACCTGCGCCTCGTCGACGCTGTCCTCGGCGGGGACGACGTACCCGACCAGCCGCCGGTCCCCCGGGGTGTCCTCCCGCGCCACCACCGCCGCACGGGCGACGTCGGGATGGTTGGTCAGTACAGACTCGATCTCGCCCGGCTCGATCCGGTAGCCGCGCACCTTCACCTGCTCGTCGGCGCGACCGGCGTACGCCAGCTGCCCGTCGGGGGTCCACCTCGCCAGGTCACCGGTGCGGTACATCCGCTCCCCGGACTCGCTGAACGGACACGCCACGAACCGTTCCGCCGTCCGTCCGGGGCGGGCGACATAGCCGCGAGCCAGACCGGCACCGGCGGCGTACAGCTCACCGGTGACACCCACCGGGACCGGAGCCAGGTTCCCGTCCAGAACGTAGAGCCGGGTGTTCGCAATCGGGCTACCGATCGGCACCACCCCGCCGGCCACCGCCTCGGCAGTGAGCGGCGCGGTGGTGATCCCGATCGTGGTCTCGGTCGGACCGTAGTGGTTGAAGACGCCGCGCTCCCCGGCCTCCGCCACCAGCTCCCTGACCCACGGGGCCGGAGCGGATTCGCCACCCAGCACCAGCGACCGGGCCGGCAGCAGCGCCTCCACACCCGCAGCCGCGGTCAGCGCCGCCAGATGCGACGGCACCACCTTCACATGCTCGATCCCGTGCTCCCGCAGGGAACTCGCCACCGCGTCCGGGTCGGTCACCGACTCCGGGTCGAGTACGTGCAGCACACCGCCGGTCGCCAGCGAGGTGAACACCACCGTGTTCCCCAGGTCGGTCACCTGCGGCTGCAACAACCCGTACCGGGCCCCGGGCTCACCCCAACCGAGCCTCGCCGGCACCGACCCGACGTAGTTCGCGATCGAGGCGTGCGTGACCGCGACACCCTTCGGCGTACCGGTCGAACCCGACGTGTAGATCACATACGCCAACCCAGCCGCGTCCACCGACACCGGCGGCGCGGTCTCCGGGTAGCCGGCGAGCATCGCCTCGGTCAACGCGTCGTCGACCGCCACCATCCGGACCCGCCGACCCGCCGGCAACTCATCAATCGTGTCCCGCGTACCCAACACCCACGCCACACCCGCGTCAGCGAGCATGAACGCGATCCGCTCCACCGGCAACGACACATCAACCGGCAGATACGCCGCACCCGCCCTCCACACCGCCAGCAGACCCGTGATCGTCTCGATGCCGCGCGGCAACGCCAGACCCACCACCGACTCCGGGCCCACACCCATGCCACGCAGGTGATGCGCCAGCCGGTTCACCGCCACATCCAGCTCGCGGTAGGAGACCTCCACACCGTCAGCGACCACCGCCACCGCATCCGGCGTCGCCGCCACCCGCGCCGCGAACCGCTCCAACACCGTGCCCGCCGGCTCGACCGCGGTGTCGTTCCACGACACCAGCAGCCGGTCCCGCTCGCCGGCGTCGAGGACGTCGACGTGATGCAGGCGTACCCCGGGGGTGGCGGTCACTGCGGAGAGGACGCGAGCGAACCACGACGCGAACCGCGACGCCGCCGGGGCGTCGAACAGGTCCTCAGCCACTGTCACCGTGCCGCGCAGCCCGGCGGGGGCGCCCTGCTCGTCGAACACCTCACCGACCAGTACGTCCAGGTCGAACCGCGCCGCCGGACGGCTGGCGAACAACGTACGCACCGCGACGCCCGGCAACTCCACCGCGGACTCGATGATGTCGCGCGAGACCGACGAGGGCTTCAGCATCGTCAGCACCACCTGGAACAGCGGGTGCCGCGCCAGCGACCGCGACGGCGCCAGCTCCTCCACGAGCCGCTCGAACGGCACATCCTGATGCGCCAGCGCACCCAGCCCGGTCTCGCGTACCCGGGCCAGGACCTGCCGGAACTCGGGGTCGCCGGCGAGATCCAGGCGTACCACCAGGGTGTTGACGAAGCACCCGATCAGCTCGTGGAGCGCCTCGTCGGTACGCCCGGCCACCGCCGACCCGATCGGTACGTCGACGCCCGCGCCGAGCCGGGACAGGGTGACCGCCAGTGCGGCCTGCAGCACCATGAACGGCGTGACGCCCTCCGCCTGGGCGAGCGCCACCAGCCGCTGGTGCACCGCGCCGGGCACCTCGAACGGCACGGTGTGGCCCTGGTGACTGGCCACCGCCGGGCGGGGCCGCTCCGCGGGCAGCGCGAGCTCCTCCGGCGCCCCGTCCAGCGCCTCTCGCCAGTACTCCACCTGGGTCGCGAGCAGGCTGGCGGGATCGGATTCGTCACCGAGCACCTCGCGCTGCCAGAGGGTGTAGTCGGCGTACTGCACCGGCAGCGGCTCCCACTCCGGCGCCACACCGCCGGCCCGGGCGGCGTACGCCGCCGACAGATCGTCACCGAGTGGGCCGATCGACCAGCCGTCGCCGGCGATGTGGTGCACCACGAGGACCAGCACGCATTCGCCGGGCAGCAGCTCCGCCCCGGCGCCGGGCTCGGGCTCGAACAGCCAGGCCCGGACCGGGATCTCCGCGGTGAGGTCGAAGGCGTACCGGCCGGCCTGGTCGACCGCCTCGGCCAGGTCGGCGGCGGCGACCCGCTGGACCGGCAGCTCCCATTCCAGCTCGTCGGCGTCCAGCACCCGCTGGTACGGCTCGCCGTCGACCGCCGGGAAGACGGTACGCAGCGACTCGTGCCGCACGATCACGTCCCGCAGCGCCTCGGCCAGCGCGCCGCGGTCCAGGTCGCCCGAGAGCCCCAGCACCACCGGGGTGTTGTACGTGGCGCCGCGCGCGTCGAGCTGACTGAGGAACCACAGCCGGCTCTGGGCGTAGGACAGCGGGACCCGTTCCGGGCGGGGCTGTACTTCGAGCGGCACCACGTGGCGGCGGGCGCCGTCGCCGGCCAGCCACTCGGCGAGCGACGCCACGGTCGGCGACTCGAACAGCACCCGCAGCGGGATCTCCACCTCCAGCGCGGCGCGGATCTTGCCGATCAGCCGGGTGGCGAGCAGCGAGTGGCCGCCCAGCTCGAAGAAGTTGTCGTCGAGGCGTACCGACTCCAGTCCCATCACCTCGGCGAACGCGGCGCAGAGCAGCTCTTCGGCGTCGGTGAGGGGACGCTGCGGTGTGGTCTCCGCCGGGTAGTCGGGGGCGGGCAGCGCTGCCCGGTCCAGTACGCCGTCCGGGGTCAGCGGCAGCTCCGGCAGGAACGTCACGGCGGCGGGCACCATGTAGCCCGGCAGTCGCTGTCCGAGGAACCAGCGCAGCTCGTCACCGGTCACCGACTCCCCGGCCGGTACGACGTACGCCGCCAGTGGGGCGTCGGCAGGCAGGGTCACCACCGCCCACGCCACGCCGGGGTGGGTACGGAGCACGGACTCGATCTCGTCGAGCCGTACCCGGAAGCCGCGGATCATCACCTCGGCGCCGGCGCGACCGACGTACTCGAGCCGGCCGTCGGGTGCCCACCGGGCCAGGTCGCCGGTGCGGTACATCCGCTCGCCGGCCGCGAAGGGGCAGGCGACGAACCGGTGCCCGGTAAGGCCGGGGTCCCCGAGGTAGCCGCGGGCGAGGCCGTCGCCGGCGACGTACAGCTCGCCGGTGGCGCCGGCCGGGACGGGGCTCAGCATCTCGTCGAGGACGTACAGCCGGGTGTTCGGCAGCGGCCGGCCGAGGCGCGGCCCGTCCCCGGGGGCGAGCGGCGACAGGGTCGCGCAGCCGGTGGTCTCCGCGGTGCCGTACCCGTGGATCAGGCGCCGGCCGGGTGCCCACTGGTCCACCTGCCGGGTGTGCAGCCCCTCGCCGGAGACCAGCAGGGTGGAGACGCTGCCGGGGTCCGCGGTGGCGAGGGCGGAGGGGGAA
>JBOGDE010000304.1:0-6926 GCA_050701695.1 Micromonosporaceae bacterium
TCGTGACGGTACTTGTTCACCCAGTTCCCCAGCATGCCCTCATTCAGACCCAGCTCTCGCGCCACGTCCGCGATCGGACGACCGTTCTCCAAGACGAGCTTTACCGCCTCGTCACGATATTCCGGCGTGAACTTTCGATACTTTCCCATGACGACCTTTCGTGGCCAGGAGAACATTCTCCTGCTTCGGGCCACTGTCCGGTCGGAGGGACACACCCCACCTTCAACTTGAGGAGGTCTGAGGCAGGTCTGGAGGCTAGCCTGGCGTCGTGTAGTCGAGTCGGATGTCGTCGAGGTAGTGGTCGACGTAGCCACCGGTCGGGCTGTACGTCCGGAAGAAGAGCTTGATCACCTTCTGGTATGTGGGGTCGGCCGCCTCAGGGGTGAGATCGAGGACAAGTTCGTGCCAGCCGGCACCGATGTGTTTCCAGCCGGTCCATTTCTGCGGGTAGGACTGGTCGTCCTTCTGGAACATCACGCCGAGCCGGTAGTACATGTCCGCATCTCCGTGATCCTTGACCCATACCCGGTAGGTCAGCGAGTTGTAGCGAGGAAGCTGGTCGAGGCGGTGCGTTTGGACCAGGGAGCTGACGGCGCCTCCGAGTGAGGCCAGCCGGAGCCCGGAGTGGGTGGGACTCTTCGCCTGGGCGGTGGTGATGCCCGTCGTCCCCAACGCGTTCACACCGGCCTCGAAGTTGTTGAAGTACAGGCTACCGGCGGTGGGCCCCGTGCCGGGGATGAGGCGGATGTAGTCGATGTCGATGCCGATGCCCTTCGAGTTCGCCGGGTCCAGCCGGAATCCGGTCAGCGGGCTGGGCTGTGGTGGTATGTCAAAGGTGTAGGTCTGCTCCCCGCCGGTTATGTCGAAGGCGACGTACTGGTTGGGGTGTCCGAAGGTGGGGTCGTTGACGCTGCTCCAGAACACGCGGCCCCAGGTTGGCCGGGACTGTTTCATCTTGATTTCGACGGTGAGACCCTTGCTCGCGTCGACGAACAGCGGGTTGCAGTGTTCGGACTCCGGGGGCGGGCATCCGTAGATCATGTATCCACCTATGGTGGCGGTCGACACGGTGTTGAGGATCCCGCCGGCCACGGTGAACGAGCGGAGTCCGTAGCGGGCGACCCATCCTTCGGCGTCGCTGTCGGTGTTGAACTCCCAACTGGGCGGGGCTTCCGCGGCCTTGGTGGTGATCGCGATCTTGCGTGTCGTGGTGGCGCTGCCGCCGGTGTAGCTGGCGGTGACGTCGAACACGGCTGTCGAGGTGTCCGTGGCGGGCGAGGTGACGGTGAAGGTCAGGTCCTGCTCGGTGCCACCGGCCAGGGTGTAGGGCTGCGGTGAGCCGGTCACCTGCCAGCCGGCCTGCCCAGTGGTCAGGGCGACTTCGCCGGTGAGGGTGGTGGTGGCGCTGTTGCGAACCCGCGCTGTGACGGTGGTGGCCTCACCGGGGGCGGGCAGGAATTGTTCGGTCGAGCTCGCCGAGACGATCTCGACCGGGGACACGACGCGAATGGATCCGGGCTTGGGGAGGCGGGCCCGGCCGGTGTCGTAGTCGTAGCCGAGGTTCGCGGTGAGCGTCACGGCGGCGACCGGCGCGGTCGATGGGGCTGTGACGTCGAACTCGACCTCGATCTGTTCATCGGGGCCGAGGCTGGGCAGGCTGGGCGAGCCCACCGGGGTGGCGGTCCACCCGTCCGGCACGCTCAGCGCGAGGTCGACGTCGGTCACCGTCCGGGTGCCGTTGTTGCGGGCCGTGGCCTTCATCCGTCCGGTGCCACCGGCCGGCACATCGGCGACCTTGGCAAGTGTCACGGTGATGTGGTGAAGGCTGGCGCTGGCGGCGGAGAGCCCGGTGCGCAGGACACCCAGGCGCAGCCTGTACTCCTCGGCGACAGTGGCTCCGAGCCGGCCCGCTGCCTCCTCGGTGTTCACCCATGCCTCCACCCGGTCGACGGTGTCCAACCCGTCGTGGGTGTTGGTGAGCGCGACGTCGGTGTCGCCGGTGGAGTTGGCGTTGCTGGCAGCCACGACGTGAGCGGTCAAGGTGTCCACCTCGCCGAGCAGGTGGTCGGCCTGGCTGTCGGTCAGATTGCCGGCGTCATGCTGATCGACGGTGTAGGCCCGCATCGAGGCGGCGTCGGCGGTGGCCGTGGCCAGCTGCTGGGCGGTCACGTTGACCGCGATCACCCGGTCCACGTAGAGCGCCCCGATCGCGGTCGAGTTGGGCGGCGCGAAGAACATGACTCGCCCGGGTCCGAAGTCTCCGAACTGGTAGCTTCCTGGAGCCTCCAGCACGTGGTACTCGCCGTCGGCCAGCTCGCCCACGGTGACGTTGAGTTTGCCGCCGTCGGGCCAGACACCGAAGGTCAGGGCGCGGTCGGTGGGCGCGCGCCGTCACCGGGGTCGATGCGCACGACGGGGTACAGCTTCCAGCGGCTGCCGTCGTCGGGGAGCAGGGCAAGGTCGCGCAGCTGGATGCCCCACACGTTCGTGTCTCCGCGTAGCCGGACCGCGGCGCCGTCGGAGGCCTTGGCATCGGCGGCGATGGTCGCGCCGAATCGGCTGAGCATCAGGTCACTGAAGTCGCGCCACTGGTTGTCGGGCAGGTCGGCGACGAAATCGGGCGGGGGGACCGGGCTGGTGCGCTCGACCTGCATCGCGGCGTACAGCTCGTCCAGGGTGCCGACACCCTCGCCGTGGCGGGTCATGCCGGTCTGCGCGATGTAGTTCTGGAACCGGGTCAGCCGCGCGGCGGTGTCCGGATCCCAGACGATGCCGCGGCCGGCGGCCTCGGCCGCGTACTCCGCCCGGCGCAGCAGGATCACGTAGTCGACGCCGATCCGGGCGGTCTGCACGTGCCTGAGCGCGGCGGCGTCGCCTGCGACGGCGGCCTCGGCCGCGACGAACAGGTCGTCGGCCTGGCGCATCGTGTCGAAGGTGAGGTAGTCCGCAGTGACCGGAATCTGCACCCCCACCAGCCGCGACCCGGTCGCGGTCACCGAGTCCCGCAACGACGTGAGGTACTGGCTGATCTGTGGCGCGGCGGCGCGGTAGTAGCCATTGACGAACTCATCGACCAGCGCCTGGTAGTCCTGATCGGGGTTCCACAGCAGCCGGGCCGACACCCAGGCGCGCAGCTCCGCGAACGGGACCCCCACAGTGGAATAGGAGTCCTGCCCGAAGTAGCCGCGGACGTGAGACTGCCCGGCCAGCCCCTGGATGGTCTCGAACAACCCGTCAAAGATGGGATGCGGCTGGATATAGGCACCGAAGTTGGTCAGATAATCCCACACCACCAAGTTGGGCGCGATGGTGTTCCAGTCGGTGATGTCCGCGGCGATCTCGGCGTTGCCGGCGCCGGTGCGGGACTTCGCGAAGTCGGCGTGGATGGGCGCCACCACCACCTGAACATGTTCCGGGACGGTCAGGCCCTGCGGTGGTTCGAAGCTCCACTGATACGCCAACGTGCCGAACCGGGCCTGCGGATGAGTGGCCCGGGTCCGGGCCGCCACGTCGGTGACCATGTCGATGACCGGAGCCGACAACGCCCCACCATGGGCGTCCGCGAAGGCCCGACTGGCCGGGTCCGGCGACCACCCACGGTCCATCTGGCTGAGGTTGTTATACCGGTCCAGCCGATCCGGGTCGTTCGTGAGCCGGGACGTGAAAACGCTCGCCGCGATGGCGCGGGTCTGGTCGTGCATGGCCGCGAGCTGGCCACCGGCGTGGTACGCGGCGTCGGGGACGACCGTGTGGAAGCTGTGATGGCCGCCTTCGAACTCTGCCGACCAGGTGTCCACCTCCGGCGGCACCGGTAGGTTCATGCGGTGATGCGAGCGGCCGTTGAGCAGGTTGTGCTGCCGATACTCCGGGGCCTCGCTGTCCCCGGAGAAGATCTCCCGATAGGCGAACCGCGGCTCCTGAACGGTCTCCACCTCCGAAGGTGTCAGGACCAGATCGGGGTTGGAGGGGACGAACGTGTGGTCCGGGCCCCACCAGCGCACACCCAACTCCCGATCCAGCAGCCAGTACACCGCATACAGCGTGCCCCGCTGGTGGTCACCGGAGACCACGAGATGCTCGCCAGCGGCGCAGAGCACGAACCCGTCATCGCTGAACGCCTGGTCGGCCAACTCCGGGCACAGATCCACCGCGAAGTCGTTGTCCTGCCCGACGATCAGCGATGGGTCACCCAGCGGAGCGTCACTGTCGTCAATCGGAAACGTCGCACCGGTGATCTGGCCGAGGTAGTCGGCCAGCTCCTGCGCGGCATGCCGCACGATCACACCCTCACCCGCGCCGACCCGGATCACATAGTCGGTCGCGGCGCCACGAGCCAGAATCAACGGCCGATCCCCAGCCGCGCGGGACGAGCCCGGCGCGCCGTACGCTCCCGTTGCCATCAAAACCAGCAGCGCGGAGACGAACACGGCGAGAATCGCGGGGGTTCTGTGCCGTCGATTGATCATCAGCTGACTCCCTTGTCTGCATTCCGGCGGTCGTCCCGCAACCACCTCCGATGTGCGGTCGCGGTGCCCACACCAGATTGGTACGTTTCAATTCGTCAGGTTACGCCGCGGTCGGCTGCTCGGGGCTAGTACGATCCGAGCCAGTACTCGTACAATCCTGACATGCTGCCCACATATCACGAGCGGGAGCTGTTCGTCCGGGCGGCTCTTCCGGTCTTCGCCGGCGTGTACGACATCGCCGGCGACGCTGCGGTGCACGGCCACGACTTCGTCGAGATCGCCGTCGTTGGCGCCGGGACCGGACTCCACGACACCGCGAACGGTCGGCAGCGCATCGGCGCGGGCGACGTGATTGTCCTGCGCCCGGGTGCCTGGCATGGTTTCGCTGGCTGCCGTGGGTTGATCGTCGCGAACACCTGCCTCTCCACGCTGGCGCTGCGGGAGGAGCTCGGGTTCCTGCGCGATGTTCCTGGCGTGCGGGAACTGCTCTGGCTCGACCCGCTCTCTCCCGGTCGGCACGGGGTGTTCGCCACCCGTACGGATCCGAGCAACGCTGCCGATGCGGTCGAGGACATCGCCGTACTCGAGGGGCAACTCAAGTCCGGGACGGCCAATCACGTGGTGCTACTCGGCCAGCTGCTGACCATCCTCGGAGCAGTCCTTGGCGCGGGCGCCGAGCCTGTTGCTACGGCCGGGGCGCGCCGCGATCACCACCCGGCGGTCGCCGCCGTGACAGCCGAGCTCGACGCGCGTCCTGAGCACCCGTGGCGGGTCGACGACCTGGGCCGCATGGTCCACCTGGACCCTGCGTACCTGACCAGGCTGTTCGGCCGTGACGTCGGGCTCTCGCCGATGGGCTACCTCGCCCGGGTCCGAGCCGAACGCGCCGCGAGCCTGCTCACCCGCACCGACCACCCCACGGCCCGGATCGGCGCGCTGGTCGGCTGGCCCGATCCGTCCTACTTCGCCCGCCGGTTCCGGACGCTGGTCGGCCTCACGCCCACCGAGTATCGCAAGCGGTCCCGCGGAACAGGCTTGTCTCGATGATCGAAGGCGGTCCGGCTCGGGCAGCTGGGACCGCGAGCTGCCGGACCGTGCGCGGCCTCGGGCTGTCCGTCCCGCGAACAACGGTGTCTGCCCCGGACCTCCCGCGAAGGGGCCCGCCGCTCGTAGTGTCGGTACCGACCCCGAGCGAGAGGTGCACGCGATGTCGACGACCGCCGCGACCGAGCCGGCCGATCTGGATGTGCTCGCGGAGCACTACACGGAGCACGGCTACGTCCTGCTGAAGGGCCTGCTGAGCAAGGATGAAGCCGCCTCCTACCGAGAGCGGAGCCACCGGCTGCTGGCGCAGCTGAACCGCGACGACGCGACCTGGGGCGCGGCGAGGGAAATGAGCAGCACCACGACCCGGCTGCAGCACCTGCACGATGCGCAGTTCTACGACGCTGCCTTCTCGCGGCTGCTCGTGGACCCGCGCTTCACCGACGTCGTCGCGGCCGTCCTCGGCACACCGAACGTGCAGCTGCACCACACCAAGCTGTTCGTGAAGCCGCCGCAGAACGGGTCGCCGTTCCCGCTGCACCAGGACCACCCGTTCTTCCCGCACACCCACCACCGGGTCGGCGCCGCGATCTTCCACTTCGACGACGCGCCGGAGGAGAAGGGCTGTGTGCGGGTCGTGCCGGGCAGCCACCACGCTGGTCCACGGGAGCACGATCCCGACGGCAGCTTCCACCTGCCCGGCGTACCGTTCTCCTCGGCGGTGCCGTTGCCCGCCGAGGCCGGTGACGTGCTGTTGTTCAGCTACCTGACCGTGCACGGGTCGGGGGTGAACGTCAGTGACGAGGCCCGCACCACCTGGCTGGTGCAGTACCGCGACCCGGCCGACCCGCCCGCGGTGCGGGCGCACGCGGACTCGCTCGGGCAGGGCATGATGTTGAGGGGAGTGGACCCGACCGGCAGGAGCAACGCGTGACCCTGGCCACCGTCGCGGCCGCCGACCGGCTGGTCGACCTCAACGGGCTGCTGGACACCTGCCAGGTCGACGGCTTCCGCGCCGACTTCGTGAGCTGGGGCTTCTACCGGATGGACCCGTGGCGGAACTACTGGCACAGCCACTCCTTCTACGAGGTCTGCGTGTCCTATGCCGGTGCCGGGCGATTCAGCACCGGTGGGGTGGACCACGAGGTCGGAACCGGTGTCGCGTTCCTGGCCAGGCCGGGCGACGTGCACGAGATCGAGGCCAGTGCTGCCGATCCGCTCGGCATCGCCTACTGGGGCTTCACCCTCATGCCCGGTCGAACCGCGCCCGACCTGTCCCGGCCCGGCTGGTGGTCGGGCCTGTCCCGCTCCGACCGGCCGGTGGTGTCGGATCGGCTCGGCGCGCTGCCGGCTCTGGTGGCTGCGCTTGCCGCCGAGGCGGCCGCACCGCGGTCGGGCTACCCCGCCGCGCTGGCC
>JBOGDE010000305.1:0-6918 GCA_050701695.1 Micromonosporaceae bacterium
CGGCTCGGCCGACGGCACAGCGCGGCACGCGATCGGCCGGGTAGGCGCGGCGGGGCGATCCAGCAACAGCACGCCGGCGGCCAGCACCAGCAGTGTGGCGACGGTGGCGTACCGCAGCAGGGGTTTCATCCGGGGCAGCCGCGCCGGATCGAGCCGGTCGGATCGGCTGGTGGGCTCGCTCACCGCACCTCGCTTCGCTCGGGCGCTGCGCGCACGCACAGTGCCAGCCATTCGCTCGCAAGCTCGCTCATCGTGTCTCCTCGCGTCGGGTACGGCGGGAGACGCTAGGCGCGGTCGTGCGGCGGCTGCCAGTCGCGGAGAGCCGAATTGTGGATAACCCCGTGCGCTGTGGATGAACTTGCGGCCAGGCAGGGACTGGGCTATGCGCGGGGCGTGCGCCCGGCTACCCGCCCGAGGTCAGGATGCGGTGGCAGCGGTGCTCTTGGACCCGCTCGACGTGGACCCGCTCGACGCTGACCCGCTCGACCCTGACCCGCTCGACCCTGACCCGCTCGACCCTGACCCGCTCGACCCTGACCCGCTCGACCCTGACCGGCTCGACCCTGACCCGCTCGACCCTGACCCGCTCGACGCCGATCCGCTCGAACCGTTGGTCGACGACTCCTTGGACGACGACCCGTCCTTGGACGACGATGACCCGTTCGCACTGGCGGCCTTCTCGCCGTTGGAGGAGCCGGACTTGGCGGCGGCGCGGGAGTCGTTGCGGTAGAAGCCGGAGCCCTTGAACACCACGCCGACCGCCGAGAACACCTTGCGGAGCCGCCCGCACTCGGGGCAGTCCGTCAAGGGGTCATCGGAGAACGACTGCACGGCTTCCAACTCGTGGTCGCACGCCGTACACGCGTACTGGTAGGTCGGCACTTCTCGCCTCCGCTGGCACTCTCGGAACCTGAGTGCTAATGGTGCGCCATCGACCTGCGGTTCGTCCACTCTCCGGGCCAACGTCACCCTGCGGCGCCACCCACCCTGCGGCGCCACCCGCCCTGCGGCGCCACCCACCCTGCGGCGCCATGCCTGCGACGGCGTCACGCCCGGAGCGGCAGCCGGACCAGCCCCCGCGACGGTGTCACCACGGCGCTGACCCGTACGTCGTGCGGCTCGGCGGGCAGCCGGTCGACCAGCTCGTCGTCGTAGAGCGGCACCACCACCGGTACGCCGGCCGGCACCCGCGCCAGCGCCCGGTCGTACGAGCCACCGCCCCGCCCCAGGCGTACCCCTTCGGAGTCCACCGCGACCGCGGGCGCGATCACCAGGTCGGCGCCGGCCAGCGCGGCGGGCCCGAGCCGGGGGCCGGTGGGTTCGCGCAGGCCGTACCGGCCGGGGGCGAGCGACCCGTCGTACTCCGCCCAGTCCAGGTCCAGGTCGGGCAGCAGCACCGGCAGCAGCACCCGCAGCCCGGCACCGCGCAGCGCGTCGGGCAGCGCCGGTGTCGCGGTCGCGCCCGGCTCGGACCCGAACGGCAGGTACGCCGCCACCGCGCCGGCGCCCGCCGTCAGCACCGCCGTGACCAGCGCCGCGAGCAGCCGAACGTCAGCGGCGTGACGTACCCCCGGAGAAAGCGCACCACGCACGGACAGCAGGTCCGAACGCACCGCTGGTTTGTGCTGCCGCGGGTCCTTTTCCTCGCGCACTATGACAGCATCGCAGCAGCATGTTCCTCACCGGAGCCGACCGGAGGCCACAGTGACCTTGAGAGCGCGGTTGACCGCCGCGTTCCTCGCTGTGGTGCTGGGGCCGGTACTGATCGGCGCGGTGTTCGTGGGCGGCACGGTCGCGGCGGTCAGCCAGTCCCGTTCCACCGAGCGGCTGGACGTGGCCGCCACCGCGGTACGCACCACCATCGACGCCATCTGCGCCGGGCTGCGCAACGCCGCGGACACCGCCGCCGCGCTCACGGTGGGAGCGCCGTCGGTCACCCGGGCCGCCCAGTCGGCCGCGCAACAGGTGGTACGGCGGGGCCAGGTCGCCGCCGCCCGGGTCGACGACGCCGACGGCGATCCGATCCGTACCTTCGGTGAAGTTCCGGGCCAGTGGACGCTGTGCACCGACGGTGGGCCAGGCGTGGACCAGGTGCAGGTGGTCGCCCTGGGTTGGCGCGCCGAGCTGCGCGACGCCAACGACGAGGTGGCCGGGTACGTCGTGGTGGCCCGTGCCGTCGACGCCAACCTGATGCGGCGGCTCTCGGGCGCCTCCGGGGTCGAGGTGGGGATGCTCGACGACCGGGATCCGCCGATGTCGACGCTGTCGGGCGAGCGTTCCCGCCGGGTGGTGCAGCAGGCGCGGGGTCTCGCCGACGGCGCGGTGGTACAGACCGACGACGGCTGGTACGTCCGCACCATGTACCCCAGTGCGGGCCAACCGCTGCGGCTGGTGCTCGCGACCAGCCGGGGCGAGGAACAGGGGCTGTTCGCGGTGCTGCTCGCCGTGGTGGTGCTCGCCGGGATGCTGGCGATCGGGGCGGCGTGGTGGCTGGCGCGTACCACCACCCGGCCGTTGGCGGAGCTGGCGGTGGCCGCCGACCGGGTGGCCGACGGTGACCTGGACGCCCGGGTGCCGGTACGCAGCGCCGACGAGGTGGGGCGGCTGGCGACCACGTTCAACCGGATGACCCGGGAGATGCAGGGGTACGTCGCCGCGCTCACCGCCAGCCGCGACCAGCTGCGCGGCAACCTCGGCCTGCTCGGCGACACCCTGTCCAGCACCCACGACCTGGGCCGGATCCTGGAGGTGATCCTGGAGACCGCGATGGCGGCCACCGGGGCGCAGGCCGGGGTGGTGCTGCTGGTCGAGCAGCCGGACGGGCGGCGCCCGGGTCAGCTGGTGGCGCACTGCACCCGCGGGCTGGCGGAGCCGCCGGCGGAGGTCAGGCTCCACCTCGGTGAAGGGCTGCTGGGCGGGGTGGCGGCCAGCGGCGAACCCCGGCGGGGCCGGGTGGAGTGGGACGGCCCGATGCTGAGCCCGTCGGAGCCGCAGTGCCGTACCTACGTCACGGTGCCGTTCTCCGGCAGCCGGCACGGCGAGGGCGAGGACCCGGCGACCCAGCCGGGGCGGCTGCTCGGGGTGCTGGCGCTCTACGACCGACTCGGTCACGACGACTTCGACGACGCGGATCTGGTCACGCTGCGTACCTTCGCCGGGCAGGCCGCGGTCGCGGTGGAGAACGTACTGCTGCACGAGGAGACCCACCGGCTCTCGCTCACCGACCCGCTCACCGGCCTGTGGAACTACCGCTACCTGCGGGAGTCGGTACGCCGTGAGGTGGAGCGCGCCAACCGGTTCGACCGCAAGCTGGCGGTGCTGGCGATGGACCTGGACCGGTTCAAGGAGGTCAACGACACGTACGGCCACCCGGTCGGGGACGCGGTGCTGGTGGAGTTCGCGCGGCGGATCCAGGCCGAGACCCGCGAGGTGGACCTGGTGTTCCGGCAGGGCGGCGAGGAGTTCGTGGTGCTGCTGCCGGAGACCGACGCCGACGGCGCCGCCAAGGTGGCCGAGCGGCTGTGCGCCGCGGTACGCGAGGAGCTGTTCGAGGTGGACCCCGCCGACGACTCCGGCGACGCGATCCGGGTCACGGTCTCCGCCGGCATCGCGGTGTATCCGCGGCACGGCACCACGGTGGCGGAGATTCTGGAGGCCGCCGACGACGCGCTGTACGCCGCCAAGGCCGGCGGTCGGGACACCCACCGCGTGGCCGGGAAGTAGTGCGGTGGCAGAAGTAGTGCGGTGGCCGCGTTGGTGGCCCCGCGCTCGCCGCTACCGGGACGGCTGATCGGGTGGTGCGGGCCAGCTACCGGCGGCCAGGTCCGACCCGCCTCCGGGTGCTTGCGGTGCGCCGCCCGGCTGCGGCGCGGCACCTGGAGGCTGCGGTGCGGTGCCCGGGGCTTCCGGTGCGGCGCCGGGCAGTACGGTCGTGGCCTCCGCCGCGCTGGTGGAGGCGCTGCTCGCGGGCGCCGGCTGGAACGGCGGCGGTGAGCCGAACGGCGGCGGTGAGCCGAACGGCGGTACGGTGGTCGACGGCAGTGCGGTGCTCGCGGTGGGCCAGGACCGCCAGCGCTGCCCGCTGAGCGCGGCGACCACCAGCGCGGCCCCCACGAACCCGGCGGCGCCGGTGAAGACGGGATCCAGAGCCGAGTATGAGATCCGGTTGGCGCCGAACACCCACGACCAGCTCTGGAACAGCAGCCGTGGCGCGAACGTCCCGAACAACTGCAGCAGCAGGTAGAAGCCGCCGGCCAGCAGCGGACCCACCGGGGAGGTACGCAGCATCGCGACCAGGCCGAGCAGCACGCCCGCCGCCAGCATCAGCAGGAGCCACGGGATCGCCTCAAGGGTGAACATCGCCCGCATCACCGTCAACCGGAGGTGGTAGGAGCCGATGCCGTAGCTCGCCAGGGCGATCGGGGCCACCACGAGCCCGGCCAGAGCGCTCCACAGGTGTCGCATGGTCCGCTACCTCCGCATGATCGGTGTCGCTGGCAGGGTACCGCCGCCACGCCAGACGGCCAGCCCCGTACCGGCCACCCCGGCGCGTCGGAGTGGGCCATCGAGCCGGATCAACCATCGGCCGATAGCCTCAGAGCATGGCCGACGCTCCTGACACCGTCTCCGGCAACCCGCGCGCCCGCAAGGCGGTGATTCCCGCCGCCGGCCTTGCGACCCGTTTCCTGCCCGCGAGCAAGGCGGTGCCCAAGGAGCTGTTCCCGGTGGTGGACAAGCCGGCGCTGCAGTACATCGTCGAGGAGGCGGCCTCCGCCGGGATCGCCGACGTACTGCTGATCACCGGGCGCGGCAAGAGCTCCATGGTCGACCACTTCGACCGCCGGCTCGACCTGGAGACGCAGCTGGAGGCGAAGGGCAGCACCGACCGCCTGGAGGCGGTACGCCGCCCCACCGAGCTGGCCGCGATCCACAGCTCCCGGCAGGCCGAGGCGCTCGGGCTGGGCCACGCCGTGCTGTGCGCTGAGGACCACGTCGGGAGCTCCCCGTTCGTGGTCATGCTGGGCGACGACCTGATCGACGAGCGTGACGAGATCCTGTCCCGGATGCTCGACCTGCAGGCCGGCAGCGGCGGCATCGTGCTGCTTCTGCTGGAGGTGCCGTGGGAAGAGGTCCACAAGTACGGCGTCGCCTCGGTGGAGAAGACCGAAGAGCCCGATGTGGTACGGGTGACCGGCCTGGTGGAGAAGCCGCCCCGGGAGGAGGCACCCAGCAACCTCACCGTGGTCGGGCGGTACGTGCTGCCCGCCGCGATCTTCGACATCCTCCGCGACACCGAGCCGGGGCTGGGCGGCGAGATCCAGCTCACCGACGCGATGGCGCAGATGATCGGCGACGGTACGCCGGTGCACGGCATCGTGTTCCGGGGGCGCCGCTACGACACCGGCCAGCCGGCCGGGTATCTCAAGGCGGTGGTGCAGCTGGCCTGCGCCCGGGAGGACATCGGCCCGGCGATGCGGGAATGGCTGATCGAATACGTCGACGCGGAGTTAAGAGGGTGACGGCTTCGGTGGTGGTGCGGCCGCTGGCGGAGTATCTGTCGAGCGTGCTGGCGAAGATCCGGCCGCTGCCGCCGCTGGACCTCGACCTCACCCAGGCATACGGCAACGTGCTCGCCGAGGACGTACCGTCGCCCGGGCCGCTGCCCGCCTTCGACTACGCGGCGATCGACGGGTACGCGGTGCGTATCGAGGACGTGCAGGGCGCCCGTCCCGACAAGCCGGTACGGCTGAACGTGGTGGGCGACATCGGGGTCACCAGCTGGCGCCCGGTGCGGGTGCTGCCCGGCAGCTGCTTCTCCGTCGCCGCCGGCGCCCCGCTGCCGGCCGGCGCCGACGCGGTGGTGCCGCCGACGTACACCGACCAGGGGATGGCGGCGGTGGAGGTGCACCAGTCCCCGAAGCGGGGGTACGCGGTGCGCCGTACCGGTGACGAGGTGGCGGCCGGTACGGACCTGGCGAAGCAGGGCACGTACGTCACCCCGGCGCTGGTGGCGCTGCTGGCCGCGGCCGGCGTCGGCCACGTGGTGGTACGCCCGCAGCCCCGGGTGGTGGTGGTGGCGACCGGCGACGAGCTGGTCGACACCGGGCGGTCCAGCCAGCCGGGTCAGATCGTGGACGCCAACTCGCACGCGCTGGCGGCCTCGGCGGCGGAGGCGGGCGCGCACGCGTACCGGATCGGGATCTGTGACGACGACCCGGAAGCGCTGCGCGCGATGCTCGACGACCAGATCCTGCGCTCGGACCTGATCCTCACCACCGGCGGCACCGGGGTCGGACCGGGTGACATGGCGCGACGCATCCTGGGGCGGGACGGCACGGTGGAGTTCACCGACGTGTCGGTCTACCCGTGCTCGGCGCTGGGGTTCGGTCACGTGGGGGCCGAGGAGGTGCCGATCGTGTGCCTGCCCGGCGATCCGGGAGCGGCGCTGATCGGGTTCGAGGTGCTGGCCCGCCCGCTGATCTGCCGGCTCGCCGGCGGCGAGCCGGTGTTCCGGCCCAGCGTGAAGGGGCACCTGCTGGAGACCATCTCCTCGCCGCTGGGGCTGCGGGAGTTCCGTCCGGCGCACGTCGCGGAGCGGCGCGGTGGCGGCTACACGGTGCAGCCGCTGGCGGGTGGCCCGTACACCTTGTCGGGGCTGGCCGAGGCGAACGGCCTGCTGGTACTGGGGGAGAAGGTGACCTCGTCGGCCGCCGGCACCACGGTGGACGTACTGCTGATCGACCGCCGCCGCTGACCCGCGCGGATCATGCGGCGGCGCGGGGCGGGGCGCTAGCGTCCTGCGCCAGAAATTCGCTTGCGAATTCCGGCGCCCAGCCGGCGCCTCGCGGCGTTGTCGTCGTCGCCAATACAACACCGGTATTGGCTCCTCCTCCGCCTTGCGAGCCACCACCTGGACAC
>JBOGDE010000306.1:0-6907 GCA_050701695.1 Micromonosporaceae bacterium
GGCCCGGGGTGCCCGGACCGGCGCGGCGGTGTCGCGGGTGGCTGGCGGCGCGACGGCGGTACTCACGCAGACACTCCCTGCCGCTCCAGCTCCGCGGCGAAGGTCTCGGCGAGCTTGTCCAGCTCGGCCTGGGTGTCCGATCCGCAGTCCGCCACCACCGCGTTGATGGTCTCGGCGGAACTCTGCCGGAACGGCGTCCAGTCCGGCACCGCCGGTACGTAGCGGCCCGCGTCCCGGTAGACCTCTTCGAAGGTCTGCCAGCGGGTGTCCTTGCGTACGTCGGCCATCTTCACCGTGGTGTTCACCGGCAGCCGCACGATGGTGCCGTCGGTGTCGCCGGCCATCCCGAGGGTCTGTCCGGCGGCCGAGATCGCGTACTCGGCGAACCTGGTCTGACCGGCCTCGTTCTTGGAGCCCGCCATCAGGTAGACGTTCTCGCCCTCGGCCAGCGAGGCAGCGGAGCCACCCGGCCCGGCCGGCGCCGGTAGGACCTCGTACTTGTCTTTGCCGAGGCTGGCGTCGAACCGCGCCATGTTGTACGGGCCGGTGAGGTAGATCCCGGCCTTGCCGGTCTCGAACAGCGGGTGCGCCTGCACGGTCTCCATGGTCACCGCACCCGGCGCCACCGTCTTCGCTTCGCAGAACTGCGCCTTGAGCCAGTTGACCGCGGAGACCGAGCTGGGGCTGGCGATCGCCGGGGCGTACTTGCGGTCCCGTTCGGTGAAGAAGTCGCCGCCGCCGGCCCACAGGAAGCTGCTGAAGTACCAGGACATGTAGCCGCGCTTGGTGGAGCCGGGGATCACGTACCCGTAGGTGTCTGGTTTGCCGTTGCCGTCCGGGTCCTTGCGGGTGAACGCGGCGGCGAGCGCGTCCAGCTCTTCCCAGCTGGTCGGCGGCTCGGCGCCCACCTTCTCCCGCCAGTCCTTGCGGATGAACAGCGCGAACGCCTGCGCGGAGAACGGCGCCGCGTAGTACTGCCCGTCGGAGCCCTTGGCGGCGTTCCAGGACAGGTCGGTGAGCTTGTCCTGGCCCTTGAGCTTGTCGCGGTCGACTTCGCGGACGATGCCCTGCAGCAGCATCGTGCCGAGCTGTGAGGTGTCGTTGATGACGATGTCCGGCAGCTTCTTGCCGGCGGCGGCCTGCTGCAGCTTGGTCTCGAAGTCCTCGAAGAGCGCGGTGACCTTGGTCTTGACGCCGGTCTGCTTGGTGAACGCCGCCGCCACCGCCTTGGCGGTCTTCTCGGTGGGAGAGCCCGGGGGTTTGCGGATCCAGATCTCCAACGGTGCCTTCGCGTCCTGGTCCGGTGAGGTGGCATCGCTGCCACACGCGGCGGTGGCGAGGCCGGTGGCTACGGCGGTCAACAGCGCCATGAGTCTCAGCGCCCGTCTCGGGGTTGTCACGACTCCGCTCCTGTCTACATATGTAGATGGAATCTTAGGATGTGTTGTGCGCGCAGGGACAAGGTAACGGTCGGTATGATGACGGTCAATACCCTGGAAAGAGCCTTAACAGTTGGGTGTACGCCATGCCACGTCCATCGCCCGAGGTCGCGACGGTCAAGTCCGCCGAGCGCACCGTCCGGATCCTGGAGACGCTCGCCGACTCCCCCACCCGGCTCACCATCAGCGAGCTGCAGGAGCGGATGGGATATCCCCGGTCCAGCCTGCACGCGCTGATCCGTACGCTCCGCGAGCTGAAGTGGGTGGAGTCCGACGAGGCCGGTACGGCATTCGGCGTCGGCCCGCACGCGCTGCTCTCCGGCACCGCGTACCTGGACCGCGATCCGGCACTGCCGTACGCGTACGAGGCGATGGAGGACCTACGTGCCGAGATCGGCTACACCATCCACTACGCCCGCCGCGACGCCGCCGACGTGTTGTACCTGGCCAGCCGGGAGTCCCGGGACTCGGTACGCGTGGTCTCCCGGGTCGGCCGCCGGCTCCCCGCGCACCTGACCGCGCTCGGTCAGGCGCTGCTCGCCCAGCTCACCCGCGCCGAAACTGAGGCGATCCTGCCGGCCACGCTGGAGGCGTACACCCCGAACACCATCACCGACGCCGAAACCCTGTTCGCCGAGCTGGAGCGGGTACGCGAACGCGGCTGGGCGTACGAGCGGGAGCAGGGCACCGAGGGCGTCGCCTGCATCGCCGCCGCCGTCGACTACCGGATCCCGGCCACCGACGCGATCAGCTGCTCGATGCCGGCGCACCTGGTCGACGACGAGGAGCTCGACCGGGTGGCGAAGGCGCTGGTCGCCCACACCCAGCGGCTCGGCACCACACTGCGCCTGCACGGCATCCGCTGACCCGGGCGACTACGCCATCTACATCTCGGCGCAGTGCTCGTCCAACCCGAACCAGGTCTACTCCTCCAACACGGTGACCAACGCCAACCAGGGCCTGACGAACATCCCCGTCACGCCCTGACTCAGGAGATCTTGGAGATCCAGTGCTCGATCCTGACACTGGATCTCCAAGATCCAGAGTTTCAGCGGGCGCGGGGTGGGACGGTGAGGGTTCTCGATCCACAGGAGCCGTCGAGGATGGACAGCAGTCTGCCGCGTTCGGTGCTGTCGACGCTCAGCCGCCACCGGTACTTCACCGCGACCCAGTGGATGGCGTACGTGCACCGGACGGAGGTCAGCGGGGGCAGCCATTCGGCGGGGTCGCGGTAGCCCTTGCTGGCGTTGACGTTGTCGGTGACCGCGTCAAGGCTCCAGGCATAGCCGAGGTCGTTGGCGAAGCGCTGCCTGTCGTACGACGACCAGTTGCGGGCGCCGGACTCCCAGGCTTCCTTGAGTGCGACGACGTGGTCGATGTCGACGTCGGAGGGGTAGGTCCAGGTGGCCCCGTCGTACCAGGAGTACCACTTGCCTCTGGCGACGGTGCACTGGCTCGAGGAGGTGTAGGTGGGGGTGACACGGGACTCGTAGATGAGGACCTCTTGGCGGGTGTTCTGGCAGTCGCCGTTGTTGTCGATCCAGTGCTTGAAGTAGCTGCGGTCGTAGCTGCTGGAGCCTGACTCGGCGGCCACCACCAGCTGGTACGCCAGGGATCTGGCCGTGGTCTCCGCGGCGTGCGCCGGCGTCGCGGCCACCAGGGAGGCGGCCACCGCCGTCAACAGGGTCAACACCACGGTCACCGCGCGCCGGCCGGGCTGCGGGTGGGCAAGGTGCGCGCTCATCGGCGTCTCCTCCGCTGTCGTGGCCCGCGCGAGCCTGAGGCGGTCCGCCCCCGGCGGGCTGGGCAGGTTTACCCCTGACTGTCCCATTCCCGGAAATCGCTCCGCAATTGATGTACTTCAATGTCTTTCGGCAGGTCACCCTCTCGTCACCCGGGTACCTGCGGCGTGCGCATATGTGGATGGTGTGTCAAATGTTGTCAGGGTGTTGACTGGCTGGCAACTGTTTAGTTAGCTCCCCTTACTAAAGCGCCGCTTCGGCGGCGTCCCGCCCGCCCCTACCGGGAGGCCACGGTGTTCCACCTGCCCCGATCCAGGCGCCGGCCACTTGCCATCGGCACCCTCGCCGCCCTGGTCGCGTTCGGCGCTCCAGCCGCACTCGCCGCGTTCCCCACCGCTCCGGCGCCCACGACGGCCGCCGCGGTGCCCGACCTCGACCTCTCCCCCGGCAACCGCCGCGCCCCGATCGCCGGCCTGTACGACTGGAGCAAGGCCGGCTACCGCGGTGGCGCGCCACTGCCCGGCGACGGCGACATCAACCCAGACGCAGCCTGCCGGATCACACCGCAGGAGCTCGCCGGTGCGGGCGTCACGCCGGACGACGGCGCCGACGACTCCGCCGGGCTGCAGCAGGCGATCGACCAGCTGCGTACCGACTGCTCCCCCAGCGCGAGCTACACCAGGCTCAGCCTGATCACGCTGCCCGCCGGCACCCTCAACGTGTCCCGGCAGCTCGGCGTGGACGCCGACTACCTGGTGATCCGCGGCGCGGGCAGCGGCACCGGCGGCACCCGGATCGCGTTCCGCCCCGACGAGAACACCCGGTACGACGCGCTCACCGACGACGGGTCGGACTGGGACGAGGACGGCATGACCCACGGTGCCGGCAAGGGCGGCTGGATCTGGCCGGGGCGCGGCCTGTTCCGGGTGCAGTCGCGGGGCGTACACACCAGCTACGCCAGCGACTACGCCTCCGCCCCGGCCAACCGCAAGGACCTCTTCGAAGGCACCGTGAACGTGCACTGGAAGGCCGGGCTGAAGCTGCGCGACAAGCCCGGCGACACCGGGTACGCCGCCCGCGCCGGCGACACCGTGGTGCACCTGGCCAGCAGCGGCTCGCTCGCCGGATTCACCGCCGGCGGGCTGGTCAACATCCGGGCCGCCAACACGATGAGGTTCTACGAACACCAGAAGGCGCTGCCCACCACCCACCCGCTGCTGAACATGCACATGCGGCAGCAACTCTTCACCATCGCGTCGGTCGACACCGCGAACCGCACGATCGCGATCGACAAGCCGCTGGAGTACGACGTGCCGGTCGACTCCACATCGGACGGCTCGGCGCCGATCGGCGGGACCACGTACTACTCCAAGGCCTCGCCGCTGGTGGACCCGGTGCTGGGTGTCGGGTTCGAGAACCTCGCGTTCACGCAGGAGATGCCCGACCTGAACCGCGACGACGCCACCCACAACTTCGGCAACATGGCGCCGGCGTACCAGATGCACGGGATCGTCTTCAAGTGGGCCGCCAACTCCTGGGTACGCGGGGTGCGCGCCGAGATGACCGGCTCCCACCCGGTCGTCACCGAAGAGGCGAAGAACCTGCAGATCGTCGACAACCAGCTCGACGGCTCCTGGAACAAGGGCAAGGGTGGCAACGGCTACTTCCGGGGCTCCCGGGTCTGGGACTCCCTGTACGCGGGCAACGTCTCCCGCAACCTGCGGCACTTCACGTTCCAGTGGTCCGCGTCGGGGAACGTGGTGATCGGCAACGACTTCGACTCCGACCTCAACCTGCACGGCGGCTGGGAACGGCACAACCTGTTCGAGCTGAACACGGTGACCGTGCCGTACGCCCACCGCTCCGGCAACTGCACCACCAACTGCGGTGACGAGGGCGGCGGCGGACCGGACGACTCGAACTGGTTCCCGATCTGGTGGGGCGCCGGCAAGAAGGCGGTGAAGTGGTCGGGCGCCACCGGAGCGCAGAACGTCTTCTTCAACAACGCGATGCGCAGGCAGCTGACCAGCGACACCGCGCCGTACCAGGACTACTACCCGGACCGGCACCGGATCTACCAGTTCGGCTGGAGCGGCACGGCGTGGCACCACCTCGACGTGGCCGGCAGCCCGATCGCCGACTGGGCGCACAACGAACAGCGCGACTACACCGGCGGCCACGGCGTGGACGCGTCGAAGACCGACCCGGGCGAGTCGCTGTTCCTGACGTCGGTCGGAGCCAACCCGTCCCCCACCCCGACCGCCAGCCCAACCGCCACCCCGACCGTCTCGCCGACCAGCAGCCCCGGCACCGCGACCCGGTACGAGGCGGAGAACGCCGACTGCCAGGGCACGGTCGACGCCGACCACGCCGGCTACTCCGGCACCGGCTTCTGCAACACCACCAACGCCACCGGGGCGTACGTGGAGTGGACGGTGAGCGCGGCGAACGCCGGCAGACACACGCTGACCGTCCGGTACGCCAACGGCAGCTCCGCCAACCGCCCGCTCGACCTGCGGGTCAACGGCAGCCTGACCGCCAGCGGGCTGGCGTTCCCGCCGACCGGCGCCTGGTCGACGTGGCGCACGGTCACCACCACCGCCGAGCTGGCCGCCGGCACCAGCACGGTCCGGGTCACGGCGACCACCTCCGGCGGTGCGGCGAACCTGGACTACCTCGATGTCGCACCGGTGAGTGGGGGTGGCGACGTGGTCGACGTGTCCACCGCGGCGGAGCTGAAGGCGGCGCTGGCCGCCGCCGAGCCGGGGCAGACCATCCGGATGGCGTCCGGCAGCTACCGCGGGGCGTTCCTCACCGAGCGCGCCGGCACCTCCGCCGGGCCGATCACGCTCACCGGCCACCGGGACGCGGTGCTGATCAACGACGGCCCGTCGGGCACCGCGCCGTCCTGCCCGCAGCCGGGCAACGGCTGGGACTCCGGCTACGGCCTGTGGCTGTGGAACGCCGCGTACTGGAAGCTGACCGGGTTCACCGTGGCGGAGTCGAAGAAGGGCCTGGTGCTCGACAACTCCCCGCACGTCACGATCGACGGGCTGTACGTACACCACATCGAGGAGGAGGGGGTGCACTTCCGGCGCTCCTCGGCCGACGGCGTGATCAGGAACTCCCAGATCACGCACACCGGCCTGGTCAAGCCCGGGTACGGCGAGGGCGTCTACATCGGATCGTCGAGGTCCAACTTCGGCTGCCACGGCAACTCCGGCGGGATGGACCGCTCCGACCGGGTGCGGGTGCTCGACAACCAGATCGGGCCGTACGTGGCGGCCGAGCACATCGACGCCAAGGAGGGCACCCAGGACGGTGTGGTGCGCGGCAACACCTTCGACGGCACCGGCCTGACCGGGCAGAACTCCGCCGACTCCTGGGTGGACGCCAGGGCAACGACTACCTGTTCGAGAACAACACCGGCAGGTTCAGCTCACCGGGCACGTTCGCCAACGGGTACGAAACCCACAACCTCCTCGACGGGTACGGCTGCGGCAATGTGTGGCGGGGCAACGACTCCGACCTCGGCGGTGTCGGCGGCTACGCCATCTACGTCTCGTCCCAGTCCCGCTGCTCCTCCAACCCGAACGTCGTCTACTCCTCCAACACCGTCACCAACGCCCGCAACGGCCTGACCAACATCCCGGTCACGCCGTAGCGCGCGGCCCCCGCCCGGCCGGTGCCGTCGGCCGACCGGGCGGGGCGCCCGCCCACCGAGCG
>JBOGDE010000307.1:0-6898 GCA_050701695.1 Micromonosporaceae bacterium
CGGTGAGTTGGTCGGTGATCGCCGCGGTGGCGGCGAGCGCGGGCTGCCCGGTCACCGCGACGTCGAGCTCGCAGTCGGCCAGGCGGGCCGGCTCGACGATCCCGAGGCTGGTGCAGATCTCCCGGGCGGCCCGGCGCGCCTCGGGCGAGGGCCCGCCGCCGGTGCCCGGCCGGTCGGGGAAGGTCTTGTCGGTGTAGGACCGGGTGTCCCTGCCTTTCGGGTACGGCAGCAGCGAGCCGGCGTGCGTGACCCGCCAGCGATCGGCGAAGTCGCCGTAGAGCTGCTTGTGTGTCGGGGTGTCGGAGAGCGGCCGGTCGCCAGCGGTGCGCAGGTCGTTGGCGGGGTCGCCGTCGTAGTCGCCGAGCAGGCCGGAGAGCGTGCCCTTGCGGCGGCTCGCGGGGTGGATCAGGATCCGCAGGCCCCAGTGCCCGATCGGGAAGACGTCGGCGTGGCTGCCGTCCGGCCAGGTGACGGTGTGCTCGGCGTCGTGCAGGGTGACGGTCCCGCCGCCGGGCAGGCTGGTCTTCGCGGCGTCGAAGCTGGTCGGCTCGCCGTTGAGCTGGATGCGCAGCCCGTCCGCGCCGAGCGCGAAGCTGAGCCGGTCGCTGCCGACTCGCCGGCCGAGCGCGCTGTTCACCGACACCAGGCGGGAGCCCTCCACCGCCGCCTGCCGGGCCTGCACCTCCAGGTCGCCGGACTTGGCCAGCACGAACTCGCCGACCGCCTGGAAGTCGTACCGGCGTTGGTCGAACGTGGTCAGGTGCGGGTCGCCGTCGCTGCCGCCGGTGACCAGGCCGCTGCCGATCGCGCCCTTCTTGTTCGGCGGGGTGCGCTTGCGGTCGGTCTTGCAGTCCTTGAGCACGTCGTCCACGCCGAACTTGTCGCCAGCGGGCAGCGTGAGAGGGCCGCGCGAGTTGCGACCCGCGCTGTTGCGGGCGAGCTTGCCGGCGTCGGAGCTGCCGATCGCGGCGCGGACCGCGTTTTCGGCCCGGATCGCGCGTACGTCGGCGATGCTCGGCTGCTGCCCGCGCTTCCCCGCCGGGCACGGCGACGGGAACAGTTGCTTGTGCTGCCGGTCGTAGGAGTGCACCAACTCGTGGTACAGCGCCGGACACGGGTCGTACGCGGGCCCGATGTCGCCCTCGTACGGGCTGTGGTCCTGCTGGTCCCAGGTGATGTCCGCGTGGTCCGGGTACGTGTGCGCCTTGACGTTGCCCTGCCCCGTGGTGTGGTAGATCGTCACCTCGTACTTGCCGTTGTCGAGGTCCTTCATGATCCCAGCAGGATCGTGCTGGCGGAGCTGCCCCAGGCAGCCGTTGACCGCGTCGGCGAATCCGGCGGGCACCGGGTCGATCGTGATGGATGCCTGTGCCGGGTCCGCGCCGAGCAGCGGCAGCGGCACGACGGCGAGCAGCAACAGCGCCGTGGCCGCGCTGGTACGCCGGCGGCGGATCAGGATCACGGCCAGCGCGCCGACGAGCACCACGGCGGCCGCGGCGGCGCCGAGCAGCGGCCAGTTCCCGCCACTGGTCATCCTTAGCCGGGTCGCTGTGAGGCGCAGCGTCGCGGTGTTGCTGCCGCCGACGCAGCCGCCTTCGACGTACGGCATCCGGTAGCTGGCTTTGATCACGTACTCGCCGGGTTGGTCCAGGCGCCAGGTCGCGCCGACGCCGTTCCCGGTCGGGGTCGGCGTGACCGAGGTGAGCCGGGAGCGCTCGGTCAGCGGGAATGTCACGGCCTTGCCGGGCTTGGCCGGCTTGAGGTTGGCGTCGAGGTGGGCGGCGTAGCTGTTGGCGTACCCGGCGTGGAAGAAGTCCGGACGCACCGGCTCGCCGTCGCGGGTGACCGAGATGATCTGGATCGTCCCGTCCGGCGTCGCGCACGAGCCGTCGCCGCGGTTAGTCACCGTCGCGTTCAGGGTGACCGGATCGCCAGCGGACACGGCGGTCTTCGGGGCGCTCAGCGCGAGGCTGATCGGCTGGTCGGCCGGCTTCGCGGACGCCGACTGCGGGAGCCACACGCCGCCCAGGACCGCCAGGCAGAAGACCACGGCGATGCGCGCGAAATGCCTCATCCCATGAATTTCACGGAACGTCCCGAGTATGTCCCGCGTTCAGTCACCAAACCGACCAAACTGCCCCCGCGCGCGGAGGGGTTCTGTCCCTGTTAGAGCCGCGGGACGAGGTCCAGGTATCCAGGGAGGGTGCAGAAGTCCACGTCGTCGAAGGCGGGCACGGGTGGGGTCTGTTCTGTGGTTGGGTCGATGGGCCCGTCGGGGAGCCATATCGTGCCGCCGGGCATGTAGAGGGGGCAGGTGGCGGGGTCGCCGCCGTGGTAGCGGATGGTTCGTTTCGGGATGACGCGCTCGCCGGCGGTGTGGTGGGTGCGGGCGATGAGGAGACCCCATGTGGCGTACGGGGCGGCGATGTAGTCGGTGATCTTGCCGCCGCGGTGGATGTGTGCGGCGCACCAGGCGATCCATTCGCCGTGTCTGGCGGGTTCCCAGGTTCGCATGGGTTCACACGGCGTGGCGTCGGTTGGTGTCGGGCTGCCCGCAGAGGGAGGTGAGCACCTGGGGCAGGGTGGCGGCGAGGTGCGCCGGGTCGGTGGTGTCGGAGGCCCATGCCACGTACCCGTCGGGCCGTACCAGCATGCTGGGTTGGCCCGCCTCGGCGTGGGAGACGATGCTCACGCGGTCGTGCCAGCCGTCGAACCGCACGGGCGGGCGGGTGGCCAGGACGTGCCGCCGGGTGCGCAGCGCCTGGTGGAGCCGCCCGCCGCCGTGCAGCGGCGTGTCGGGCGCGTGGGTGCCGACCAGGTGGTGGGCGCCGGGTGGTCGGGGGTAGCGGATGTTGGTCCCGGCGAGTTGCCGGCTGACGCTGTCGGCGACGGGTGGTAGGCGTAGGGCGGCGCGGATCGGGTCGCGCAGGACGGTGTGGCCGATCGCGGCGCGGATGATGCCGCCGGCGCTGCGGATGACGCGGCGTCCCACGGGGTGCCGTTCGGTGTGGTAGCCGTCGAGCAGATCTTCGGGTGCGCCGCGCAGGACGGCGGTGAGTCTCCAGGCGAGGGCCGCGGCGTCCTGCAGGCCGACATTCATGCCTTGCGCGCCGGCGGGGCTGTGTTGGTGGGCGGCGTCGCCGGCGACGAACACGCGGCCGTGGCGGTAGGTGGGGACCTGGCGTTCGTCGGCTGCGAAGCGGGACAGCCACCGTGGCTCGCGCATGCCGTAGTCGGTGCCGTGGGCTTCGGCGACGACGTCGGCGACCTGTTCGAGTGTCGGCGCCGCCGCGTCGTCGGCGTGGTCGCGGTGCCAGCACACGATGCGCCACCAGTCGTCCTCGCCGTAGGGGACGACGGCTGCGAACCCGCGCGTGGTATGTGCCTTCACGTGGATGGACAGGTCCCCGGGGGGCGGTGCGGGCAGGCGCACGTCGGCGAGCATCATCGATCGCAGGAACTCGTGGCCGGGGAACGGCAGATCGGCCAGGGCACGCACGGTAGAGCGGATGCCGTCGCAGCCGACGACGTAGGAGGCGTGCAGCGTCTGCGTGGTCCCGTGGGCAAGGCTGCGGACGTCGACGTCGACCCCGCAGCGGTCCTGGCGTAGGCCGGTGACCTCGGTGTCGTAGCGGATCGGCACCCCGAGGCGGTGCGTCCGGTCGAGCAGGATGCGCTCGACGTTGTACTGCGGGGTGATCAGCATCCAGTTGTAGCGGGTGGGCAGCTGGCGGAAGTCGACGGTGACGTGGTCGAAGAGGCTGATGCGGGGCACTCGGCAGACGGTGTCGGCGAGGAGTTGGTCGATCAGGCCGCGGGCGTCGAAGGCTTCCATGGTGCGCGCGTGGACCCCGAACGCGCGGGTGAGGTTGGACTGTCCACTGTTGCGTTTCTCCACGATGGTGACGTTGACGCCGGCTTCGGCGAGGTCTGCGGCGAGGAGCAGACCTGTGGGCCCGGCTCCTACCACGATGACGTCGGTCATGGCTGCGTACCTCCCGTGGGTAGGGGCTCGGGTGTGGCGGCGCGGCCTTCGGCGGTGCGTTGCTGGTACTGGGAGAGTCGGTCTCGGATCTGTTCCGGGGACCGGGCGGTGGTCGGCGCGTCGGGTGGTGGCGGGGATGGTTCTGCTTGCAGGTGGGCGGTGAGGCTGGCCTGCCTGATGCGTCGGGGCAGCGGCGGGTTCTGGTCCTCGGGTGTCGCGGCCGTGGGCCGGGCTGGTGCTGCGGCGTGTCTGGGGTGCGGTGCGGGCGGGCCCAGCGCCGCGGGCGCAGTGGCCGGAATGCCTGCGTGTGAGTCGGTCGGGGCCTCGATCGCTGGGCGCGGCCTGTCGGCGGGGGCGTCAGCGGGTGGTTGAGCGGGTTGCGGCGCGGGCCTCGGCGACTCATCGACGATCAGGCGGTTCGGGATGAGCACGACTGCTGTGGTGCCCTTGTACTCGTTCGGGCTGAGGAGGCGGACCTCGACGTCGTGCAGGCGGGCGAGCCGGCCGATCACGCGCAGGCCGAGTTGGGTGAGGTTGGCCTCGGGCGCCTCCTGGCCGGGGTGGGAGAGCAGCCGGTTCCAGTAGCCGAGTTGGTCGGAGGGGATGCCGCAGCCTTCGTCGCGCACGTCGATGGCGTAGCCGTTGACGACCGCGCGGCCGGTGACGGTGACCTTGTTGGCCGAGTACTGCAGGGCGTTGCGGATCAGGTCGGCGAGTAGGTGCACCACGTCGCGGACGGCGTGCCCGGCCAGGTGCATGTCGTGCTGGTCGAGCAGCACGTGCTTCACGCGGGGGTACTCGGTGGTTTCGCCGGAGGCGCCGCGCAGCACGTCGGCCATCGGCTGCGGGTGTTTCCAGGTCCGGCCGGGTTTGCCGCCGGCCACCACGATCAGGTCCTCGGTCAGCGCCCGGGTCTGGGTGGCGAGGTTGTCCGCCTCGAACAGCCGCCCCAGGGTGTCGGGGTCTTCCTCGTGCCTCTCCAGCCCGCCCAGGACGGTGACGAGGCGCTCGACCAGTGGCTGGGTGCGCCGCCCGAGGCCGTGGATGAGGGTGTTGACATAGCGCAGATTCGCCGCCGTCGCGGACATCTGCGCCGCCTCGGTGGCGGCGCGGGTCGAGTCGAGGACCGCCGAGGCTGCCTGCCGCCAGGTCTGCAGCAGTGCGCGGCACACCGCGCCGAACTCGTCGCGGCCGATCTCGACACCGTCCGGGGGGACGATCTCGCTGCGCAGGTCCACCGGCTCGCCGGCCGCCAGCCGACGCGGCAGACCCGACACGTGAGCGTCGGCGGCGGCGAAGAGCACCTGCTGCTTGTCCAGCTCGCCCAGCGCGTGCCGCGGCGCCCGGCTCCACATCACGCCCAGCACGCCGATGCCCACGGCGACCGCGACGACGATCACCACGACCGCGCGCCACCCGTGACCGGCCTGCACGGCGAACGCGACCGTCGAGGCCGCAAGCCCCAACACCAGCAGCGCCAGACAGGACACCGCCAGGGCCACCCGCCTGCGGAAACTCACCGCTCCGCTCCCCTTCCCACCTCGCAAGCCACCAGCCCACCTCGTCTCGTCATTTTCCTTACCGTTTCGACCACTAAAGGTGTGAGTGAGTATGGCAGAGTTACCCAGTAAATGACAGGTCCGGGTTTGGGTGCTGGGCGGGTGGGTGTTGACGATCGACGCGGGTGATCAGTCGGGGCGGCGGGCCAGTAGGCTTCTCGTCGTGGTGGGCCGGGCCGGGGTGTCGCTGTCACCTGACCGGCTGCGCGCCGCGCGGGAGACCCGCGGGTTCAGCCAGGACAAGCTCGCCAAGGCCGCCGGTTGTCACCCCAAGGAGATCAGCGCCTACGAGACCGGGCTGACCAGGCCCGGACCGGCCAGGCTCAAGCAGTTGGCCGACGCGCTGGGCGCGGACCCGCTCGACCTGCTCGAGCCGGGCATCCCGGTGACGTTGGCGACGCTGCGGGTCAGGGCCGGTCTGACCCAGTCCGAGGCGGCCGCCCGCGCGGAGGTGTCCCGGTCGACGTGGGCGGCGTGCGAGCGGGGCGCCACCCGGATCGGGCAGGCCAGAGCTGAGCGGTTCGCAAGGGCTCTGACCACCGATCAGGTGGAGACCACCGCCGAGCAGGTGGCACGGGCCGTGGGATCACCGGCCCGGATCAAGTTCGTGGTGGAACTGGCCGACGACCTCGTTGACGACCTCGCCGAACAGGTCGAAGCCGCCCGCAGGCCCGGCGAGACCCTCAAAGACGCCATGACCCGTTTCATCCACGAGCGGCTCAGGCAGGGCCGGTAGACCCGTCACCGTTCCAATGCCCCTAACACAGCGCGGCCGAATTCGGTCAGTTCGTGGCTGCCCGGCGCTGTGCCGTGGCGGGGCAGCTTCTTCGGCGGCGCGGCCTCGCGGACGAAGCCGGCCTTGTCCAGAACCTGCAAGTGGTGGGCAACTGTCGCCTTCGCGATGTGAAGCTCAGCGGAGATCTGCGCCCGCGTCAGAGCGCGACCGGAGCGCAGAATCAGCAGGATCCGCACCCGGGTCTGGCCAGCGCCGACGCCCGGTCTCTGATCCTCGCGTCGCGTCCGGTCATGTCGGCGGATTCCGCAACAGGATGTCGTTCGGGCTGGTCAGGGGCATGGGGCAGGTGGTCCGGCGCGCGGAGGGTGTCACTGTCGTCATCGGGCAATGTCTTCACCTTCACGGTGGCGCGCAGCCGGGAACAAGGGGGCGGGCTTGCGGCTAGAGGTATTCGGTGGTGGGCAGCCGTCCGAGCACGGGCAGTGCTCGGAACGCTTCGGCGTACCGGCGTGCTATTCGGCGGCCGTGCAGCCGTCCGAGCGTTTCGGCCATGGGTCCGAAGTGGCCGTCGATGGGTTGGGATGCGTGGGCGGCGAGCGCGGCTAGTTTGGTTTCCCA
>JBOGDE010000308.1:0-6864 GCA_050701695.1 Micromonosporaceae bacterium
CCGGTGACCCGGCGGATGCCCGCTGGTGCTGGGCCCGCGCCGCGCGCTGTCGCGGCGCGGGCCCAGACCCGTACCCTGGCCGCCGACCCGTTGCGCGGGACGGTACGGCGTACCGTGCTGCCGAACGGGATGCGGATCCTCACCGAGGCGATCCCGGCGATGCGCAGCGTGTCGTTCGGGATCTGGGTCGGGGTCGGGTCGCGGGACGAGACCCCGGTACTCGCCGGGGCGTCGCACTTCCTGGAACACCTGCTGTTCAAGGGGACGCGGCGGCGTACCGCCCTGGACATCTCCGCGCAGCTGGAGGCGGTCGGCGGGGAGACCAACGCGTTCACCACCAAGGAGTACACCTGCTATTACGCGCGGGTGCTCGACACCGACCTGCCACTGGCCGTGGACGTGGTGTGTGACCTGGTCGCCGACTCCGTACTGCACGAGGCGGACGTGGAGACCGAGCGTGGCGTGATCCTGGAGGAGATCGCCATGCACGACGACGAGCCGGCCGATGCCGCGCACGATCTGATCTACGAGGCGATCTTCGGGGCACATCCGCTGGGGCGCCCGATCTCGGGCTCCGTGGAGAGCATCTCGGCGATGACCCGGCGCCAGATCCAGGGGTTCTACCGGCGCCGCTACACCTCGCCGGAGCTGGTAATCACGGCGGCCGGCAACCTCGACCACGGCGCGGTGGTGACCGCCGTACGGGAGGCGTTCGACCGGGTCGACCGGTACGCCGTGGCCGGCGCCCCGGCGGGGCTGCGTCAGGCCGGGCGGCGGGTCCGGACCGGGCACCAGCTCAAGGTGCACGGCAAGGAGACCGAGCAGGCGCACGTGGTGCTCGGCTGCCCGGCGCCGGCCCGGCTCGACGATCGGCGGTTCGCGGTCGGCGTGCTCAACAACGCCCTCGGCGGCGGGATGTCCAGCCGGCTGTTCCAGGAGATCCGGGAGAAGCGCGGGCTGGCGTACTCGGTCTACTCCTACACCAGCCAGTACACCGACACCGGACTCTTCGGGGTGTACGCCGGCTGCGCGCCCGGCAAGGCCGACGAGGTGCTCGGCCTGGTGCGTGACGAGCTGGCGGCGGTCGCCTCCGGCGCGATCACCGAGCAGGAGATCGCCCGCGGCAAAGGCATGTTCAAGGGGTCGCTGGTGCTGGGGTTGGAGGACACCGGCTCCCGGATGACCCAGCTCGGCAAGGGCGAGCTGCTCTACGGCGAGCCACTCAGCGTCGACGACCTGCTCGCGAAGGTGGACGGGGTGACCGCCGAGCAGGTGCACTCGGTAGCCTCCGAGCTGTTGACCCAGCAGATGTCGCTCGCGGTGGTCGGGCCGTTCTCAGACCAGGATTTCGCCGCGGCAATTGGATAAAGGAGGCCCGTCGTGACCGAGGTGACCGAGCCGATCCGGGTGGGCGTACTCGGCGCGCAGGGGCGGATGGGCAGCGAGGTCTGCCGGGTCGTCGACGCCGCCGAGGACATGGAACTGGTGGCGATGATCGACGCCGGCGAGTGGTTGGCGAACCTCTCCGACGCCGGCGCGCAGGTGGTGGTCGACTTCACCCAGCCCGACGTGGTGATGGACAACCTGCACTGGTGTGTCGAGCAGGGCATCTGCGCGGTGGTCGGCACCTCCGGCTTCACCTCGGAGCGGGTGGCGCGGGTGCAGAGCTGGCTGGAGCACAAGCCCGAGGTCGGGGTGGTGATCGCGGCCAACTTCGCGATCGGCGCGGTGCTGTCGATGCAGTTCGCGGCCCGCGCGGCCCGCTTCTTCGACTCGGCCGAGATCATCGAGCTGCACCACCCGGGCAAGCTGGACGCCCCCAGCGGTACGGCATCGCGTACCGCGGAGCTGATCGGCGAGGCCCGTGAGGCGGCGGGGCTGGGGCCGATGCCGGACGCCACCAAGGAGTCCCTGGAGGGCGCCCGCGGCGCCACGGTCGCCGGGGTGCCGGTGCACTCGGTGCGTTCCCGCGGCCTGGTGGCGCACCAGGAGGTGCTGTTCGGCGCGGCGGGGGAGACGCTGACGATCCGGCACGACTCGTACGACCGGGCCTCGTTCATGCCCGGCGTACTACTGGCGGTACGCCAGGTGCTCCAGCGCCCAGGGCTGACCGTGGGGCTGGAGCACCTGCTCGATTCCTGAGCGCCGGAGCGACCGCTTTAAGGGCTGATACTCACCACCAGTTGTGTGACTGCCAGAACGACCAGGCGGCCTGGGGGGAGCCGTACCGCTGGTTGGCATAGCGCAGCGCGGCCAGCAGCTGGTAGTAGCGGCGGGTGCGGTCACACGCGTTGTACTCCCAGTAGCAGCTGAATCTCACCCGCGAGGCGTCGATCGCCGGGCGACCCAGCTGGCCGAGCCCGTAGTAGCCGGCGGGGTTGTACGCCTCCACCCGGAAGCTGCTCTCCATACAGACGATCTTCATCATCGCGCGCCGGGGCTCGTCGTTGACGCCCCATCGGGTCGGCACCCCGTCGTTGGGGGTCTCAGCGGCCCGGCGCAGCGCGGGATAGAACCAGTCCGGGACGCCCGGATGCCGGCTGCAGCCGGCCATGATGGTGACCTCGCCGGCCGTGGTGGTGGTCGTCTCGCTGGCGCCCGCCTGGCTCTGCCCGATCCAGAGCATGCCGCCGGCCATCGCCGCCACCAGGACAGCGGCTGACAACCGCCGTAGCAGCGATCTGCTTCGTCCGAACATGTCGGTGCCTCCTCGTTGTCGTCCCGGTCGCGGACACTGCGACCTGGGGGCATCCAACGGGAAGCCGATACACGGCGCATACACGGCAGTGGTGCCGGCGCGCCGCTTTCGGTGCCGGTTCAGGGCGACGTGATGGATAGGTGCGGACCTGGCGGCGTGGCGGGGTGCCGGTCAGGCTGTCTCGGCGGCCGGATCCGCGTCGGAATCGCCGGCGGCCTCGGCTTCGCTGATCTTCGCGAGGATCCGCTTGACCAGGCGGAGCACATCCACCTCGTCGTGGCCGAAGTCGTTAAGGTACGAGCGCAGTGCGCTGCGCGCGATCCGCAGCTCGTCGTGGCTGAGCTCGACTGAGTACATGACTTCACGGTACGGCGGGTGAGCGCTTCGCGGGGAGTGTCGCAGACTGTTGGATTTGTGACGGTTGCCGTGGGGCCGTGCTCGCTGGGGCGGTGCTGCGCTGGGGCGGTGTGCCGCGAAGTCGGGCGGCAGCGCGTACCAAATTAGGGTTGCCTTACCTAATCTGCTAGGTTCAACGCCACCGAAAGGGAGGTGGGGGTTGAGCAGCGACGCGCCGCGTCTGGTGGCCGATGGGCTCGATGTGGGGCACGGGGCGCGCCGGGTGCTGCACGGCGTGGACCTGGCGCCCCGGCCCGGGGCGGTGACCGTGCTGGTCGGGCCGAACGGGTGCGGCAAGTCGACGCTGCTGCGTACGCTCGCCGGGCTGCTGCCCCCGCTGGCGGGCACCGTCACGATCGGCGGCGCACCGCTCGGGTCGCTGTCGCGGCGGATGCTCTCGCAGCGCCTGGCGTTCCTGCCGCAGGCGCCGCTGGTGCCGGCCGGGGTCACCGTACGGGAGCTGGTACGGCACGGCCGGTACGCCCATCGCGGCGCCTTCGCCCGGCACACCTCCGACGACGTAGCCGCGATCGACTGGGCGCTCCACGTCACCGACGCGGACGCGTTGGCCGACCGGCGGCTCGACGAGCTGTCCGGCGGAGAGCGGCAGCGGGCGTGGCTGGCCACCGTACTGGCGCAGCGGGCGCCGGTGCTGCTGCTCGACGAGCCGACCACTCATCTGGACCTGCGGCACCAGTTCGAGCTGCTGGAGCTGGTACGCCGGCTCGCCCGCGACCACGCGATCGCCTGTGTGGTGGTGCTGCACGACCTGATGCAGGCCGCCGCGTACGCCGACGAGCTGCTGGTGGTCGCCGACGGCCGGGTACAGGCGGTCGGGGCGCCGGCAGACGTACTCACCCCCGAGACCATCGAACGCGCCTTCGGGCTGGCGGTGCATGTGGTACGCGACCCCGACACGGGTCACCTGGCGTGTTTCCCCCGAAATCCCTCACGTAAGGAGAACTGATGAGAAGGCTGCTCAGCGGCGTTTCGGTGGCGGCTGCCACCCTGGTGCTGGCCAGCGCGTGCGGTGGCACCGTCGACAACCCGTCCGGCGAGAAGGCCGCGGGCGACGGCAAGGTCACCGTGGAGACCGCCCGCGGCACGGTCACGCTGCCGAAGGTGGCGACCAAGGTGGTCAGCCTGGAGTGGTCGTACACCGAGGAGCTGCTCGCGCTCGGGGTGACGCCGGTCGGCAACGCCGACAGCGCCGGGTACAGCACCTGGGTCACCGCGAAGGGCGCCGAGCTGCCCGGCGGCGTCACCGACGTCGGCACCCGCCAGCAGCCGAGCATCGAGACGATCAAGGCGCTCAAGCCGGACGTGATCGTCTCCGACGTGGACCGGCTGGGCGAGAATTTCGACGCGTTGAACGAGATCGCGCCGGTGCTGGCGTTCCAGTACACCGCCAAGCCACAGCTGGAGAACCTGAAGAAGACCGTCAACCAGCTCGCCACCGCCGTCGGCAAGGCCGACGCCGCCAAGGGCGTACTGAAGAAGATCGACACCGCCACCGCCGACCTCGCCGCGCGGCTGAAGAAGGCCGGCAAGGAGGGCACCTCGTACGCCCTCGGGCAGGGCTTCACCGCCGAGGGTGCGCCGTCGATCCGGATGTTCACCGACGACGCCCTGGCCGCGCAGCTGCTCAGCGGGGCCGGGCTGACAAACGGCTGGACCGGCAAGCCGGACGCGTGGGGGATGACCACCGTCGGCGCGGAAGGGCTCACCCAGGTCGGCAAGGGCGCGGCGTTCCTGTACGTCGCCAGCGAGGAGGACAACCCGTTCACCGGGGCGCTGGCGAAGAACCAGGTCTGGACCGGCCTGGAGTTCGTCAAGCAGGACCGGGTCTACCCGCTCGACCCCGGCACCTGGGTGTTCGGTGGGCCGCTGTCGGCGGTCCAGTTGCTGGAGGAGACCGGTAAGGCTCTGAAGGTCTAGTGATTGGTACGCTCCTGCGCCGCCCGCCGATCGTGGCGGGCGGCGCCGGGTTGCTGCTGGCACTGGTCGCCCTGGTGCACCTCGGGCTGGGGGCCGCCGACGTCGGGACGCTCGACGTGCTGCGGTACCTGGCCGGTGAGGCCCGGCAGGAGGTGGCCGGTGTGGTGGTCGGCAGCCGGCTGCCACGTACCCTCGCCGGGCTGGTCGCCGGGGCGGCGCTCGGTGTGGCCGGGGCCCTGATCCAGGGCGCCACCCGTAACCCGCTCGCCGCGCCCGACACGCTCGGGGTGAACGCGGGGGCGTACCTCGGGGTGGTGGCGGCCGCGTACCTGGGGCTCGATCTGGGGTTGCTGCCGTCGGGGGCGGCGGCGTTCGCCGGTGGGCTGCTCGCGGCCGGCCTGGTGTATCTGCTCACCGCGGGTGGATTGCTCACCCCGGGCCGGGTGCTGCTGGCCGGTGCGGCCGTCGCACTGGCCGGGATGGCGAGTGCCGAGTTCCTGCAGATTCTCGACGAGCACCGTACCCGTGGACTGTTCTTCTGGGGCGCCGGCAGCCTGCTGCAGGTCGGACTGGAACGGCCGGGGACGCTCGGCGTGGTGGTCGCGGTCGCGGCGCCGCTCGGGCTGCTGCTGGCGCGGCCGCTGGACCTGATGGCGCTGGGCGACGAGACCGCCGAGTCGCTCGGCGTACCGGTGGCGCGGGTACGCCCCGCCGCGCTGCTGCTCGCCGTACTGCTGACCGCCGCCGCGGTGACTGTCGCGGGGCCGATCGGGTTCGTGGGGCTGGTGGCGCCGCTGTGTGCCCGCGGGCTCGGGATCCGCCGGCACGCCGGCTCGCTGCCGCTGGCGGGGCTGTTCGGGGCCACCCTGGTGCTGGCCGCCGACGCCTCGGCGCAGCTGCTGCAGCCGCCGTCGGCCGGCTACTCGGAGCTGCCGGTGGGGGTGCTCACCGCGCTGCTGGGCGGGCCGGTGTTCGTACTGCTGGCACGCAGGATCACCACCGGCGACGCCGACGTCGGAGCGGCGGTGACGACCACCCGGCGGCGCAGCCTGCCCGGGGTCGCACTGCTGCTCGGTGGCGGGCTCGCCGTACTGTCGCTCGCGGTGCTGGCCGGGTTGAAGGTCGGCGACGTCGAGGTGGCCTGGGGTGCGCTGGCGCCGGCGTTGTTCGGCGGCGGCGATCCGCTCGCGGTGGAGATGGTCGGCTACCGGCTGCCCCGGATCCTGGTGGCGGCGGCGGCGGGAGCGGCACTGGCCGCGGCCGGGGTGGCGGTGCAGGCGGTGGTACGCAATCCGCTCGCCGAGCCCGGACTGATCGGGGTGACCGGTGGCGCGTCGGTGGCGGCGGTGCTGGTGATCATCACGATGCCCTCCGCCCCGGCGGAGCTGCTACCCCTCTCGGCATCCCTGGGCGGTGCCGTCGCGCTGCTGCTCGTGGTCCTGCTCGCTTCCGGCGGTTGGCGTGGCGCAGGGAGGTGGAGCCTGGATCCGACCCGGGTGGTGCTGGTCGGGCTGGGCGTGGCGGCCAGCTGCTCGGCGCTGGTCACCCTGCTGGTGGCGCGGGCCCAGATGAACATCTCCGGCGCGCTCACCTGGCTGGCCGGCAGCACGTACGCCCGGGACTATGCCGCGCTGGGCTGGTTTGTGGTGCCGGCGCTGGTGGCGGTCGGGCTGGTGGTGGCGTACCGGCCGGTGGACCTGCTGGCGCTGGGGGAGGAGCTGCCGCGGGCACTCGGACTGGCGCTGGGCCGGGCCCGGCTGCTGGTGCTGGCGGCGGGAGCGGCGGCCGCCGCCGGATCGGTTGCGGCGGTCGGTGCGGTCGGGTTCGTGGGG
>JBOGDE010000309.1:0-6848 GCA_050701695.1 Micromonosporaceae bacterium
GCGCGGGTGGCGGCAGGCGCGGGCGTGGCGTGGGCGCGGCATGGCACTCTGGGGAGGTGGATCGCGACCTTGGGTTGTTCGGGCCGGAGAGTGTGAGCTGGCGGGTGCAGGCCGAGCCGATTCTGTGGTTCGCCGGGCTGCGGGCGCTGTACCTGCAGGCGCTGCACCCGGTGGCGGTCGCCGGAGTGGTCCAGAACTCCGACTACCGCACCGACGCCTGGGGGCGGCTGATCCGTACCGCCGACTACGTGGGCTACGTGGTGTACGGCACCACCGCCGAGGCGCAGCGCGCCGCCGCCCGGGTACGCGGCATCCACCGCAGGCTGCGCGGCCGGCACCCCGACACCGGCGAGGAGTTCCGGGTCGACCGGCCCGACCTGCTGCGCTGGGTACACGTCACCGAGGTCGAGTCGTTCCTGTCCACCGCCCGCCGCGCCGGGTTGCCGCTGACCGACGCCGAGGTCGACACGTACTACCGGGAGCAGCTGGCCGCCGCCGAGCTGATCGGCCTGGACCCGGCGACGGTGCCGGACTCGGCCGCCGCGGTGGAGGCGTATTACCGCGAGATCCGCTCCGAGCTGCGGTTGACCGACGGCGCGATCGAGACCGCCCGCTTCCTGATGCTGCCGCCGCTGCCCTGGGGCCTGGGCTGGACTCCGGTACGCGGTGCCTGGCTGCCGGTCTCGACACTCGGCTTCAGCCTGCTCCCCCCCTGGGCGCGCCGGATCTACCGGATGCCGGGTCTACCCACCAGCGACCTCGCCGCGACACTCACCGTGCGGGCACTGCGCACCACGGTCAACGCGCTGCCGGAGAAGCTGACCCGCGGCCCGATCTACTTCGACGCGCTCCGCCGCGCCACCGCCCACCGCGACACCCGCCCCGCCATCACCGCCTGAACCGCCTGGCCGCCACACACCGTCACCGCCGCACCGCGCCGTAAAGCCTCAGCCGGGAAGCGCGCCGCACGGTAAAGCCAGCCGGAGAGCGCGCCGGACGGTTGGGGTCTCAGCCGGGGAGCGCCGCCCATGGCTGGCGGGCCGGGACCTCGGTGCCGGCCGCGCAGTGCTGACGGAAGTCGCACCAGCCGCACTGTGGGCCGGGCGCGGCAGGGAACGCGACATCGGGATCCTTGCCGTCGGCGACCGCCCGCTCGGCGGCGCGGATGTCGGCCACCGCCTCCTCGGCGCGGCGCAGGTGGCGGGCCAGCGACTCGTCGGTGTGCCGGTGCCGGGCGACGGACTCGGTCGGCAGGTGGTGCAGCTCCACCTCACGGCACGGCCGCCGCAGGGTCTTCTCCGCGGCGTACGCGTAGAGCGCCAGCGCCCGGGACCCGCGCGCGTCGTCGTCGGTCAGCTCGGCGCGACCGGTCTTGTAGTCGACGATCACCACCTCCTCGCCCCGCCGGTCGACCCGGTCCACCCGCCCGGACAGCGCCAGGGTGCGGGTCTTCGCGGCGACCGTACGCTCCACCCCGAGCGGCTCGTCGGCCGGATCGCACCGCGCCAGATACGCCTCCAGCCAGCCCAGCGCCCGCTCGAAGGCCGCCCGCTCCTGGGCGTCGTCGCGGTAGCCCTCCGACACCCAAGTCGCCTTCAGCAGCACCCGGGCGCGCTCCACGGTGCGCTTGCCGACCGGCAGCGCATACCAGTTGCGCAGCGCCGTATGCACGCTTGCGCCGAGCGAGTTGTGCGCCCACGGCGGCCCCTTCTGCGGCGCCGGCCGGTCCACATAGGAGTAACGGTAGCGGCGGGGGCAGTCCTCGTACGCCAGCAGCTTGCTCGGCGTGCCGACGAACAGTTTCTGTGGCATACCCTCGAACCCCAGCTGCTCAGCCATGCCCCGATCCTGTCAGCCCGGTACGACACTTCCGGGGTGCGACCCGCCCCTCTCAGGGCCCCGACTGGTACGAGGCGACGAAGCTCGCCACCGAGTCGGCCACCAGCTGCACCGCGATCGCCGCCAGCAGCAGCCCGGCGATCCGGGTGATCACCTCGATCCCGCTCGGCCGCAGGATCTTCACGATCAGCGACGAGAACCGCATGAACGCGTAGATCACCAGGTGCACCGCCAGGATCGCCGCACCGATCGCCACGTAGTCGGCGGTGCCGTCGGCGCGGCGTACGAACAGAATGGTCGCCACGATCGCACCGGGGCCAGCCAGCAGCGGGGTGCCCAGCGGCACCAGCGCGACGTTGGAGGTGGTCTGCTCGGTGGGGTCGTCCTGCTTGCCGGTCAGCAGCTCCAGGGCGACCAGCAGCAACAGCAGCCCGCCGGCGCCCTGCAGCGCCGGCAGGTCGATGCCCAGATAGCGCAGGATCTGCTCGCCGGCGACGGCGAACGCCACCACCACCGCGAACGCCACCGCGACCGCCTGCCATGCCGCCCGGTTGCGGGCACGTACCTCCAGGCCGCCGGTGAGCGCCAGGAAGATCGGGATGGTGCCCGGCGGGTCCATGATCACGAACAGCGTGACGAACGCCTCGCCGAACAACCTCAGGTCCACCCCGTCACCCTACGGCCCGACCGGCACCGGACCGGCTCAGAGGCTGTCGTGATACCCCGGGTCGAGCGAGGCGGAGTCCAGACGGCGATCCGGCAAGGCGGAGGTTTGCCCGGATACCGGTGTTGTATCCGGGTGAACCGACAACGCCGCCGGGCGTCGTCTGGACCCGCCGCAGCCGGCGCGAGGTATCACGACAGCCTCTCAGGCGGCCACCATCGGTGCGGCGCCGTGCCCGGCCGCCACGATCCGGTGGTACGCCTCCGGCGCGGTGGTGTGCTCGCCCAGTCGTACCATCTTGTTGCGGCCGTGGTAGTCGCTGGAGCCGGTGACCACCAGCCCCAACTCGGCGGCGAGCCGGCGTACGTGTTCCCGTTCGGTGGGGCCGTGGTCGATGTGGTCGCCCTCGATACCGAACAGCCCGGCGTCGGCCAGCTCCCCGATCAGCTCGTCCGGGACGATCGGACCGCGCCGGTGTGCCTTCGGATGGGCGAACACCGGTACGCCACCGGCGTCCCGGATCAGCCGCAGACCGCGGAAGACCTCCACGTCCTGCTTCGGCACCCGGTACCGCTCCCCCAGCCACTCCGAGGCGAACGCGGCCGACACCGAATCCACCAACCCGCGCGCGACCAGCGCCTGGGCCAGGTGCGGGCGCCCCACCACCCCGCCTGCGGCGTACCCCCGGACTTCCTCCCAGGTGACGTCGATGCCGTCGGCACGCAGCAGCCCCACCATCCGCTCCGCCCGGGTGGCGCGGGCCCGCAGGATCCGCCGCAGCTCCGTGGCCAGTCCAGGGTGCCGCGGGTCGACCAGGTAGCCGAGCAGGTGCAGCCCGATCGGCCGGCCGGGGCCGTACCAGCGGCAGGACAGCTCCAGGCCGGGTAGCAGGGTGAGACCGGGCGGCAGCGACTCCCGGGCCGGCGTCCAGCCGGCGGTGGAGTCGTGGTCGGTGAGCGCGACGACGTCGAGCCCGGCCGCGGCGGCCTCGGCGACCAGCTCAGCCGGCGTCGAGGTGCCGTCGCTGATGGTGGAGTGGGCGTGAAGATCGATCCGCATACGGCTCAGGCGTCGCCGACCAGCCGCTCGTTGTGCTCCTCGTCGGTCTCCTCGCCCAACCGGGCCTCGACCGCCTCCGGCTCGTACATCTCCTCGCAGACCCGCAGGTACAGCTCGTTCGGGTTGGGCAGGTGCTTGATCTCGCGCAGCGCCTGGTCCTGGCCGGCGGACTCCATCACGAACGTGCCGTAGTTGAGCATCCGGCCCATCGGGGACTGCTCGTACTTCATGTCGGTGACCCGCAGCAGCGGCATCATCGCGACGTGCCGGGTGACCACACCGGCGATCACCATCACCCGTTTGTTGGTGAGGATGAAGCGGTCGAAGTACCAGTCGACGAACTGCCAGCCCGACCACCCGAGCACCGCCAGCCAGATGATCACCACGATGGTCATCGCATTGCCGAGGTTGAAGCTGGCCAGGACGCCGGACAGGTAGCCCATCACGAAGGTGGCACCGACGCCGAGCGCGCCGTACGGGAACAGGTGCACCCAGTGGCGGCGCCACTCACCGCGGAACCGCTCGGTGGGGAACAGATAGCGCGAGATCAGCGCGCTGGGCTCGGGCTCCAGAGGGAGCACTCGGCGGGGACCCACCGGGAGGCCGGCCGCGTCGTAGCGGAAGCCGTCGAGCTCCGCCTCGGCCGGATCGGGTAGCGGCGGCGGGGGCGGCGGCGTGTCCATCGGAGGTGGCTCCGGGGGACCCTCGACCAGGCTGTCCCGGTAGCGCGGCTCGTCAGGCGGCGCGGGAGGGGACGGCAGCGGGGGCACCGGCTCGGTGTCCCACCGGTCGCGCTCGCCGTCGTCGCGCGGGTTGTCGCTCGACATGCCGCGCGGTTACGCGATCAGGTTGCTGGCGAAGTCACCGAATCCCGACATCACATCCATGACGCCGCCTGCAAGGGACTTCACCACGTTGGCCGCGGCACCGGGCCGCATCGCCACGAAGAAAATCAGGAAGGCCACGCCGCCCCAGGTGAGGATCTTCTTCATTGGAGTTTCCACCTCCCCAACTCATCGCACTACTGAGCGTATCAGCATGACTGCTCTAGCGTGAACACACGCGAACTCGCGTCCACTGTGTTCTGTACATCATTCTCCACCGAGACTAGGCCGATCCACGCAGGCACGCCTAGGCCGGGTGGAGAAGTTGACCTAGGAGGAGGAGAACGGCCCTATGCCGAGCCCTGCAGGTACGGCGACGGAGCCCCATAAACCAGCTCATTAGGGACAGAATCCACCAGGTCGTGCAGTGTGACATGTTCGGCAAGGATGTACCCGGCGGAGGCGGGCCACGCGACCGCGTACAGCCACACGCCCTTCGCCTCGCCGACGTACACACTGCGGTCGGTGCGGGTGTCGATCGCCCACAACGCGGTGTGCTGACCCGCGGCGTGCACCTTGGCGTCGGAGACGGTGCCCACCATCCGCTCCGGCAGCCGCGGACCGAGATCCGGGGCGTCCAGCCCGGCGAACCGGGGCCCCAGCCCCACCCCGGGCTCCTCGGAGATCAACAGCACGTCGGCCGGTCCGCCGCCCAGCGGGGCCGGGCCGCTGCACGCCACCGCCGCCGCGCGGCCGCCGGCGCGTTCGTCACCGACCCAGCCGACCCCGGTCACGGTCCAACCCGGAAGCAGCGGCCAGGGACACCACAGCGGCACCTTCAGATGCTCCCGGGCGACGTCGAGGATCTCGTGACTGATGTGCTTCGCGACGTGGAACGGCTGCACCGCGCCGTGGACGTCACAGCGCCAGTCCGTGCACATCAGATCGGGCGGGCGCACCGGCCCGCCGCATCGCGGACAGCTCACCGCGACAGTCACTTCATACCCCGCCTCGCTCCGCTCGACGGCGCACTCGTGCGCACACTGAGCACACTGGTTCACTCGCTGCGCTCGCTCACGTCCACGTTGACCCGTGCGTCCTGGTACGTCAAGCGGTTCCGGATTCTTGGTCACTCTGAGTTTCGGTAGCCAACGGTGGCGTTCCGGTGGCGAGCGTTGGCGTTCCGGCAGCGAGCGTTGACGTTTCGCTGGCGAGCGGGGGCGTGGCTCCGGATGGCAGCGGCCCCGGGTCCGGCGGCGGGCCGGCGTACTGACGTACCCAGGTGTGCATCGCGATGCCCGCGGCGACCCCGGCGTTGACGGAGCGGGTCGAGCCGTACTGGGAGATCGAGCAGACCTGTTCGCAGGCCTGCCGGGCGGGCTCCGACAACCCCGGCCCCTCCTGGCCGAACAGCAGCACGCAGCGGCGGGGCAGCACCACCGTCTCCAGCCGCCGGGAGCCGGGCAGGTTGTCGATCCCGATCACCGGCAGCCGCTCGGCGGCCGCCCACTCGACGAACTCCTCGATGGTCGGGTGATGGCTGACGTGCTGGTAGCGGTCGGTGACCATCGCACCGCGCCGGTTCCAGCGGCGGTGCCCCACGATGTGTACGCCGGCGGCGAGGAACGCGTTCGCGGCGCGTACCACCGTGCCGATGTTCAGGTCGTGCCGCCAGTTCTCGATCGCGACGTGGAAGTCGTGCCGGCGGGAGTCCAGGTCGGCGACGATCGCCTCGCGCCGCCAGTACCGGTACCGGTCGACCACATTGCGGGCATCGCCGTGCCGCAGCAGCTCCGGGTCGTACCGGTCGCCGGCGGGCCACTCACCCCGCCAGGGCCCGACCCCGACCGCGTCCTCTGCCACCTCGGTCAGGTCTTCGGCTCGGGGAAGCTGGGAGCCTCATCACCCGGGGCGTGCGACTTCTTCGGGACCATCACCTTGCGGCGGAACACGCAGACCATGGTGCCGTCCTGGTTGTAGCCCTTGGTCTCCACGTACACCACGCCACGGTCGTCCTTGGACCTGGACTCGGTCTTGTCCAGCACGGTGGTCTCGCCGTAGATGGTGTCGCCGTGGAAGGTCGGCGCCACGTGCTTGAGCGACTCCACCTCGAGGTTGGCGATCGCCTTGCCGGAGACGTCCGCGACCGACATCCCGAGCAGCAGGGAGTAGATGTAGTTGCCGACCACCACATTGCGCTTGAACTGCGTCGTGGTCTGCGCGTAGTGCGCGTCCAGGTGCAGCGGGTGGTGGTTCATGGTGATCAGGCAGAACAGGTGGTCGTCGTACTCGGTGACGGTCTTGCCCGGCCAGTGCCGGTAGACCGCGCCCACCTCGAACTCCTCGTAATAGCGTCCGAACTGCATCGGCGTCCCTCTTCCTCGTGCCGCGGGGTCCGACACCATTGTCTTCGACCTTGCATACAGCAGTGGGCGGTGGGGCCCAACGGCAACCCACCGCCC
>JBOGDE010000310.1:0-6792 GCA_050701695.1 Micromonosporaceae bacterium
GCCGAGAATCGCCGCGGCCGCCACACCGACCGTCGCGGCGGTGCCGTAGCCCGAGCCGTACACCGCGCCACCGGTGAGCACGGCCGCGAGCAGCGCGCCGGCCGGGACCGTCCACCGGCTGGCGAGCCGGTCGGCGAGCAGCACCCGGGCCGCCAGTCCGACCGCCGCGCCGACCAGCATCGCCGCGGAGATCACGGTCGGCAGCCCGAAGGTGATCAGCGGGGTGATCGCCTGGGTGCCCAGCTCGACACCCTCGACGGCTGCCCGCAGCGTGCCCCGCAGCGCCCAGAGCCGTCCGGCGAACCACACCACGGCGACCGCCAGCAGTACCCACAGCAGCGTGCTGCCGGGCAACAGCGGCCGGCTCGCCGCAGCCGGCCGCTTCCCGGCCGGGGGCTGTCCGGTCGGCTTTTCGGCAGGCGGCTTTCCGGCTGGAGAACGGGGCTTGCGCTTGGAGGTCGATGCCACGGCAAACCAGCGTACGCAACCCGGTGAACCGGTGGGCGGGCCCACCGCTGGGCCGCGCCCTGCGTACCGTGCCAGACTGGCGGAGGAACTCGTCGACGAAGCCGAGCCCTGAGGAAGGTGAGCCGCACCATGAGTGCCGTCATCGCGGTACCTGAGCCGCGCAACGAACCGCCGCGCGACTACGCACCCGACAGCCCGCAGCGCGAGAGCCTGCGACGCCGGCTCGACGAGCTAGCCGGTGAGCGGGCCGAGCTGACGATGACCATCGACGGTGCGCAGCGGATGGCTGGCGGCGACGAGATCGCCGTCGTGCAGCCCCACAAGCACGCCCACGTACTCGGCGTGACCCGCCAGGCCAGCAACGCCGATGTCGCGGACGCGGTGGCCGCCGCGAAGCGGGCCGCGCCGCAGTGGCGGGCCCTGCCGCAGGCTGAGCGCGCCGCGGTCTTCCTGCGCACAGCGGAGCTGCTGGCCGGGCCCTGGCGCGACACCCTGAACGCCGCCACCATGCTGGGGCAGTCCAAGACCGCGTTCCAGGCCGAGATCGACTCCGCGTGCGAGCTGATCGACTTCTGGCGCTACAACGTGCACTTCGCCGAGAAGCTGCTGGCCGAGCAGCCGCGTAGCTCCCCCGGGGTGTGGAACCGGTTCGACCACCGGCCCCTCGAGGGCTTCGTGCTGGCGATCACGCCGTTCAACTTCAGCGCGATCGCCGGCAATCTGCCGACCTCGCCGGCGATTCTCGGCAACGTGGTGGTGTGGAAGCCCTCGCCGACCCAGCAGCTCGCCGCGCACCACACGATGCGGCTGCTGGAGGCGGCCGGCCTGCCCCCGGGAGTGATCAACCTGGTCACCGGGGACGGGCACGCGGTCAGCGAGGTCGCGCTCGCCGACCCGGATCTGGCGGGTATCCACTTCACCGGCTCCACCAAGACCTTCCAGCACCTGTGGCGTACGGTCGGCGACAACATCGACCGGTACAAGTCCTACCCCCGGCTGGTAGGGGAGACCGGCGGCAAGGACTTCGTGATCGCCCACCCCAGCGCCGACCCCGACGCGCTGCACACCGCGCTGATCCGCGGGGCGTACGAGTACCAGGGGCAGAAGTGCTCGGCGGCCTCCCGGGCGTACGTGCCGCGGTCGCTGTGGCAGGCCGGGCTGGGAGACCGGCTGGTGGCCAGCATCGGCGAGATCAGCTACGGCGACATCACCGACTTCTCGCACTTCGGCGGTGCCGTGATCGACAAGCGGTCCTACGACAGGCTGGCCGGCGTACTGGAGACGGTCGCGAAGGATCCGGAGTGCACGGTGCTCGCCGGCGGCACCGGCGACGACTCGGTGGGCTACTTCGTGCAGCCCACCCTGATCGAGGTCGCCAACCCGGATCACGAGGCGTTCTGGCGGGAGTACTTCGGCCCGCTGCTCGCCGTACACGTCTATGACGACGACAAGTACGGCGAGGTGGTCGCGCAGGCCGCCGACATCGCCCCGTACGGGTTGACCGGTGCGCTGTTCGCCACCGACCGACGGGTGATCGACCGGGCCAGCGAGACACTGCGCTACTCGGCCGGCAACTTCTACGTCAACGACAAGCCGACCGGCGCCGTGGTCGGGCACCAGCCGTTCGGCGGCGCCCGCGGCAGCGGCACCAACGACAAGGCCGGCAGCTGGCAGAACCTGGTCCGCTGGATCTCTCCGCGCACCATCAAGGAGACCTTCGTACCGCCGACGGACTGGCGCTACCCCCACATGGGCTAACCGGCTGCGTCAGCTGCGCCCGATCACCACGTCGAGCAGCCATCGGGTACGGCACGGCATCGCGGTACGGGTGCGGCGCCGCAGCACGCCGGCGCGGGTCGATTCGCATTCGCCGCACACCCGTCCGTCGGGTGTGGGCGCGTGCATCGCGATCAGGTTGCTGATCAGGCGTACCAGCGAGATCACGTCGCTCTGCAGCACCGGGTCGGGGCAGCCGGCGGCCCGGGCGTCGATCTCGGCGAGTCGTTGTATGGCGGGTGGTTGGTCATTCATCCGTGGTTCCTTCGTCGGTCGCGGGTGGCCGGAGGGGCGGCGGCGCGCACAGTTGCGCGGGCCGGCACGCGCCGCCGCGGGGCTCCTGGGGTGTGGAGGTGTCGGGCCGGGGGCGGACAGGCCGCGCTGGGTCGCAGGCACGGCGGGCCCGCCCGAGGACGTCGGGCGTACGGCTGGGGTGCAGCGATCGCGGGCTGGCGCGGCCGCGGTCAGCCGGCGGGTGCCGGGTCGGGCCCGTACGACGTCCACACGTCGCACGGCCAGACGGTGCCGCAGATCGCGCACAGGCCGCTTTCCCGCAGGCGGCGGTGCGCCATGCTCTGTCGGGGATCGCTGTGCGGGTCGGCCCCGCGGACATATGCCCACTGGCTGCTGGGCGACCGTCTGTCAGGCCGGGAGGTGCTGCCCGGTGCGGGTGACCTCGGCTGGCTGCCGAGCCCCGTGCCGGACCATGGTGCCGGTGTCTCCGGTGGTGCGGGTGTTTCTGGTGGTGCGGGTGTTTCTGGTGGTGCGGGGTCGTGCTCTTCGGCGGACATTCGGACCTCTCATGCCGGTATGGCTACCGTGAGTGGCCCGCGCCCCGAAAGCATCGCCCACCGGAGTCACGACGACAAGGTTTGCGCCCACATTGATCGGCGCGGCATGTCACCCCTATTACGTACCGTCAGCAATCTTCCGGCGTGTCGTCACTGTCCGGAGTGGACAGTGGGTCTGTCAGGTCGGGGATCACCAGTCCGTGGGGCACCTCGGTGATGCTCCAGGTCGCGACCGTGGCGTCGAGTGCCATGTCGTAGACCTCGTCGAGCTCGAGTTGGGCGCGGCGCAGCTGCTCCAGGGTGGCGGCGGCGCCGGGCCGGTCGAGGTGCGGGTTGGTCGTGATCATGCCGATCAGGTCGTCGAGTGCCCGGGCCTGCGCCTGGATCGCGCTGATGATCCCGAATCCGCTCTGGGAGACCATCCGCAGCATGTCGACCGCCACAGCCTCCGGATCTGGAGTCTCGGTCATGGGTCACCGCCTTCGGTGGCTGTTGCGACGCAGCGTACTCAACCCGCGCCAATCCGCCGCCGCCACCAGCAGTTGCCTGTCGACATCGCCGACTTGGTGCGCCAAACGGTGCGCGACACACCGAGCGCACCGGCGTGTCGCGATACCGCTGACGCACCAAGTGAGGTTCAGCCCCACAGCGGGCAGAGCATCCCGGACCTTGGTGGGCGCGGCACGCGGTTTCGGCTCCAGCACGGGCGGCGCGTGGTTTCGGCTACAGGACGACCAGCACCAGCCACACCAGCGGTCCGAACAGCAGGCAGATCGCGACGCCGAGCCGGGGATGTCGCGGCAGCACGGGCGCTTTGCGGCGCTCCGGCGGCACCGGAAGGCCGTGCTCGTCCTGCTCCGGCGGCTTCGGCGGGATCCGTGGTACGCCGACCACCCCGATCAGCAGGTAGCCAACGAAGAACGCCACCACCGGCAGCCCCAGCAGCGACCAGAGCATCACCGCGGTCGGGTCGGAGTCGCCGATCGCCCACTGCATCACGGTGCTGACCACCAGCGCGGCGGCGGCGCAGATGGCGTACACCGTGGCGTTGCGTACCACCGCGGAGGCGTCCGGCAGGAAACGCGGCGCGAGCGCCCGCTGTAGCGCCTGGGTACGTTCGGCGTCGGCGAGATCGGCGGCCGCGTTCGCCTGGGTGAGCGCGTCGCGGGCGCTGATCGCCTTGCTCGCCGGCGGATCGATCAGCGGCATCCGGATCCGCAACAGCCGCGCGGCCTCGCTCAGCGCGGTCTGCTGTTCGGTGAGCCGGTCGACCAGCTGGTCCAGGTCGGCCGTCCCCGACGTCAGCTGCTGGCGCTGCCCGGAGGCGGCGGCGACCTGCTCGCGCCGTACCGTGTCGAGCTGTCGCGCCAGCGACGCATACCGCTGCCAACTCATGCGGCACCTCCGCCGGGACGTACGAACGGGACCACCAGCGAGCGGCGGTTCTCGTGCAGGTCGACCAGCAGCGCCCGGTTGGGGCGCGGGTCCCACTCCAGGGTGTGCTGCGCCAGGTGGGAGCCCAGCGCGCTGCCGGAGATGTTCAACGCGACCAGACAGGCCACGTCCTCGCGCATCGCCGAGCCGCCCAGGTCGTCGGTGAAGCGCTGCATCCCGCGCCACCACGCCAGCACGTGTACGCCGCGCGCCGGCCCGTCCTTGAGTACGGTGCGCAGGTCGTTGCGGCCCGAGCGCATCGGATTGTCCGGCGCCGGCTGCGCCAGTACCCCGGCGGCGGCGTCCATCCCGAACACCACCAGGTACGTGTGCGGCGGCCCGTCGCCGGCGGTCTCGGCCAGCTTCGCCAGCTCGGCGCGCAGCCCGGTGGCGTCGGAGTCCGAGACCGGGTGGCCGGCGTCGCGTACCGCGGTACGGGTCTCGTCTGCGACCGCCTCGGCGCTGGCGACCAGCGAGGCCACGACGAACCGTGCGGTGCCGGGCGCGTGCTGCCGCGCCAGCCCGGTGGCGGCGGCGTGCAGGATGTCCGCGCCCACCGGACTGGGCCCGAGTACCCCGAGGTGGCGGCCCGGCGTGGCGTCCAGGCTGAACCCGGCGGTGGTGGACGCGACGTCGGCGTTGCGGCCGACCAGCAGCGCGCGGTGGCGTACCTGCGGCGTCAGCGCGACGAAGGCCGGGTCGTCCTCGACGTGCTGCTCGGCGAAGCCCTGGAACACCGCCGGTGGCAGGGCACCGGGCGAGCGCGAGTGCCACATCCACTGCCGGGCCTGCGCCAGGGTCTCCTCCTCGGCGTGCGCGTTCGGGAACCGTACGACCCGGTTGTGCCCCGGTACGCCGCCGGAGTCGTTGACCACCGCGCTGCCGATCGGCAGCCCGTCGGCAGCGGTGTTGAGGGTGGCCAGCACGTTGCCGCCGCCGGAGAGCGCCACCCGCAACGGGAACTGCCCGAAGATCGAGTCGGTCTTGGCGTACAGCGCCTCGACGCCGGAAGCGGTCTGGCTGGCCAGGATCAGGTGTACGCCGTACGAGCGGCCCTTGCGGGCCAGCTCCTCCAGTAGCGCCGCCGCCTCGCGGGCCAGCCCGTCGTTGCCGGTGAACAGGACGTGGAACTCGTCGATCACGGCGAGGATCCGGGGCATCGCGACATCGGCCTTGCGCCGCCGCAGGTCGGCGAGTTTGGCGACCCCGGCGCGTTTCAGCGCGCTGGAGCGGCGGGACATCTCGGCGACCAGCTCGCGGAGCACCGCGACGCCGTACTCGCGGTCGGATTCGATGCCGATGGCGCGGGCGTGTGGGATCCAGGTCGGGTCCAGCTCGGTGGGGGCGAACTCGGTGAACGAGACCCCCTCCTTGAAGTCGAGCAGGTAGAGCGCCAGCTCGTCGGGGGAGTAGCGGGCGGCCAGACCGTACAGCACGTCGAGCAGGAAGACCGTCTTGCCGGAGCCGGTGCGGCCACCGACCAGCCAGTGCGGGGTGGCGTCGTCGAAGGCCAGCTCCACGGTGTCCCGCCCGGCCCGGCCGACGGCGGTACGCAGCCCGGTCGCCGAGCTGGCCCGCCACGGCGTCTCCGGGACCAGGTCGGCGAACCGCAGCTCCTCGGCGGCCTTCGCGGCGCCGGCCAGCTGCTGGCAGACGGTGTGGACCAGGTGCTCGTCGGGCGCCGGCTCCAGCCGTACCGGCGCGTTCAGGCCGGCCTCGCCGTACGGTTCGCCGGCCGGGTTGCCGAGCCGGGCGGTGCCGTCGCGGTGCACCGTCAGCAGCGCGGTGTGCTCCACAGGTGGCGCCCCGCCGGGGCCGGCCGGCGGGTAGCCGCAGCAGATCAGGTGCACCCGGGACTCGGCACCGGCGTGGGTGAGCGCGGCCAGCCGGGCGATCGCCGAGCTGCCGGCCTGCGGCGGCAGGGAGGCGACCAGCACCAGCAGGTAGCCCTCGCGGACGGTGCCGGCGCGTACCTGGTGGACGTGCGCCTCGGCCTGCCGCAGTACGGCGTCCAGGCCCGCGGTGTCGGTGGCGGCGGGTGGCATCACGCCGGCGTCGATCAGGGCCTGGAACGGCGCGAACGTGGCGCCCACCGTACCCCCGTCGACGGGGAGCACCCGCAACGAACCCGCGGGCGAGGCAGCCAGCAGCCGCAGCAGCGCGGCCCGCAGGAATCCGGCGACGGCGGGGTCGCGGGCATCGGCGTCGATCGCCAGGTGCCCCGCGCCGAGCAGCGGGATCACCGCCGGGAAGCTGGTGTCGGGGGTGGGTGTCGCCGCGCCGAGCCGCAGCGCCACCGGCCCCTTTCCGGGCAGGTCGGCGC
>JBOGDE010000311.1:0-6764 GCA_050701695.1 Micromonosporaceae bacterium
GAGCGAGGCGGAGTCCAGGCGGCGATCCGGCAAGGCGGAGGTTTGCCCGGATACCGGTGTTGTATCCGGGTGAACCGACAACGCCGCCGGGCGTCGTCTGGGCCCGCCGCAGCCGGCGCGAGGTATCACGACAGCCTCTTCAACCCGTACCCCCGCAAAGGAGCTGACGTGGCGATCGACCCGCAGGCCGCCGTCGGCGCGGTGCTGCCTGTTCGCGAGGCGTCCTGGACCGCGTCCGACGTGCTGCTCTACCACCTGGCGCTGGGTGCCGGGACCGACCCGGTCCACCCCCGCGAGCTGCGGTACGGCTACGAGTCCGAGCTACGAGTGCTGCCGACGTTCGCGGTGGTCGCGCACACCCTGCGCCAGACGGCGCCGCCGACGGTGTCGATGCCCGGCATCGACGTGGACCTGCGACGGGTGCTGCACGGCGGGCAGCGGATCGTGGTGCACCAGCCGCTGCCGGTCGAGGCGAAGGCGCGTGCCGAGACCCGGGTCGCCGACGTGTACGACAAGGGCAGCGCCGCGGTCATCGTGCAGGAGACCCAGCTGCGCGGCGCCGACGGCGAGCTCTTCGTCACCGCGCGGTCGTCGATCTTCGCGCGCGGCGAGGGCGGCTTCGGGGGCGAGCGTGGACCGTCCGAGAAGGTTCCGGCACCGGAACGGGCCCCCGACGCCGAGCTGCTGGCGCCCACGCTGCCGCAGCAGGCGCTCTGGTACCGGCTGCTCGGCGACCGCAATCCACTGCACGCCGACCCGGAGTTCGCGCGCGCCGCGGGCTTCGAACGGCCGATCCTGCACGGGCTCTGCACGTACGGCATGGTCTGCAAGGCGGTGGTCGACGGTCTGCTCGACGGCGACCCCACGCGGGTCACCGGGTACGGCGTGCGCTTCGCCGGCATCGTGGTGCCAGGCGAGACGCTGCGCACCCGGGTCTGGCGGGACGGGTCCCGTTACGTGCTCGCCACCACCGTGGTCGAGCGGGGCGACGCCCCCGCGCTCGCCGACGCCTACCTCACGACCGACTGAGCACCAGACCACTGGTGGGTACGCCGGTACCGGCGGTGACGAGCACGTGCCCCGGGTCGGGGAGCTGGTTGACCGCGGTGCCGCGCAGTTGGCGTACCGCCTCGGCGATGCCGTTCATGCCGTGCACGTACGCCTCCCCCAACTGGCCGCCGTGCGGGTTCACCGGCAGCCGGCCGTCGAGCTCGATGCCGCCGTCGGCGACGAACCCGGGCGCCTCGCCGCGCCCGCAGAAGCCCAGCTCCTCCAACTGCACCAGCACGAACGGCGTGAAGTGGTCGTAGAGGATCGCGACGTCGATCTCGTCCGGTCCCAGGCCGGCCCGGGCCCAGAGTTGGCTGGCGACCAGGCCCATCTCGGGCAGGCCGGTCAGGTCGTCGCGGTAGTAGCTGTTCATCACGTACTGGTCGGGGCCGCTGCCCTGGGCCGCGGCGGCGATCCCGGCGGGCGGGTGCGGCAGGTCACGGGCACGCTCGGCGCTGGTGACCACCAGCGCCACCGCGCCGTCGGTCTCCTGGCAGCAGTCCAGCAGCCGCAGCGGCTCGGCGATCCAGCGCGACGCCTGGTGGTCTTCCAGGGTGATCGGGCGCCGGTAGAACCACGCCGCCGGGTTGGTCGCCGCGTGCCGGCGCATCGCCACCGACACCCGCCCGAAGTCTTCGCTGGTCGCCCCGTACACGTGCAGGTAGCGGCGAGCGAACATGGCGACCGTCGCCGCCGGTGTCGCCAGCCCCAGCGGGTAGTGCCAGCCGTTGTCGATGCCGGCCGAGGTGGCCTGTTGCACCGCCGCGGTCTGCACCCGGCCGTACCGGGTGCCGGAGCGTTCGTTGAACGCCCGGTAGCAGACCACCACGTCGGCGGCGCCGGTCGCCACCGCCATCGCCGCCTGCTGCACGGTGGCACACGCGGCTCCCCCGCCGTAGCTCACCCGGCTGAAGAACCGCAGCTGGGGTACGCCGAGCTCGCGCGCCACCGCAATCTCGGCGTTCGCGTCCATCGCGAAGGTGACCATGCCGTCCACGTCGGACGGTGTCAGCCCCGCGTCGTCCAGCGCCGCCCCGGCCGCTTCGGCCGCCAGACGCAGCTCGCTGCGGCCGGAGTCCTTGGAGAACTCCGTGGCCCCGATCCCGGCGATCGCCGCCGCGCCGTTCACGCGGACACCCGTACCGTCGCGGTGACGTGGTCGCCGAGGCTGTTGCTGCCGACGACGTCGACCACGGTCTCGTCGCCGGCGGGGGTGGCCTCACCCCGGAACACCAGGGTGTCGCCGGCGTAGCAGGGCACACCGAGCCGCAGCGCGATGCCGCGGATCGTGGCGTCCGGGCCGGCCCAGTCGCTGACGTAGCGCTGCACCAGGCCGGTGGTGGTGAGGATGTTGAGGAAGATGTCCCGTGAGCCGCGCCGTACCGCCGCGTCCCGGTCGTGGTGTACGTCCTGGTAGTCGCGGGTGGCGATGGCCGTACTGATCACGAAGGTCGGGGTCGCCTCGATCCGCAGCTCCGGCAGGGTGGTCATGCCGGCCTCCAGACGGGCAGCGTCAACTCGTTGTCGATCCGTTGGAATCCCACGTCGACCGGCATCCCGATCCGTACCTGGGTCGGGTCGACATCGAGCAGTTCGGCGAGGACGCGTACCCCCTCGGGGAGTTCGACCAGCGCCACCACGAACGGCGTCCCGCGGCCTGGCAGGGGCGGGTGGTGGTGCACCACGTAGCTGAAGACCTCGCCGGTGCCGGCGGCGACGGCATAGCCCACGTCGACGCCGCCGCAGCGCGGGCACATCGGGCCGGGCGGGTGGCGCAGCAGACCGCAACCGTTGCAGCGCTGGATCCGCAACTCGCCGGCGGCGGTGCCCTCCCAGAAGAACGCGGTGTCGGGGCTGACCGGCGGCCGCATCGGGGCGCCGGCCGGCCGCGGGGCCGGGCGGTACCGGAGCACCCGGAACAGCATCTCGCCGACCGGCTCGTCACCGGCGTACCAGGTGCTGCGGGTGGTGACGAACCAGCCCTCGCCGAGCGCCGTACGCTTCGGGCCGGTCACCTCCTCCAGCCGGGAGGTCACCGACAGCCGCTCCCCCACCCGCAGATAGCGGTGGTACGTCTGCTCGCAGTTGGTCGCCACCACCGCCGTGAAGCCCGCCTCGTCGAGCACCGCCATCATGGCGCCGAGCGGGTCGTCGGGGGCACGCTCGCCGCGCAGCCCGTGCATCGTCCAGACCTGCAGCATCGCGGGTGGGGCGACCTCGGACCAGCGGGGATTCTCATCGCCCAGCGCCTCGGTCCAGTGCCGGATCATCGGCCGGTTGACCGGGTCGGGCGCCAGCCGGGGTGCGGACTCACCCCGCGCCTTGAGCTTCTCCACCACCTCCAGGATCTCAGCGCTCTTCCCGGCGGCGCTCGGGGCTGGGGCGCTCGTGGCGGCGGCGGTCCGCGGCGAGCCCGTCATCGCGGCGCCCGGGGCAGGCCGAGGCCCAGGGTGGCGATCAGCTCACGCTGCACCTCGTTCACGCCGCCGCCGAAGGTGAGCACCAGATTGCGTTTCGCGTGCAGATCCAGCCAGGACGCCAGCTCGTCGGTGTCGGGGTCGGTGGGGTCGCCGTACCGGCCGATCAGGTCCTCGATGCCGCGGTTGAACTGCTGGATCCGTTCGGAGGCGAAGATCTTCGTCGCCGACGCGTCCGCCACGTCGACCGCGTCCGAGGCGGCGACCCGCCAGTTGAGCAGCTCGTTGACCCGGTGGCTGGCGTACACCTCGCCGAGGATCCGCCGGGTGTCGGGCAGCTCGATCACCCGCGACCCGGCGGCGGTCTTCGCCGACTCGGCCCAGGCACGTACCCGCAGGTAGAGCCCCGCCAGCCAGCCGGCCGGGCCGAGCATCACCCGCTCGTGGTTGAGCTGGGTGGTGATCAGCCGCCAGCCCGCGTTCTCCTCGCCGACCAGCATCGACGCCGGCACCCGGATGTCCTGGTAGTACGACGCGTTGACGTGATGCGCGCCATCGCAGGTGATGATCGGGGTCCAGGAGTAGCCCGGGTCAGTGCAGTCGACAATCAGGATCGAGATCCCCTTGTGCTTCGATGCGGCCGGGTCGGTACGCGCCGCCAGCCACACGTAGTCGGCATCGTGCGCCCCGGTGGTGAAGGTCTTCTGCCCGTTGACCAGGTAGTGGTCGCCCTCGCGGACCGCGGTGGTACGCAGCGACGCCAGGTCGGTGCCGGCCTCCGGCTCGGTGTAGCCGATCGCGAAGTGCAGGTCACCGGCCAGGATCCCCGGCAGGAAGCGCTGTTTCTGTTCCTCGGTGCCGTACCGCATCAGGGTCGGGCCGACGGTCTGGAGGGTGACGTACGGCAGCGGGACGTAGGCGCGGGCGGCCTCGTTGACGAAGATCTGCTGCTCCACGTCACTGAAGCCGCGACCGCCGTACGCGACCGGCCAGCCGACGCCGAGCCAGCCATCGGAGCCGAGCCGGCGTACCACGCTGCGGTACGCGGCGCCGTGCCGTTCGGTGAGCATCTGCCGGCGTTCCTCGGGCGTGACCACCTCCGCGAAGTACGCCCGCAGCTCCGTCTGGAGGGCCCGCTGTTCGTCGGTGAGGTCTAGATACATGCGCCGGCCTCCACTCGGTCGCCCAGTCTGTCCAGCCGGTGGCTCCCGCCGCCGACGAACCGGGCCAGGTCCCTGGCGTACGAGGAGTAGCGGTGCAGTGGGTAGGTGACGTCCAGCCCGAGCCCGCCGTGCAGGTGGTGGCAGGTCTGCGCCGCCGCCGGCCCGTACGCCGCCAGCCAGTACGCCGCGATGTCCAGGTCGTCGTCCGGGTCCAGCCCGGCGCCCAGCCGCCAGCACGCCGACCAGGTGGTCAGGTGTACGGTCTGCGCCGCCAGGTACACGTCGGCGATCTGCTGCGTCACCGCCTGGAACGCGGCCAGCGGCCGGCCGAACTGCTCCCGGGTGGCGATGTGCCGCGCGGTCAGGTCGAGCATCCCGGCGAGGAGCCCGTCGCCGAAGGCGCAGGCCCCGGCGAGCGCCAACCGGGACAGACCCCCCACCGCGTCCGGCTCACCGAGCTGCTCGGCCGGGGCGGCGTCGAGGCGGAGCACGTACTCGGGCCAGTCGCCGGAGCTGTGGCTGCGGTGCAGGGTGACGCCGGGGCCGGACGGGTCCACCAGCAGCACCACCGCCCGGTCGCCGAGCGTGGCGGGGACCAGAATCCGGTGCGCTGCTGCCGCGTAGGGCACGCCGACCTTCACCCCGTCGACGACCCACCGTCCCCCGTCGGAGCGCGCGGTGGTGCGCGGTGCGGTGGGCAGCGCGTCGGTCGGCTCCCGCAACCCCGCGGTGAACACCCGGCCGGGGTCACCGAGCAGCGCGTCCTGCTGGGCTGCCGAGCCGTACCGCACGATCGGCAGCACACCGAGTGCGAGGGTGGCGAGCGCCGGCACCGCCGCGGCACGCCGGCCGGCCTCCGCGAGCACCACGGCCGCTTCGGTGACTCCGAGCCCGTCGCCGCCGAGCCGCTCCGGCAACACCAGCGACAGCAGTCCCGCCTCACCGAGCGCCTTCCAGGTGGCTTCGTCGTACCCGCCCTGCCCGAGCTCGGCCGCACCGCCGCGCGACAGCTCGGGCGCGCCGGCCCGGGAGAGCACGTCGGCCGCCAGCTCAGCGATCGAGCGCTGGGTGTCGTCGAAAGCGAAGTCCACGCCGCCTCCCACAGATCGGAACTCGTTCTAGCAGTTCTGCCAGGCAAGCCTAGTCGATTTCTAGAACCTGTTCTACCACTGGTGGCACGAGTTCACGGCTCCCGGGGGAGGCCGAGGACGCGTTCGGCGGCGACGGTGAGCAGGATCTGGGTGGTGCCACCGGCGATGGACAGGCAACGGGTGAGCAGGAACTGCCGGGCCTGCTCGCCGTCGGCCGCGCCCGACTCGGCCAGCAGCTCCAGCGCCGCCTCCGCCACCTCCTGGCGATGCGCCACACCGACCAGCTTGCGTACGCTCGATGCCGCCCCCGGGTCGTCGCCGCGCAGCCGCAGCAGCGTCTCCCGCAGCCCCAGCAGCGACAACGCCAACCCGTCGGCGACCAACCCGCCCAGCCGCTCGGAGGGCCCCGGCGCCAGCCGCAGCAGCTCCTCGACGGTCTCGCCCAGCGCGGACCCCTCCCCCATCGCGACCCGCTCGTTCGCCAGGGTGGTACGCGCCAGCCGCCAGCCGTCGCCGGGCACCCCCACCACGCAGTCGTCCGGCACGTACACCTCGTCGAGGAACACCTCGTTGAACACCGCCGCGCCGGTGATCTCGCGCAGCGGCCGTACCTCGATGCCCGGCGTGTCCATCGCCACCAGGAAGTACGTGATCCCCTTGTGCTTCGGCGCCGCCGGATCGGTGCGCGCCAGGCAGATCGCCCAGTCCGCCTCCCGGGCGAGCGAGGTCCACACCTTCTGCCCGGTCAGCCGCCAGCCGCCGTCGACCTTCGTCGCGGTGGTCCGCAGCGACGCCAGGTCGGAGCCGGCCTCCGGTTCGCTGAACAGCTGGCACCAGGTGATCTCGCCCCCCAGGGTCGGGCCGACGAACCGCTCCCGCTGCGCGTCGGTGCCGTACCGCAGGATGGTCGGCGCGGCCCAGGCCCCGATGCCGAGGGCCGGCCGGGTGACGCCGGCCCGGGACAGCTCCGCGTCGATGGTCAGCTGCTCGGCCGATGTGGCGCCGACGCCGTACGGGGCCGGCCAGTGCGGCATCAGCAGGCC
>JBOGDE010000312.1:0-6756 GCA_050701695.1 Micromonosporaceae bacterium
CGCGGGGGCCGGCCTCGCGGGGGCCGGCCTGGGCGCCCCGGCGCTGCTGGCCGAGCCGGTCGCCGCCGCCACGTACTTCGCCCAGCTTCCGCAGACCTCGGTACGCCCCGGCTCCGCCGTGGTGGTGTACGACCTCGGCGGCGGCACTATCGACGTGAGCGTGGTACGGCGTACCGGCGACGGGTTCCAGCCGGTCGCGGTGGCCGGACGCGACGACATCGGCGGGCTGGACTTCGACCACGCCCTGGTACGCCGCATCGGCGACGTCCACGGCGCCGATGACCCACCGGCCTGGCAACGGCTGGCCAACCCGGCCACTCCGGACGAGCGCCGCGCCCGGCGGCTGTTCTGGGACGACGTACGCGCCTGCAAAGAGCGGCTGTCCCGGCACCCGTCGGCGGAGCTGCACGTGCCGCTGCTGGATCGCTCGGTGCACCTGACCCGGGAGGAGTTCGAGCAGCTGGCCCGGCCGCTGATCGCCGAGACCGTGGCGCTCACCGGAGAGACACTGCGGCGCAGCGGCGTACCGCCCGAGCGGATGGCCGGGGTGTTCTTGGTCGGCGGATCGAGCCGGATCCCGCTGGTGGCGACCATGGTGCACCAGGGTCTGCGGGTCGCCCCCACCGTCCTGGAGCAGCCCGAACTCGTCGTCGCCGAGGGCGCCGCCACAGCGGGCTCTGCCGCCTCGACCCCAGGCCCGGCCGCCGCCACCGCCACGCTGGTCTCGCCCACAACGCCGGTCTCGCCCGCAACGCCGGTCTCGCCCGCAACGCCGGTCTCGCCCGCAACTCCCGTTTCGCCCGCGACACCGGTCTCGCCCGCGACGCCCGTATCGCCCGCGCAGGCCGCTCCCCGGATCCACCGGGAGACCATTCACATCCCGGCGGTGGCGGCGCTGACCGCGGGGTATCTGTTCTGGCCGGAGGAGACCAGGAGCGGCGAGGGGCCCCGGGGCGGCACGACAGGTACCGGACTGCCGGACCTGCTCTACGCCGGCGGGCAGCCCGTGGTCGTCACCCACGACGGCGAGTACACGATCACCCTGCCGGGCACCGGCGAGGTCCGTACGATCGTCGCGGTCCCCCGTGGTGTGGTGGTCACCCGCGCGGCCTCCGGCGGCGGCACGGTCGCCGAGTTCGTGCTCAACAACGGCAGGCGAGTGCTCACCGAGGACGGCAGTCCCAAGGTGTACGTCCACCACCAGGGCACCATGGCCGCGGTGCACATCGGCGACACGGTCACCATCTGGGACCTGGCCAACGACAAAAGGGGCAGAGCACCGGGCTCGACGATCTCAAGCCGGTCGGCTGGTTGGGCGACAGAGTGCTGCTCCGGGGCGAGCACCAGCTCGACCACTGGGACCCGACCGCCGGCGAATACCGCGCGAGCCCGGTGCAGACCCGCCTGTCGCCGCTGGGCGGCCGCGCTGACGGGACCCTGCTCGGCATCACGGATCCGAAGCAGGGCGACCGCTGCCTCGCGGCGGTCAGCCTGGAGGGCGACGCCGAGCCCCGCGCCAAGGCCTGCGAGAGCGGACTGACGCTGGCCAGGAAGGACAGCGAACCGCTCCCGGTGGTCTCCCCCGACGGCGCCTACCTGGTGGCGTACCGCCAGGGAAAGCCGGCGATCGCACCGGTCGACGCGCTGATGAAGAAGGACCGGGGCACGGTCCGGGAGCTCGACATCGACGCCACGGTGACGTCGGTGTCGTGGGGTGGCGAATCGGTCTACCTGCAGGCCGGCGACGCGTACTGGAGGTGCCCACTCGACAACGGCAGCTGTACGTCGCTCACGATCCCCGACCAGGGTGGCGTGCCGCCGAAGCGACTGGTCGTACGGTTCGGTCTGGAGACTCCGCAGTCCTGAGTCGCCCACCTTGGGGCGCGCCGCCTCCGGTACCTGAGCCGGCGCGCTCAGAACAGGCGCAGCTCGTCGCTCTCCATACCGCGCAGCGTGTCGTAGTCGATGGTGACGCAGCGGATGCCACGGTCCTCGGCCAGCACCCGGGCCTGCGGCTTGATCACCTGGGCGGCGAAGATCCCCGACACCGGCGCCAGCACCGGGTCCCGGTTGAGCAGCTCCAGGTAGCGCGTGAGCTGTTCGACGCCGTCGATCTCGCCGCGCCGCTTCACCTCGACCGCCACGGTGGCACCGGCGGCGTCCCGGCACAGCAGGTCGACCGGGCCGATCGCGGTGGCGTACTCCCGGCGCACCAGGGTGAAGCCGTCGCCGAACGCGGTGGGGTTGGCCGCCAGCAGCTCCTGCAGGTGCGCCTCCACCCCGTCCTTGGTCAGGCCCGGGTCCACTCCGAGCTCGTGCTCGGTGTCGTGCAGGATCTCCTCGATGGTGATCCGCAGCTGCTCACCGGTCTTGTTCACCACCCGCCACACACCGGGCTCCTCCTCCACCCGGCACGGCGGCGACATCCAGTTCAGCGGCTTGTAGGAGCCGCCGTCGGAGTGCACCAGCACCGACCCGTCCGCCTTCACCAGCAGCAGCCGGATCGCCATCGGGAGGTGGGCCTGCAGCCGGCCCTGATAGTCCACCGAGCATCGCGCAATCACCAGTCGCACCCGGCGAGGGTAGCCAACACCGGGAACTGTCCCAAGCACCTGCCAGGATGTCGCCATGACTGAGACCGATCAGCGCAAGGCCGGGATCGTGGGAGTCTTCGACCGGTCCGCCGAGAGCTACGACCAGGTCGGCGTCGACTTCTTCACCCCGATCGGCCGCCGCCTGGCCGAGCACGCCGCGGTACGCCCGGGCGAGCGGCTGCTCGATCTCGGCTGCGGCCGCGGTGCAGCGCTGCTGCCCGCCGCTCGTGCGGTGGGCCCGACCGGCACGGCGACCGGCATCGACCTCGCCCCCACGATGGTCAGGCTGACCGGAGCGGCGGCTGCGGCGCAGGGCCTGAGCTGGGTGGACGTCCGGGTCGGCGACGCCGAGGCGCCCGATCTCCCCGACGCCTCGGTCGACCTCGTGCTCGCAAGTCTGGTGATCTTCATGCTCCCGGATCCGGTGCGCGCGTTGGCCAGCTACATGCGCCTGCTGCGCCCCGGCGGCCGGCTCGCCTTCAGCACCTTCAGCACGTACGACGAGCGGTACGAGACGGCGCTGAAGGTACTCCGCGGATACCTGCCCGAGGACACCCCGGCGCCGCGGATCCCGGAGGACAGCCCGTTCCGCGACGCCGAGAGCATCGGCGCGCTGCTGGCCGGCGCCGGCTTCACCGACGTGTTGCACACCGAGGCGACGTTCCACAGCCGGTTCCGCGACTTCGCCCACTGGACCGACTGGACGTGGTCGCACGGCGGCCGGGCGACCCTGGAGAAGATCCCGGAGCAGCGGCTCCCGGAAGCACTCGCCGCGACCGAGGCCGCACTGGCGGATGGATACCAGGCCGGCGGCGGCTTCACCATCACCACCGGCGTCCGCTTCACCCGCGCGCGCCTGGTCTCCGGCGCAGGACACTAGCGGATTGATCCGCGTCGCCGGCCGGCCCGCTCGCCGTCTGGTGCGATCATTGGCTTACGACTTGGTGCACGATAGCGCCGGAGGCGCGGCGAGGCCCATTTGTCGTCCGGCAAGGCGGAGGGTTGTCCGGATACCGGTGTTGTATCCGGGCAGGCCGACAACGCCGCCGGTCGGCAAATGGGTTCGGCGCGACCCGGCAGACTATCGTGCACCAAGTCGTTAGCGCCGCGTCGGGGCGGCGGGCAGGAGGCGTACGGATGCTCGAGGCACTCACCGGCAGTGGCCTGGCAGCCGCGGCGGGGCTCAACGCGTACATCCCGCTGGTGGCGGTCGGTGTGCTCAGCCGTTACACCGACTGGATCAACCTGCCTTCGCAGTGGCAGTGGCTGGAGAACGGTTGGGTGCTGCTGGCGCTCTCGGTGCTGCTGGTGCTCGAGATCGTCGCCGACAAGATCCCGGTGGTCGACCACATCAACGACGTCCTCGGTACGGTGGTCCGCCCCACCGCCGGCGGCCTTGCCTTCGGCGCCACCTCCGGCGCGCCGACCCTGACCGTGCCCGATCCGTCGCTCGCCGGCGACCAGCCGAGCTGGGTGCCGCTGGTGGTCGGCGCGGTGATCGCGCTGGTGGTACACGGCTTCAAGGTGACCGCCCGCCCGGTGGCCAACGTCGCCACCGCAGGCGCCGCCGCACCGGTGCTCAGCACTGGCGAGGACATCACCAGCGTGGTGCTGTCGATCGTCGCGATCCTGCTCCCGGTGCTGGTGATCATCCTGCTGGTGGCACTGGTCGCGAGCGCCTGGTGGCTCTGGCGCCGCCGAGCCCGCCGCAAAGCCGCCCGCGCCGCCGCCTCCCCGTAGCCTTGCGCGGATCTTGGTAACCAGTGAGCGATTCTGACACTCATTTACCAAGATCTCGGCGTTATCCTGCTTGGCGTGACGTCTGAACTGGATGAGGTGCTGGCGGCGCAGGCGGGCGTGATCACGTGGCGACAAGCGGTGAGCCTGCTCAGTAGGTGAGGAGAGCGGCTCAGACGGGGAGGCCGTGGGCGGTGCGGGTGACGGTGACCATTTCGTTGACGATCTTCGTCAGGGAGTAGTCCTTCGGGGTGAAGACGCCCGCGACGCCGCGGGCGCGCAGCGCCTCGGCATCCTCGGCGGGGATGATCCCGCCCACCACCACCGGTACGTCCGCCAGCCCCGCCTCGCGCAACCCGTCGAGCACCTCGCCGGCCAGCGACAGGTGCGCCCCGGACAGCACCGAGAGCCCCACCAGATCCACGTCCTCCTGTACCGCCGCCGCCACGATCTGCGCCGGGGTGAGCCGGATCCCCTGGTAGATCACCTCGAAGCCGACATCGCGGGAGCGTACGGCGATCTGCTCGGCGCCGTTGGAGTGGCCGTCCAGTCCGGGCTTGCCCACCAGCAGCCGCAGCCGCTTGCCGAGCTCGGACTCGGTGGCGCGGACCCGCTCGCGTACCGCCGCGATCTCGTCGTCTCCGGCACCGGCCGCCACGGACGAGATCCCGGTGGGGGCCCGGTACTCGCCGTACACCTCGCGTAGCGCGCCGGCCCATTCGCCGGTGGTGACGCCGACCTTCGCGCACTCCAGGGTGGCGGGCATCAGGTTGACGCCGTTCTTCGCGTCCTCCTGGAGGCGAGCCGTCGCGGTCTCGACCGCCGCGCCATCGCGGGAATCCCGCCACGCGCGGACCGATGACGCGGCGGCGGACTCCACCGCCGGGTCGACGGTGTGGATCGGCGCGGCGCCGTCGGCGACCAGCGGGCTCGGCTCGGTCTCGGGGTAGCGGTTGACGCCGACCACCACCTCGTCGCCGGCCTCCATGCGGCGGCGACGTTCGGCGAGCGAGGCGACCAGCTGTCCCTTCAGGTAGCCGGACTCGACCGCGGAGATCACGCCACCCATCTCCAGCACCCGCTCGATCTCGGCGGAAGCGCCGTCGGCGATCTCCCGGGTCTTCGCCTCGACCACGTGGCTGCCGTCGAACAGGTCGGCGTACTCCAGCAGGTCGGTCTCGTACGCCAGCACCTGCTGCATCCGCAGCGACCACTGCTGGTCCCACGGGCGGGGCAGCCCGAGCGCCTCGTTCCACGCCGGTAGCTGCACCGCACGGGCGCGAGCCCCCCGGGACAGGGTCACGCCGAGCATCTCCAGCACGATGCGCTGCACGTTGTTCTCCGGCTGCGCCTCGGTCAGCCCCAGCGAGTTGACCTGTACGCCGTACCGGAGCCGGCGCTGCTTCGGGTCGGTCACCCCGTACCGGTCGCGCGTGATCCGGTCCCACAGCTGCGCGAAGGCGCGCATCTTGCACATCTCTTCGACGAACCGCACGCCCGCGTTGACGAAGAACGAGATCCGGGCAACCACGTCGCCGATCCGGTCGGCCGGCACCTGGCCGGAGTCGCGTACCGAGTCCAGGATCGCGATCGCCGTCGACAGCGCGTACGCCACCTCCTGCACCGGCGTGGCACCGGCCTCCTGCAGGTGGTACGAGCAGACGTTGACCGGGTTCCACTTCGGCACATTCGACACCGTCCACGCGATGGTGTCGGTGGTCAGCCGCAGCGACGGGCCGGGCGGGAAGATGTACGTACCCCGGGAAAGGTACTCCTTCACGATGTCGTTCTGGGTGGTGCCTGTCAGCTTCGACCAGACCGCCTCGCCGTCCTCGGAGTGCTCGGCGGCGACGGTGACGTAGAGCGCCAGCAGCCACATCGCCGGCGCGTTGATCGTCATCGAGGTGTTCATCGCCTCCAGCGGGATGCCGTCGAACAGCGCCCGCATGTCCCCCAGGTGCGCCACCGGTACGCCGACCCGCCCCACCTCACCGCGCGCCAGCACCGCGTCGGGGTCGTACCCGGTCTGGGTCGGGAGGTCGAACGCCACCGACAGGCCGGTCTGGCCCTTGGCCAGGTTGCGGCGGTACAGCTCGTTGGACGCTGCCGGCGAGGAGTGGCCGGCGTACGTACGCATCACCCACGGCCGGTCGCGAGTGTCGAGCTCAGCGGACACGGGCTGGTTCGGGGATTCCGGGGACGCCACGACACACCTCCGACTCGCGGGCCGACCATCGCGAGACCTTGGTCTGCGACAAGCCGGTTACGGCCCCGAGTTTACTGACGGGTAACGGAGTATGCCGTGATCCGATTCACCCGGCTCAGAGGCTGTCGTGATGCCTCGGGTCGAGCGAGGCGGAGTCCAGGCGGCGATCCGGCAAGGCGGAGGTTTGCCCGGATACCGGTGTTGTATCCGGGTGAACCG
>JBOGDE010000313.1:0-6741 GCA_050701695.1 Micromonosporaceae bacterium
GTGTCCAGGCGGCGTCCTGCAAGGCGGAGGAGGAGTCAATCCCGGTGTTGGATTGGCGACGACGACAACGCCGCAGGTCGTCGTCTGGGCGCCGCAGCCGGTGCAAAGTACTTCGGACGCAGGGCACTGGTGTCCTGCGCCAGGACACTGGATTGTGGCGGGCGTCGCAACCGCTCAGACGGTGCGCGAAACCCGGGGCGCCGGTGATCGGGGAGTGCGCGGTTCGGCGTACACATGAGTGTTTCTTCCGCCGCGCAGACCGTGCCGCTCAGCGCGGCGGTCGCCGCACCGGGGCGTGGCCAACCCGGCCGGGCACTCGGCTACGCTGCCTCATCATGTGCGGCATCGTGGGATACGTCGGTACGCAGTCCGCCCTCTCCATCGTGATGGAGGGCCTGCGCCGACTGGAGTACCGGGGTTACGACTCGGCCGGCGTGGCGATCGTCGAGGACGGCGAGCTGCGTACCGAGAAGAAGGCAGGCAAGCTCTCCAACCTGGAGAAGGCGCTGGCCGACGACGGCAGCGGCGCCCTGAGCGGCAGCAGCACCGGCATCGGGCATACCCGCTGGGCCACCCACGGGCCGCCGAACGACCGCAACGCCCACCCGCACACCAGCCACGACGGCAAGGTGGCGGTGATCCACAACGGCATCATCGAGAATTTCGCCCGGCTGCGTACCGAGCTGGAGGACGCCGGGGTCGAGTTCGACAGCGACACCGACACCGAGACGGTGGCGCACCTGCTGGCCGCTTCGCTGCGGGAGCTGCCGACCGAGGCCAGCTCGCTGGCCGAGGCGATGCGCCGGGTGTGTACGCGGCTGGAGGGCGCGTTCACGCTGCTCGCCGTACACGCCGACCTGCCGGACGTGGTGGTGGGCGCGCGGCGCAACAGCCCTCTGGTGGTGGGCCGGGGCGAGGGCGAGTATTTCCTGGCCAGCGACGTGTCGGCGTTCATCGCGCACACCCGCGAGGCCGTGGAGCTGGGTCAGGACCAGGTCGTGGAGATCACCCCGGCCGGCCTGACCGTGACCGACTTCGACGGCAGGCCGGCGCAGGCCAAGGACTACCACGTCGACTGGGACGCCGCCGCCGCGGAGAAGTCCGGCTACGACTACTTCATGCTCAAGGAGATCGACGAGCAGCCCAAGGCGGTCGCTGACACGCTGCGCGGGCGTACCACCGAGGCGGGCGAGATCCTGCTCGACGAGGTCCGGCTGACGGACCAGGATCTGCGCGACGTGGACAAGATCTTCATCATCGCCTGTGGTACGTCGTACCACGCCGGCCTGGTCGCCAAGTACGCCATCGAGCACTGGACCCGGATCCCGTGCGAGGTGGAGCTGGCCAGCGAATTCCGCTACCGGGACCCGGTGTTGGACCGCTCCACGCTGGTGGTGGTGATCTCGCAGTCCGGCGAGACCATGGACACCCTGATGGCGCTGCGCCACGCCAAGGAGCAGAAGGCGCGGGTGCTCGCGATCTCCAACACCGTCGGCTCGACCATCCCGCGCGAGTCCGACGCGGCGCTCTACACCCGCGCCGGGATCGAGGTCGCGGTCGCCTCCACCAAGGCGTTCCTCACCCAGCTGGTCACCTGCTACCTGGTCGGCCTGCACCTGGCCCAGGTACGCGGCATCAAGTACGCCGACGAGGTCGGTTCTGTGCTGGCCGAGCTGACGCACATGCCCGACAAGATCGCGACGGTGCTGGAGCAGATGGAGCCGGTACGCGAGCTCGGCCGGGAGCTGGCCGGCTCGGACTCGGTGCTGTTCATCGGCCGGCACGTCGGCTTCCCGGTGGCGCTGGAAGGCGCGCTGAAGCTCAAGGAGCTGGCGTACATGCACGCCGAGGGCTTCGCCGCCGGGGAGCTGAAGCACGGCCCGATCTCCCTGATCGACAACGGCACCCCCGTCGTGGTGGTGGTGCCCTCCCCGCGCGGTCGCGCCGTACTGCACGACAAGCTGGTCTCCAACATCCAGGAGGTCAAGGCCCGCGGTGCCCGGGTGATCGCGATCGCCGAGGAGGGCGACGACGCCGTCACCCGGTACGCCGACGAGCTGATCACCGTGCCGCACTCCCCGACGCTGCTGGCGCCGATGCTGACCACCGTGCCGCTGCAGGTGCTGGCCTGCGAGATCGCCGCCACCCGCGGCCACGACGTGGACCAGCCCCGCAACCTCGCCAAATCCGTCACCGTCGAATAACCCCTCCCCCTCCCCCGCGTGATCGCGGTTTGGGGAACAGATCTCACGCCGTGGCAGCACCTCCGTTCCCGAAACAGTGACCCTGAGGTCCCCGCCGCTGGGCACTGGAGCGGGTTGCCGTGGTGGGGTAGACTGGGCGCAAGATTCGAACATATGTTCGAGCATCAGGGGAGGGCCGTTGTCAGAGAACATTCGCCCAGACGAGACCTCGTACGACGTAGCCATCGTGGTGCCGGCGATCGACCGGCGTGCGCTCGCACAGATGGTGCTCGATGCCGAAGACGAGCGGGAGGCCGCGGAGGTGCGGGTACGCGACGTCCAGCTCGCGCTGTCGGCGGCGGCGCCGAAGGTGGCGGCGCACGAGCGGTTGATGGCGGCGCATGGCGGGCTGCTGATCCGGGAGGTGGCGAAGCTGCTCGGCTGGCGGGAGCGGGCGCTCCGCGCGTTCCTGCTGGAGCAGCGGCTGATCTTCACCCGGGAAGCGCTGTGCGGGCAGCTGCAGTACGACGCGTACGCCCGGTACGCGGAGGTGTTCCGGCCGATCGAGACCGTCGTGACGCACCGCTCCGGTGACTGCGCCCACTACACCCTCACTGTGCTGCCGCGAGGCATCGAGCTGATCCGGCGACGCATCCTCGCCCAGCGCCGCGCGATCACGTCGGAGGGGTGAGGTGGTGGGTCAGGGGCGGGTGAGGGCGGCGTACAGCTCGGCGCCGGTCCAGTCACGGCGGCCGCCCGCTTCCGCGTCACGGACCAGGGTGACCAGCTTGGCGTTGACCGGGGCGGGCAGACCCCACCGCTCGGCGAGCGCCACCACCTCGCCGTTGAGAAAGTCGACCTCGGTGGCGCGACCGGCCTGCAGGTCCTCCCACATCGACGAACGCGCCAGCGGGTCGATCGCCAGCATCCGCCCCGCCGCTCGGGCGAAGATCCGGTCCGGCAGCCCCAGCAGCGTCGGGATCCACTGCGGAGGCAGTGGGGTCAGCTTCGCCGGGCGTACCCCTGCCGCGTCGAGCAGCCGCAACGCCTCCGCCTGCGCCAACGCCAGGCACCGCCGGTACGGCCGCTGCGAAAGCTGGCGCTTCAACGGCAACCCGGACAGTGCGTTCACCGCGTTGTTGAGGTTGAGCAGCAGCTTCGCCCACTGCACCGGCGCCATGTCGGCATGCTCCGTGAGCGGCAGACCGGCCTCGGCGAACCGCTCGGCGTACTTCGCCAGCGCGGGATGCCGGCGTACCTCCAGCTCGCCCTCGGTGCCGGCGTGAAACCGTCCCGCACCCTGGTTGACCACGTTGAACCCCACCATGCCCGGCAGCACCGTACGGCCGGGCAGCCGTTCGGCGAGCAGCTCGGTGTTGCGCAGCCCGTTCTGGAAGCTGACCACCACCGCGTCCGGCTTCAACACGCCTGCCAGCACGTCGGCCGCCTCCGCCGTCGCCGCCGACTTCACCGTCACCAGCACCAGCTCGGCGTCCACGGCCGCCTCCGGTGCGGTCTGGTACCGCGGGTCGGCGACCCGCAGCTCGCCGCCCCGCCAGTCGGTGAGGGTGAGCCCGTGCCGCGCCACCTCGGCGCGCAGCCGTTCCCGCCCGACGAGGACGACGTCGGCACCGGCCGCCGCCAGCCGGCCCCCGACGTAGCAGCCGATGCTCCCCGCACCGAACACGCAGATCGTCATCGCCTCAGCCCCTATCCGGTCTCAGACTTCCATCAGATCGGCACCCACGGTGATCCGTCCCGCCCACCAGCCTCACACAGACAGGACCGGCCTCACGGACCACGCTCCCTCGCGGATAGGGCTCGGCTCGCGGATAGGGCAGGATGACCCACGTGAAGGCAGACCCCGACCCCGACCGCGGACCGCAGACAACGGGACCGGATGACGAGACCGGCGAAACCCCGGCGCCGGGGGTGAAACCGGGCCGGGTCAAGCCGCGGCGTACCGCCAGCATGAAGGTCTCCCGTACGGGGACGCCGCGGCCGGCCGGGCGGCCACCGAAGGCGACGACCGACGCAGAGCCCGAGCCTGAGCCCGGGGTGCCGAACTGGGCGTGGGTCGACCGGCTGTGCGGGTTCCTCGACAGCCCGGCCGGGGCGGCGGTGCTGATCGTGACCGCGGTGGCCGGCGTGGTGCTGGGTCCGCTCGCGATCTACTCGCTGTTCGCGCTGGCGTACCTGGGGCGGCACCGGCTGCGCCGCCTGGTCGACCGGGTGCCGCTGGGGCCGCGTACCACCCTGGGGTTGCTGATCCTGCTGGTAGGGCTGCTCCGGGAGGTGCTGGTCTGGACCGCCGAGTACGTGCAGGGCGACCGCGCCACGGTGCTGTGGCACAGCCAGCTCGGCCCCGACCTGCTGTTCAACATCGGGGTGTACGCCGCCTGGGGCATCGGCTGGGTGGTGGCGCTGACCTGGTTCCGCTACCGGTTGGGCGAGGTGCTGGTGATGCAGGCGGTGTTCGGGCTGCTGATCGAGAACCTCGGCCAGTCCCTGATCATCGGGGTCTCCACGCTGCCGGCCGGGTTGGCGCTGCTGGCGTACACGATGATCCTTTCCGCCAGTACGGTCGGGCTGGCCTGGCTGCTCGCCGGCGACAAGCTGCGGCAGCTGACCGGGCCCGGGCGCCGCAACGCGTACCGGACCGCGGCGCCCGTGATCGGCGCGATGCTGGCGACCTTGACGATCCTGTCGGTGTGGCCACGGGTGCTGCACGCACTCGACCTGTGGCCACCTCCCGGCCCGATCCGGGAGCGGCCGTTCTGGTGAGCCGTAACCGACCCGGAGCGCCGGCCTGCGAGAGACTGAACGCATGATCGTCTCGGTCGGGATCGACGTGGTGCTGGTGGAGCGGTTCGCCCGCGCGGTGGCCCGTACCCCGCTGCTGGCCGAGCGGCTGTTCACCGAAGCCGAACGCACCACCCCGAAGGGCAACCCGCGCTCCCCGGAGTCACTCGCCGCCCGGTTCGCGGCGAAGGAGGCGGTGGCGAAGGCGCTGGGCGCACCCGCCGGGCTGCACTGGCACGACTGCGAAGTCGTCAACGACCCCGACGGCCGCCCGTGGCTGACCGTCTCCGGCACCGTGGCGGCCGCCGCCACGGAACGCGGCATCGCGCGCTGGCACCTGTCGCTGTCCCACGACGGCGGCATCGCCTCGGCGATGGTGGTCGCCGAAGCCGGCTGAGCGGCTAGGCCGTAGGCGAAGGAGGAAAGCGGATGCGCGGAGCCTGGCCGGTGGCGGCGGTACGTGAAGCGGAGACCGCCCTGATGGCGACGCTGCCCGACGGCACGTTGATGCAGCGCGCCGCGGCGGGCCTCGCGCGCCGTTGCGCCCTGCTCCTCCCCCGGGTGTACGGCGCACACGTACTGCTGCTGGTCGGCGCCGGCGACAACGGCGGCGACGCCCTGTACGCCGGTGCCCGGCTGGCCCGCCGGGGCGCGGCGGTCAGCGCCCTGCTGCTGAAACCCGATCGGGCGCACCCGGGCGGGCTCGCCGCGTTCCGCCGTGCCGGCGGGCGGGTGGTGAGCCGGGTCCCGGATCGGGTCGACCTGGTGGTCGACGGCATCGTGGGGATCGGCGGCAAAGGCCCGCTGCGCGCCGACGCCGCCCCCCTGGTCGCCGCCCTCGACACGGTCACCACCGTCGCCGTCGACCTCCCCAGCGGCATCGACCCCGACACCGGCACCGTCACCGGCGCGGCGGTACGCGCCGACGTCACCGTCACCTTCGGCTGCCTGAAACCCGGCCTGGTCACCGGCGCCGGCGCCCGGCACGCCGGCCTCGTCGAGCTGGTCGACATCGGCCTGCGGGTGCCGGGTGAGCCCGCTGTCGAGATCCCCGACGCCGCGGACATCGCCTCCTGGTGGCCACGTGCCCGGCCCGACGACGACAAGTACAGCCGGGGTGTGGTCGGAGTGGCGGCCGGTTCGGCGGCGTACCACGGGGCGCCAGTGCTCGCGGTCGCCGGTGCGCTCGCCGGTCCCGCCGGTTTCGCCCGGTACGCCGGCACCGCCGCCGACGCGGTCCGCGACCGGTGGCCGGAAGCGGTGGTCAGCGACCGGGTGGCCGACGCCGGGCGGGTGCAGGCGTGGACGGTCGGCCCCGGGCTCGGCACCGACGCGCGTGCCGCCAAGGAGCTGCGCGCGGCGCTGGCGGCGCCCGTACCGGTGTGCCTGGACGCGGACGCGCTGACCCTGCTCGCGGAGGCACCACAGCGCTGGCTGGACCGGCGGCGGGCGCCGACCGTACTGACCCCGCACGACCGCGAGTTCGCGCGCATCGGCGGCGAGCAGCCGGACAACGGGCGGGTCGCCGCGGCGCTGCGGCTCGCCGAGTGGCTGGGCGCGGTGGTGCTGCTCAAAGGCGACCGCACCATCGTCGCCACCCCCGACGGCAAGGCGTACGCCAACCCGACCGGCCACCCGGCGCTGGCCACCGCCGGCACCGGCGACGTGCTCTCCGGGCTGATCGGGGCGCTGCTCGCCGCAGGCGTACCGGCCGAGCGGGCCACGCTGGCGGGCGCATTCGTGCACGGCCTGGCGG
>JBOGDE010000314.1:0-6731 GCA_050701695.1 Micromonosporaceae bacterium
GCGGCGGGCGCCGCACCGGATCGGTACGCGACACCGACACCTCAGGCGCTGTGGTCACTGGAGACCACCTCCCCGTCCTTCATCGAGACCTGGCGCGGCAGGCTCGCCGCGATATCCCGGTCGTGGGTGATCACCAGTACGGTGGTGCCGCCGGCGTGCAACTCCCGCAGCAGCGTCATCACCCCGGCACCGGAGGCGGAGTCCAGGTTTCCGGTCGGTTCGTCGGCGAGCAGCAGCGGTGGTTCGCCGACCACCGCGCGTGCGATGGCGACCCGCTGTCGCTCGCCGCCGGACAACTCGTGCGGCAGGTGGTGGAGCCGTTTGCCGAGGCCGACCCGTTCCAGCGCGGCCTCCGCCCGCCGCCTCCGCTCCTTCAGCGGTACGCCACCGTAGAGCAGCCCGTCGGCGACGTTCTCCACCGCGGATGCGCCCGATGCGAGGTGGAACTGCTGGAACACGAAGCCGATACGGCCGGCCCGCAGCGCGGACACCTCCTTGTCGGAGAGTGCCGCGATGTCGTAGCCGTCGACCCGTACCGTCCCCGAGGAGGGGCGGTCCAGGGTGCCGATCAGGTTCAGCATCGTGGACTTGCCGGAGCCGGACGGTCCGACGATGCCGACCAGTTCGCCGTACCCGATGGTGAGGCTCACCTCGCGTACCGCAGTGACGCCCGGGTACGTCCTGGTGACGCCCTCCAGCTCGACCACGGCAGCGGTCATGACGGCATCCCGACGGTCATGCCCTCTTCCAGGTCGTCGCCGGTGACCTCTACCTTGCCGCCCGCGAACAGCCCGGTCTTCACCGTGACGATGTGGGTCTTGCCGCCTTCGACCACCTCGACGCCGTACCCGCCTTCGGAGAGGGCGAGCAGCGCCGCCACCGGCACGGTAAGCACGTTCTCCTTCTTGGACGCGACGAACGAGACCTGCACCGTGGCGTGGTCGAGCGCCTCGACCGCCTTCTTGTCGTCGATGCTGATGCTGACCTGGAGCTTCGTCTCGGAGCCGGAGTCCTGACCGGTCTTGATCACGGTCTGGATATTCGTGATCTTGCCGCTCACCTTCTTCTCGTCAGGCAGCGTGATCTCCACGGCGCCGCCTTCGCGGACCAGGCGCTTGTCCTCCACGTCCCCCGCCACCGTCACCACCGGGGACATTCCGGTGAAGGTCAGCACCGGCGTACCAGGTCCGATCGCGTCGCCGCGCGCCGCGTCCACGCTGTTGACGCGTACCGGTCCGTCGGCGAAGACCGCGCGGCCCAGCTCGACCGAGCCGGTCTGCTTCAGACCGAGCTTCTTCTGCCACTTCTTCACCGCCGTGGCGGTGCTCGCCGTGAACTCGTTGTCGACCGTGAACCCGGTATACCCGAGCTCCTTGAGGTTGCGCTCCAGCTGCTTGACGTCGGTCCCTTTCACCCCCGTGGTCATCGCCCGGTACGCCGGGAGCGAGCCGTACAGCAGCACGATCGGCTGGGCGTCGACGTAGTAGAGCGCGGCTCCACGCTGCACTGTCGTTCCCGCGTCGGACAGCTTGGTCACGGTGCCACCGGCCCGGGAGGTGAGGATGGTGGAGTTGCCGTAGCCGAGCTCGCCGTCCTCGTTCCAGGTCTCGACCAGCGTCTCCCGGGTCACCTTCGCGGTGGCGGCGGGCAGGTTGCTGCCGCTCTGGGCCTTGTTGTTGTTGCTGAGCCGGAAGTTGAAGCCGAAGGCCGCCACCGCCACGGCCGCGACCGCCACCACGGCGACCAGTCCGATCAGGACGCCGCCGATCCGCCGGCGCCGTTTGCGTTCCGCGTTCATCCGTCCCCCCGTCCGTCGTCGTCAGGCCCGTACTGTGCGCACTTCTTCTCGGCCGCTTCCAGCTGCGGGTCGCCGGTCGGAGGCGCCTTGAGGCCGCCGTTGTCGTCCGGGTCCGGGTAGTTCTCCACGCCGTTCTCGCGCATGCACTTCGCGAACTTGCGCATCTTCTTGATGTCCTCGGGGTCGACCTTCGGCGGCGCGCCCCCGTTGGGCAGGTACTCCTTGCACGCGTCGAAGGCCTTGTCGACCGTTGCTTGGGGGACGTCCTTGGGCATCTTCAGCTCGTAGCCGCCGTCGGCACCGATCTCCGGGTCGGCGAAGTTCGGGATGCCGTTCTGCCTCATGCACTTGGCGAACGCGAGGACCGCCTCCTTGTCGGTCAGCTTGCCGCTGCCCGCGGTGCTGCCCTTGCCGTTGCCGCCGCCGGTGGCCACCTTGTTGCCGTTGTTGTCGGTGCCACACCCCGTCACTGTCAGCGCCAGCAGCAGCGCGACCGCAAGTCCCTGCCTGATACGCATCAGTTGTCTCCTTCGGATAGCCGGCCCCACGCCGGCTGTTACTGGCAGAAGTAGAGCCGAGCCGGTGTTTCCCGGCCGTTTCCAACGGCGCTAACGCCGGAGAAACCCGTACGTCCGTCACCATGGGGGGATGCGGATCCTGGTGGTGGAGGACGAGCCGCTGCTCGCCGACGCGGTGGCCGAGTGGCTGCGCGCGGACGCGCACGCGGTGGACGTGGCGTACGACGGCGAGGCCGCGCTGGAACGGATCGGTGTGAACGACTACGACGTGGTGGTGTTGGACCGGGACCTGCCGTACGTGCACGGCGACGAGGTGTGCCGCACCCTGGTGGACAGCGAGTCCCCGGCGAGGGTGCTGATGCTGACCGCCGCCGCGCAGATCGAGGACCGGGTCGAGGGGCTCACCCTCGGCGCCGACGACTACCTGCCGAAGCCGTTCGCGTTCCCGGAGCTGGCCGCGCGGGTGGTGGCGCTGGGGCGGCGGTCCCGCCCGGCGGCGCCGCCGGTGCTGCAGCGCGCCGGGATCCGGCTCGATCCGCACCGCCGCGAGGTGTACCGGGACGGTCGCTACGTGCCGCTGTCCCGCAAGGAGTTCGCGGTGCTCGCCGAGCTGCTGCGGGCCGACGGCGCCGCGGTCTCCGCGGAGCAGCTGCTGGAGAAGGTGTGGGACGAGCACGCCGACCCGTTCACCAACGCCGTCCGGCTCACCATCCTGAAGCTGCGCCGGAAGCTGGGCGACCCGCCCGTGGTACAGACCGAGCCGGGAGTGGGGTACCGGATCCCGTGAAGCGACCCAGCATGCCGCAGCTGACCATCCGGGCCAGGCTCACCCTGGTGTACGGCGGGCTGTTCCTGCTCGCCGGAGTGCTGCTGCTCGGCGTCACGTACGCGATGGTGTCCCAGCAGCTGCCGAGCGAGGAGGAGCTGGCCGCCCGCAACGCCGACCTGCAGAACCTGCCGTCACCACCGTCCGGCAAGGGGCTGATCGGCAAGGTGGCCGGCGACACCTGGGAGAGCGCGCTCGACGCGCTGCTGACGCAGGGCGGCATCGCGCTGCTGCTGGTCGGTGCCGTGGCGGTGGGGCTGGTCTGGGTGGTGGCGGGCCGGATGCTGCAGCCGCTGCACCAGATCACGGGCACCGCACGGCGGATCGCGAGCGCACCGGCGGCCGACCGGGGGCTGCACGAGCGGATCAAGATGGACGGCCCGTACGACGAGATCCGGGAGCTGGCCGAGACGTTCGACCTGATGCTGGAGCGGCTGGACGGGGCGTTCGACGGGCAGCGCCGGTTCATCGCGAACGCGTCCCACGAGTTGCGTACCCCGCTGGCGCTGAACCGGGCGCTGCTGGAGGTGGCGCTACACCGCCGGGCGGTCGCGGTGGAGACCCGCCAGCTCGGCGAGACCCTGCTGGAGATCAACAACCGTCACGAGCGGCTGATCGACGGGCTGCTGCTGCTGGCCCGTTCCGAACGGGAGCTGACCGAGCGGTCGTTCGTCGATCTGGCCGACATCGTCGACCATGTGGCGGCGCAGCAGCCGGAGGGGCCGGTCGCGGTGCACACCGCGGCGAGACCGGCGCCGACCCTGGGCAACTCGGTGTTGCTGGAGCGGCTGGTGCAGAACCTGGTGGAGAACGCGGTGCGCTACAACGTCGCCGGGGACGGCTGGGTACGGGTCTCCACCGACACCGGCCCGGACGACTCGGTGGTGCTGCGGGTCAGCAACACCGGTCCGGCGGTTGCCCCGTACGACATGCCGGCGCTGTTCGAGCCGTTCCGCAGGGGGGCCGAGGACCGGCTGGCCACGAAGCCGGGTGCGGGGCTGGGGCTGTCGATCGTGCGTGCGGTGGCGCGGGCCCACGGTGGCGACGTCTCCGCCGAGCCGCGCGACGGCGGCGGCCTGGAGGTCACGGTCACCCTGCCGGCGGCGCCCGGTGCCGACGATGCGGATCCGGACGGCTGAGCCGGCGCGCTGGGGCTCTCCGTCGCGTCGGCGGGAGTGCCGCGACGTCTACGGGATCTCAAGTGCCGGCTTTGAGATCGCCGCCGGAACGGTAGGGCCGTGCAACCCCTTCGACACGGACGAGGGTCCGCGCCGACCACATGCCCTGGTAGGGCCCTACCCTGGTCGGGCCCTACCAGCCCGGCAGTCCCGGTCACGTGAGCCGGCGGGCTGCCCGTCAAGCGAGTGGTGTTCCTCGCCGCGGCTGCGTTATGCACGGTCGACGCGGCGGGCTTTCCTGCCTCTCAGGATCCAGACGAGGGCGGTGCCGTTGGCTGCGAGGCTGAGCATGGGCAGGAGCAGCTTCGCCCACGTTGGCAGGTCGAACAGCTGACTGCCCTGGGCGATTAACGTGCCAAGGCCAATCAGAATGAATGGACCGCCCAGCGCGGGGTCGGATCGTCGCGGCACAGGCGGCTTGCCGAACCGGCGGTGGAGCGTCAACAACACACCCAGCACGAGGACCGCCGCCGCGCACAGCACCGCCACAACGGGCAGGACGGTCTCGAAGAACGACTGGACCTCGTCCGGTGTCACACGCATACGGCCCATGGTCACGTGTGCGCGCAACGCCGGGAGCTGGGTGAGGGTCTCCGGATCCGAAGCTCGTTGAACGTCGGCTACTGAAGGGCACTCAACAGCCGGTCCAGCGCGGCTCGATCTCCTGTGATCTCAAGTCGGCCGGCTCGACCCGGGGGCTCGCGCTTGATGATCAGGGCCCTGAATGTGGGTAGGTCGGTGTGGAGCGCCACGTCCGGGCCGGCGGGTTCGCCGCGTGATATCTGCAAACCGTTGTCGTCGACGCGGATCGTGAAGGGGTCACCGTCGAGATCGATCAGGTAGGTGGCGCGCCAGACCTGGGCCTTGGCGGGGTCGAAGTGGGTCCGCAGAGCGAGCATCAGCGAGTCGGCGCTGAGCTGCGCGTCGCCTGGAAGGGGGAACTGGCGGCCCCACTGGCCGAGCCGCACCAGGACGGGCTCGAGTTCGCGACCGCGGTCGGTCAGCTCGTACACCCAGGCGCGGGCCGGTGGTCCCAGCTTGCGCCGTCGTACGACCTGTGAGTGCTCGAGCTCGCGCAACCGCTGGGAGAGCACGTTCGGGCTGGCGTGGGGCACGCCGGCCTGCAGGTCGCTGAACCGCTTGGGGCCGAACGTCAGCTCGCGTACGACCAGCAGCGCCCACCGTTCGCCGATGACATCGAGGGCACGCGCGATCGCGCAGGTGTCGCCGTATGTGCGGCGGCCGTGGGTCGAGTCCGGCGCCGCGGTCTGGTCGACGGTCATGGAGCGATCCTAGCGCTCCCTATCCTGGCTCTGAAGAGCTAACTTGTATATTCGCACTGAGTGCTCCTAAAGTCGTAGTCAGATCTGCCGGCCGACCAAGGAGACAGAGCGATCGTGATACTCGTTACCGGAGTTACCGGACCCAGTGGCGCGGCGGTGATCCGCGAGAGCGTCCGGCAGCGGTCGCCAGTGCGCGCACTGGTCAGGAGTCCAGGCAAGGCCGCCGCGTTGACGGGGCTGCCGACGGTGGACGTCGTCGAAGGCGACATGCTGCGACCCGAGACCCTCGGACCGGCGCTCGACGGGGTCCAGCGGGTGCTGATGATCTCCTCGGCCCGGGAGCGGATGGTGGACACCCAGCGCACGTTCATCGACGCGGCCAAGGCGGCGGGTGTCGGCCACATCGTCAAGTTCTCCGGCGAGGAGTTCGGCGTCGGCTTCGACCCGTACGCCTTCTCGGGAACGCGTCAGCACGTCGAGATCGAGCGTTACCTCGAAGATTCGGGGGTCGCGTGGACGCACCTACGGCCGAGCCAGTTCATGCAGTTCTATCTACCGGGGACGCTGACCGGGGTGGACCCGCGTGAGCGCGCGCTGGTGATGCCGATCGGCGACAGCCGACTCGCCCCTGTCGACATCGAGGACATCGCGAAGGTCGCGGTCGGGATCCTGAGGACGGAAGGCCACGAGGGCAACAGCTATGACATGACCGGGCCCGAGGCGTTGACGATGCACGAGGTGGTGGGTCGGATCACCGAGGCCACCGGGGAGAAGTTCCGCTACGTCGAGGTCTCCTTCGAAGAGAAGCGGCAGTCGCTGGCGGCGGGTTGCCCGCCCCCGGTCGTCGACATCCTTGACGCGCTGTTCCGGGAACGGCGCCGGTGCGCCGAGTCCCAGGTGCGCATGGACACCCACAAACGCTTTGAGGTCGAGCCCACCACGTTCGCGGAGTTCGCGCGCCGCAACGCCGCGGCATTCCGCGCCGGACCGGCACGCGTCTAAGCCTCGATCCGTGGACCGGATCGGTCTGTGATGGCTCGACTGCGGTGTGGAGACGATGAGAGTGCCCTTTGAGCTGGGATGATCGGGTTTGTCAAGGACCTGACCAGACCGGCTCGGAAGGACACT
>JBOGDE010000315.1:0-6724 GCA_050701695.1 Micromonosporaceae bacterium
CCGCGGCCGGTGTCAGGCTGCGCCCGGAAGGCGTGGACGGGGCCGGGGCGGACACCGGAGGCTGGCCGGAGCTGGACCTGCTGCACTACGGCGAGCCGGCCGCGGTGCCGTTCGGCGCCGGCAACGCCGACCGGCACTTCACGATCGTGCTGGATCGTGGGGTGGCGATGGTCGACGGTGTGCCGGCGTACGCCCAGACGGTCAACGGCCGTGGCTACCCATCGGTCCCGGATCAGCTCGTCACCGAAGGCGACATCGTCCGGTTCACCGTGGTCAACCGGAGTCTGGAGACCCACCCCTGGCACCTGCACGGCCATCCCGTGCTGGTGCTGTCCCGGGACGGGACGCCGCCGTCCGGCAGTCCGCTGTGGCTGGACACGTTCGATGTGCGCCCGGGAGAGGTGTGGGAGGTGGCGTTCGAGGCGACGAACCCGGGGATCTGGATGAACCACTGTCATAACCTGCCCCACGCACACCAGGGGATGATGCTGCGGCTGCGCTACGACGGCGTCACCACGCCCTTCGCCGGCCACGGAGCGTAACGCGGCGGTGTCGGCTGGCTGACGGCCCGGGTCGGGTGACTGGTGGAGCATGTGGGGCAGCGCCCCCACGGCGACCCGGGAGGTCCCGATGTTCGACCGCAGCCTCGTCACGTCGGGATTCGACACCGAGACGGTGGTATCGGAGGACTACCTCCGTTACCTGCTGCTCGCCCAGATCGAGGCGGGCTACCTGGCGCTGCGGTTCGACGTACCGCACCCGGACACCGGGCTGCCGGTGCACGTACAGCTGCATCCGCCGACGGACTACGTACGCCGGTACGAGCCGCACCCGGACGCGCCGGCGCTGCCGGAGGCGGTGCACGGCAGCCTGCAGCCGCGGCTGCTCCCGGAGGGCGACGAGGCGTTCCTGCATCTGCTGGTGTGGGTGACGGTGCACGACGAGACCAGCGGCCAGACCGTGGGGCCGGTGCCGGCGGGGATGCTGGTCGACGCGGAGATCACCAGCCGGGAACGCAACGGGCTGGAGCGCGACCACGCGCTGCGGCTCTCGCTGGTCGGGTTGGACCAGTCCACACGGGGTGCGCTGGAGAGCCAGGGCATCGACCCGGACGCGGTGGAGGCCAGCATCCGGCAGCAGCTCGACCGTGACCTGCCGCTCGGCGTGGCGCAGGGCCAGCAGGTGCAGGCGATCCGGATGCGCAAGTTCGTCACCGACGACCAGCGCTCCCTCGGCCTGTACGTCGACCTGGCGCTGTTCGCCAAGCCGGGCCAGTATGTCGAGCCGCGCGGCGACGTCGACGCCGCGCAGGACTTCCGCCCGCCCGGTGCGCCGCTGGCGTTCGCCAGCTCGCCGGAGCTGTTCGGGCTGCTGGGCCCCGACGCCAAGTCCCGGCAGGCGGAGCCCTCCGGTGACGGCTTCCGCTATCCACTGCGGGAGGACCCGCTGGACCGGGAGAGCGACGAGATCGGCCGGATCAAGGGAATCTCGGTCGGGCCGGAGCTGCTGGCGACCACGTCGGTGCCCACCGGACGGCTGATGATCGACGTACACGGGGAGTACACCGACGCCCTTGGCGACCCGGACTTCCACCTGCAGCTGCTACTGCGGCCGGTACGTGACGCCGACGGCAAGGTCACGTGGGACCTCGACGTCGACGTCGACCTCGGGCTGCTCGCCACCCTGCTGTTGATCGCGGTGGGGATCGGCCTGACGCTGCTGTTCGCCCCCGCGCTGGCCTGGGGTTCGACCCTGGTGGTGGGTACGTTGGTCGGCCTCGCCGTCCTGAAGGGGCTGATCGCCGAGCCGCTCGCCGCCAAACTGGTGGGGGACCGGCTGGACGCCGACAGTCAGGCGTCGGTGCTCGACGCGCTGCCGTTCAAGGTCCCGGGGGCGCAGCGCCGGTGGGACCCGTGCTACGTCACACAGCACCAGATCCTGGGGCTGACCGACGAGAACGTGGTGATCGACCAGGACGGCATCGCGTTCGAGGTGGCGAGCCTGGCACTGGACAAGGAGCCGGTGCCGGTCGACCACGTGGTGGTACGCGACGAGGACCGTACCGTCGGGACGGTACGTGGGCTGCGCTACCGGGTCTCGGACTTCGTACGGCACACCGCCGACTTCGCCGCGATCGCTCCCGGCACGGATCGGCTGCCGTTCACCCGCACCGACCCGCTCGGGGAGCCGACCCTGGTGAGCCTGACCAACGCGGAGATCGCCGACCGGATCGACGCGAAGAAGCTGCGGGCGCCGATCACGTACACCGCGGAGCGGATCTATCTGGTGCACGGCCAGATCGACGCCCTGCTGGTGCTCAGTACCCGGGAGCGGGCCGAGCAGCGGCAGGCGGTGATAGACAGGTTCCGGCGCCGGATGTTCGACTTCATCGTCGACGGGTACGGCGACGACCTGCGCGCCGACGTGATCGCCGAGCTGACCCCTCAGCTGGGGCGGGAGCCGACCGAGGACGAGATCACCGAGGCGTTCCGGGCCCGGGTCAACTCCATCGTGGACGGGCTGATGCCGGGCTTCGAGGAGCAGTTGCTGCCGGGCCAGCTGGACGCCGCGATCGCGCAGACGCTGCGGTTCGACCTGGCCCCGGAGGAGCTGATCGAGCAGCAGCAGGCGGGTGCGGTGATCCTGGACGGCAAGGAGATCATCGTCCGGGAGAACCAGGACGGTACGAAGACGCCGTACTACCGGGACCATCCGGACGGCGATCCACGGGACAACCTGCTCGCGCTGCGGCACTACACCCCGCCGTACCAGCCGCCTCCGCCGAGCTGATCGGCTGGCTGATCGGCGGCGGAAAGAAACTGGCCTGACCACTTGACCAGTGCCGGCCAAAGCGGGATGCTGGGCAGCATGCTGCAACCGGTCAACCGCCGTTCCGTACCCGACGAGGTCTTCGACCAGCTGGTCACCGGCGTCCTCGGAGGTGACTTCGCCGCCGGCACCGCGCTGCCCAGCGAACGCCGGCTCGCCGAGCTGCTCGGGGTGTCCCGGCCCACGGTGCGCGAAGCGCTGCAGCGGATCGCGCAGGCCGGCCTGGTCGAGGTACGCCAGGGCGGCGCGACGACCGTACGGGACTACCGCCGGCACGCCGGGCTGGAGCTGCTGCCACGGCTGCTGACTCCCGGAGGAGAGCTGGATCTGTCGGTGGCCCGCAGCATCCTGGAGGCCCGGCTCTACATCGGCCCGCAGGTGGCGGCACTGGCCGCCGAGCGTACCGGGGCGGAGCTCGCCGACCGGCTCACCGACGCGGTGGCAGCGCTGCGCGCCGACGACGATCCGGTGTTCGCGCAGCGGCACGCACTGACGTTCTGGGAGCACCTCGTCGACGGCGCGGACTCGATCGCGTTCCGGTTGATGTTCAACAGCTTCCGGGCGGCGTACCAGCCGCTGCTGGAGGTGCTCGCCACCGTGATGGCGCAGGAGGTGAGCCGTACCGAGGCGTACCAGGCGGTGGCCGACGCGGTGGTGGCCGGCGACCCGGAGGCGGCACGGACGGCGGCGCACGAACTGCTCAGCCCGTTCACCGACCAGCTGATTGCGACGCTCCGGACGCTAGAACAGTGATTGGCTACCAGGTGCGTGCCTGGCTCGCCGACTGGCGGGCCGGCCACGCCGCCGCCGAACGCCAGGCCCGGGCCGAGTTGGCGCGCGACGAGGCCGCCATCGGTAGCCGCCGGGGCGTCAGCCTGGGCCCGGCCGCCCGCCGGTTCGTGGGTCATCCCTCGCCGTGGCTGCTGGGCGCCCTGCTCGCCGGCGCCGGCACCGGCCGGGTCCTGGTCGGGGACTACCGGGTCTCGGACGCGGTCACGCCGCTGGTGATGCTCGCGGCGTTCCCGGTCTTCGAATGGCTGGTGCACGTCGGGATCCTGCACTGGCGCCCCCGCCGGCTGGCCGGCGTCACCCTCGATCCGCTGCTGGCGCGCAAGCACCGTGCCCACCACGCCGACCCGCGTGACGTACCACTGGTGTTCATCCCCTGGCAGGCGCTGTTGTGGTTGCTGCCGGCGTACACCCTGATCGCGGTTTTTGGGTTTCCCCGGCTCGGGTTGGGGCTGACCTTCCTTACCGTGGTCGGTGCGCTCGGGCTCGGGTACGAGTGGACGCACTACCTGATCCACAGCGACTACCGGCCCCGCGGCCGGCTCTACCGGGCGGTCTGGCGCAACCACCGGCTGCACCACTACAAGAACGAGCACTACTGGTTCACCGTCACCAGCGCCGGCACCGCCGACCGGCTGTTCGGCACCTACCCGGACCCGCAGACCGTGCCCTCCTCACCCACGGTGAAGGCGTTGCACGCCAGGGAGGCCGAGGTCAGCCCCGGCCGGCACTGACCGGGCGATGCCGCCGGCCCGTCACGGGACAAGGGGCCGCGGCGTCGGGAACTGCCAGCGGATCAGGGCGTGCAGCAGCGGATCGGGCAGCAGACGGGTCAGCGCGATCACCCCGCGGGACATCGTCCCGACCGGGTACCGGGCCTTCGGGCGCGGCGCGCACGCGGCTCGCTCGATCGCGCGCGCCACGGTGTCAGGCCCGACCACCAGGTCCACCGCGCCCGGGGCGTACGCGGACTCCAGCCGGGTGACGAGGGCGGCGTGGAACCGGTCGTACGCGTCGTCGCCGCAGCTCACCGGCAGGGTCGCGTTGGCCTTGGCCGCGAACGGGGTACGGATCGGCCCCGGCTCGACCAGGCTCACCCCCACCCCGAAGGGCGCCAACTCCAGGCGCAGTGCCGTGCCCGCCGCCCGCAGCGCGTGCTTGGACGCATGCAGCACCCCTGTGCCGGGGAAGGTGACGTGGCCGCCCATCGCCCCGACGGTGACGATCCGGCCCCGGCGGCGGGCGCGCATCGCGGGCGCGACGAGCTGGCTGAGCCGCAGCGCGCCGAACAGGTTGACCTCGAACTGCGCGCGGGCCGCCGCCAGGTCCAGGGTCTCGATGGCGCCCTGCAGCCCGTACCCCGCGGCGTTGACCAGGACCCCGACCGCACCGTGGTCCGCCTCGACCCGCCTGACCGCGGCGCTCATCGACGCCTCGTCGGTCAGGTCGAGACGCATCGGTACGGCGCCCGCGCCGGCCAGCTCGGCCAGGCTCTCGACCCGGCGCGCGGTGGCGTACACCGGCCAGCCGCGCCGCAGGAACCGCCGGGCGGCCGCGGCACCGACACCCGAGGAGCAGCCGGTGATCAGCACCGCCGTCACAAGCCACCCCCTGGCCACTCGGCGAGCACGGTGAGCCGGCCGTCTCGCAACCGGCGGCCGCACTCCTGCCGCTGCGCCTTCCCGCTGGTGGTACGCGGCAGCCGCCCGCGCGGTACCAGCGCCACCGCGGTGGTGACCGGCAGCTCGGCGGTCACCGCGGCCACCGCCGCCTCCGCGGCGGCGATCAGCCCGCCATCGGTCCGCTCCCCGGTCTCCACCACGACGGTGACCCGCTGCGCCGACTCGTCCAGCACCGCCGCGGCCAACTCGCCGGCCAGCGCCGGATGCGCCTGCTGGGCCAGCTGTTCGAAGTCCTGCGGGTAGTAGTTCGCCCCGTGGATCACGATCATGTCCTTCAGCCGGCCGGTGACGTACAGCTCGCCGCGGTCGACGAAACCGAGATCGCCGGTACGCAGCCAGGGTCGCGGGTCACCGTCCAACATCGCGCCGAAGGTCTCCACACCGGCGCCGGGCTGGCCCCAGTAGCCGATCCCGTTGCCGGGGGAGCGGACCCACAGCTCGCCTACCGACCGCTCGGCGCGACGCAGACCCGTCTCCGGATCGACCACCGCCAGCTCGACCTCCGGCCCGGGCCGGCCGCAGCCGACCGCCTCGACAGTGCCGTCCGCCCCGGACTGTTCCGCTGGCCCGGACTGTTCCGCCGGGGCCGCGACACCCTGGCTGAGCGCCGCCCGGTCGTACCGCCGGATCACCGCAGCGCGCTCCCCGGTGCCGCCGGCCACGAACAGGGTGGCCTCCGCCAGCCCGTACGACGGGGTCAGCGTGGTCTCGGGCAGCCCACACCCGGCGAACGCGGCGTGGAACGCGCGGAGCGTGTCGGCGCGTACCGGCTCGGCGCCGTTGACCGCGACCCGCCAGCCGCGCAGATCCAGCGCCGCCTTCGCCGACTCGCGGACCCGCCGGACACACCAGGTGTAGCCGAAGTCCGGCGCGGCGGACATCACCTCGGGCAGCCCCGAGATCGCCCGCAACCAGCGCTCCGGGCGCAGCACGAAGGTCTCCGGCTCCAGCACGATCCCACTCGCGCCGGTGTGCGCCGGCTGCAGCAGCCCGAGGCACAACCCCATGTCGTGGTACGTCGGCAGCCAGCTCACGATCGTGGTACGCGGGCTGATCCCGAAGTGGTCCCGGACCGTGCGCTGGTTGGCCAGCAGCGCCTCGTGCGTGATCATCACGCCCCGGGGCACCGCGGTGGAGCCGGAGGTGTACTGCAGGAACGCCACCGCATCTCCCGGGACCGGCGCCGGCGCCTGCAGCGGCACCACCCCCGACCCGGCACCGGCATCCCGCCCGCCACCGGTAACCAGATCGGCACCGGTATCCCGCCCGGCACCGGTATCCGGCTTGGCGCCGGTATCCGGCTCGGCGGCGACCAGGCGCAGCCGGGCCAGCACCTCGTCGCCGGCCCACGCGGTGGCCAGCTCGCCGAGCCGGTCGCGGGGGACCGCCGCAGCGACCGGCGCCGCGTCCCGGCACAGCCCGAC
>JBOGDE010000316.1:0-6701 GCA_050701695.1 Micromonosporaceae bacterium
CGCCCCAGCCGCCCCCGGCCCGCGGTCTGCCGCTCGGCCGCCAGCACCGCCCCCTCGGCGGCACCGCCGCGTGCCGCCGCCACCAGGTCCGCGTTGGTGGACGCGGTCCGCTCCACCACCCGCAGCGAGGACCAGAGCCCATCCGGGCGGAGCACCGCCCGGCGCAGTGCCGCCTCGTCCAACGGGGTCCGCTCCGGCATGTGACGCAGCCTAGCGACCCGCACCGGACGCCCGAGCCGACCACCGGCACAGCACACCAGGTGGCCATGTGTAAACGCTGCTGTATATACTCAGTCGTATACAGATGGGAGTACGCATGACCGCGATCGAAGTACGCGGGCTGATCCGGCGGTACGGCACGCACACCGCACTCGCCGGGATCGACCTGCGCGTCGGCACCGGCGAGGTGTACGCCGTGCTCGGCCCCAACGGCGCCGGCAAGACCACCTGCATGGAGATCCTCGAGGGCTACCGGGAGCGCGACGCCGGCGAGGTGGCGGTGCTCGGCACCGACCCGCAGCGGGCCGGCGGTGCCTGGCGGGCCCGGATCGGGGTGCTGCTGCAGGCCACCACGGTGGAGCCCAGCCTCACCGTCACCGAGCACCTGCGGCTGTACGGTTCGCTCTACCCCGACCCGGTCCCGACCGGCGAGCTGCTGGACCAGGTCGGGCTCACCGAGGCGGCCCGGCAGCGCGGCGGCACCCTCTCCGGTGGGCAGCAGCGCCGGCTCGACCTGGCGCTGGCGCTGGTGGGACGACCCGAGCTGGTGTTCCTGGACGAGCCGACCACCGGGTTCGACCCGCACATCCGGCGCCGTACCTGGGAGCTGATCCGCTCGCTCGCCGCCCACGGCACCACGGTGCTGCTCACCACCCACTACCTGGAGGAAGCCGCCGAGCTCGCCGACCGGGTCGCGGTGATCGCCGGTGGCCGGATCGTCGCCGAGGGCGACCCCGCCACGCTCGGCGGCCAAGACCTGCGGCAGGCGACGGTACGCTTCCGCGCCCCCGCGCCGATGCCCGGTGCCACCGCGGCCGGCGACCCGATCGAGGTCCGCACCCACACCCCGACCAAGGAGCTGGCCTCCCTGACCGGCTGGGCCGCCGATCGCGGCCTCGAGCTGGACGAGCTGACCGTCACCCGACCCAGCCTGGAAGAGGTCTACCTCGCCCTCACGGAGGCCCCCGATGCTTAGCACTCTGCTCACCCAGACCCGCTACCAGCTGCTGAGCTACGTACGGACCCCGCGTGCCCTGCTCTCGGGCGTGCTCACCCCGGTGGTGCTGATGGTGCTGCTGGCCGCGATCAGCGACAGCCGCCACGAATCCGGGTACGCCGGCCGGCTCACCGCGGCGATGGTGACGCTGGGGCTGGTCAGCCTCGGGTTCACCACGCTCGCCGGCGCCGTCACCGCGGCTCGCGACCGCGGCACCCTGAAGCGGCTGCGCGCCACCCCGTTGCCGATCTGGCTCTACCTGGCCGGCCAGGTGGCCGCCACGGTGATCGTGATCGTCGTGCAGAGCGCCGGGCTGGTCGCGCTCGGCGTACTGGTCTACGGCGCGGAGCTGGACACCGGCCGGCTGCCGATCTCCGCCGCCGGGATACTGCTGGGCGCGGTCACGATCAGCGTGTGCGGCCTGGCGATCGCGCAGCTGGTGCCGCGCAGCGAGGCGGCGGCGCCGGTGCTGTCAGCGGTGATGCTCCCGGTCACCCTGGTATCCGGGATCTTCTTCCCGGTCGCCGCGCTGCCGGACTGGGTGGCGTGGATCGGCGACTCGCTGCCGCTCTCGCACCTGGGCGCACTGCTCTCGGCCGGGTTCACCGACGGGGCGTGGGCACCGGGCATCACCTGGCACCCGGCCGACTTCGCATGGCTCGCCGGCTGGGCGGTGCTGGGGTTCGCGTACACCCGGTGGCGGTTCCGCAGTGAGCCCGCCACGCCGAAACGCGGGCGCAGGCCCGTACCCGCGGACGTGGTTTGATCTGACCGTGGTCGGACGGAAGCTGATGAAGCGTGAGGAGCGGGTAGCGAGCATCCTGGCCGCCGCCGCCCGCGCCTTCGCCACCGGTGGGTACGCCGACACCTCGATGGACGACATCGCCGCCGAGGCCGGTGTCACCCGCCTGATCATCTACCGGCACTTCGACTCCAAGCAGGCGTTGTACGAGGCGGTGCTCGACCACACCCGGGACCGGCTCGCTGAGGCGCTGCGGTTCACCGGCACCCCCGAGGCGAACATGGTCGAGCCGCTGGTGGGCATCGCCCGCGCCGAGCCGCACGCGTTCACCCTGCTGTTCCGGCACTCCGCGCGGGAGCCGAAGTTCTCCGGGTACGCCGAGGAGTTCACCTCCGTCTCCACCGCGGTCGCCGAACGGGCGCTGGAGACGGTGATCACCGACCCGGCGCTGCGCCGCTGGACCGCCCGCATGCTGTTCCGACTGAGCATCGAGGGCATCCTCACCTCGCTGGACTTCGACGACCCGGCCAGCGATGCCCAGCTCGCCGACCGGCTGCTGCGGATCAGCGCCGCCGTGGTGGGCGCCGTCACCGCGTGAGAGTTTCCACAGTCTGGCACCACCTGAACGGGCGTTACGATGCCCGCGTGACCGCACAACCAGCCGACGATTCCGCGAAGCCGGACATCCACACCACCGCCGGGAAGATCGAAGACCTTCTCCTGCGGTACGACGAGGCGGTGCACGCCGGCTCCGCGCGTGCCGTGGAGAAGCAGCACGCCAAGGGCAAGAAGACCGCCCGGGAGCGGATCGCGATGTTGCTCGACGAAGGCTCGTTCACCGAGCTGGACGAGCTGGCGCGGCACCGTTCGACGGCGTTCGGGCTGGAGAAGACGAAGCCCTACGGCGACGGCGTGGTCACCGGGTACGGCACCGTCGACGGTCGCCCGGTGTGCGTGTTCGCGCAGGACTTCACCGTCTTCGGCGGCTCCCTGGGCGAGGTGTACGGCGAGAAGATCGTCAAGGTGATGGACCTGGCGATCAAGACCGGCTGCCCGGTGATCGGCATCAACGAGGGCGCCGGCGCCCGGATCCAGGAAGGCGTGGTCTCGCTCGGCCTGTACGGCGAGATCTTCCGCCGCAACGTACACGCTTCCGGGGTGGTGCCGCAGATCTCGCTGATCATGGGCGCCTGCGCGGGCGGGCACGTCTACTCCCCCGCGATCACCGACTTCACCGTGATGGTCGACCAGACCAGCCACATGTTCATCACCGGCCCCGACGTGATCAAGACCGTCACCGGCGAGGACGTCACGTTCGAGGAGCTGGGCGGGGCGCGTACCCACAACACCAAATCCGGCAACGCGCACTATATGGGCTCCGACGAGGACGACGCGATCGAGTACGTCAAGGAGCTGCTGTCGTACCTGCCGGGCAACAACCTCGACGACCCGCCGGTGCTGGGCGGTGCCGCCAGCCTCGACGTGACCGACGACGACCTCGCCCTTGACACCCTGATCCCGGACTCGGCGAACCAGCCGTACGACATGCACTCGGTGATCACCTCGGTGCTCGACGACGGCGAATTCTGCGAGACCCAGCCGCTGTTCGCACAGAACATCGTCTGCGGCTTCGGCCGTATCGAGGGCCACTCGGTCGGCGTGGTCGCCAACCAGCCGATGCACTTCGCCGGCTGCCTGGACATCGACGCCTCGGAGAAGGCGGCCCGGTTCGTGCGTACCTGCGACGCGTTCAACATCCCCGTGCTGACCTTCGTGGACGTACCGGGGTTCCTGCCCGGCACCGACCAGGAGTGGGACGGCATCATCCGGCGCGGCGCGAAGCTGATCTACGCGTACGCCGAGGCGACCGTCCCACTGGTCACCGTGATCACCCGCAAGGCGTACGGCGGCGCGTACGACGTGATGGGCTCCAAGCACCTCGGGGCCGACCTGAACTTCGCCTGGCCCACCGCGCAGATCGCGGTGATGGGCGCCCAGGGCGCGGTGAACATCCTCTACCGCAAGGAGCTGGCCGCCGCCTCCGATCCGGACGCCGCCCGCGCGCGGTTCATCGAGGAGTACGAGGACACCCTGGCCAACCCGTACGTCGCCGCCGAGCGGGGCTACGTCGACTCGGTGATCCCGCCGTCGCAGACCCGGGTCGCGGTGACCAAGGCGCTGCGTACGCTGCGCGGCAAGCGCGAGACCCTGCTCCCCCGCAAGCACGGAAACATCCCACTGTGAGCGAGCTTGCGAGCGAGCCAATGTACTCAGCAACGCCCGTTCGCGGGCGCCCGAGCGCCAGCGAGGTGCGTCTGTGAACGAGTCGCAGCGGCCGCTGCTGCGGGTGGTACGCGGTACGCCGACCGCCGAGGAGTTGGCGGCGCTGACCGTGGTGCTCACCGCCCGGGCGGCTGCCGCCGCTCAAGGCGCACCGGCGGAACCCAGCTCGGAGTGGCGTAACCGCGCCGCCCTGGTACGCCGGCCCCTGCACCACGGCCTGGGCGCCTGGCGCGCCGCCGCCCGCCCCCACTGACCGCTGACGCCGGACCGGCGTTGCCGGTAACGTCGTACCCGGGTGTCAGGCTGCGCGCAGCAGTCTCACCGCCGGAGGTATCTCCATGACAGCGGCCACGATCGAGGCCCACGGCGAGCCGTGGACCGAGGAGGCCTACTTCGCGCTCGGCGAGACCCGCGATCGGATCGAGCTGTTCGACGGCAGCCTCATCGTGACCCCAGCGCCAAGCGGCCGCCACCAGTACGCCTCACACCGCCTTGCCAACTCCTTAGAGGACGCTGCCGAGGCAGCCGGACTCGACGTGGTCGAGGCGGTCAATGTACGGCTCGCCACGGGCCGCGTGTTCATTCCGGACCTGGTGCTGGTGCCGGATCTGGACCGCTCGACGTTCGAGGCCTCAGAGGTTCCTCTGATCTGCGAAATTGTCTCGCCGAGCAATGCGGGGCACGACCGGGTGCTGAAATTCCACCTCTACGCCGAGGCTGGCATCCCGTGGTATCTCCTCGTCGAACCGGACGGCGACACATTCGCACTGACGCTGTACCGGCTCGATGGCCGAGACTACGTGCCGCACACGGTCGCCAAGGGAGGCCAGCCGCTCACCATGACCGAGCCGATCGCCGTGACGATCGACCCGGCCAGACTCCTCCGTCGGTAGTCCATCTCGACCACCCTTGACCGAATGGCGCGTTGCTGGCATCCCGGTCAGGTTGGGCGGGCGCTCCGCATGAGTGGCAGCAGTGGAAACGCCCACGGCACGCCCAGATCGTCCTCCCAATCGTCGTACAGACCGATGTGGACCTCCGGGAGCAGGGCCGAGACAGCTCCCGCTATGACCTGCGAAACGGGTTGCCAGGTCCCGTGGCCGCCTTGCGCGGGATACAGCCGGTAGGTCGGACCGACCGCGTCGGTGCCAGCCTCGATCTCCAGGTACCAATGACCACGCTTCGTTCGTTGTGGTTGAGCGCGGACTCGCTCGATGCGCTTCAAGCCGCCGCCGAGCAGCTCAGCGCCCACGTACGATTCGGCGCCGCGCTCGGGAGCGACTGTGACAACGAGCGACTCACATCCTATCTGCTCCAGCAGGACCGTTTTGCCATCGTCGGCCACCCACCAGCCCAGCAGTGTCGACCAGGACGAAGCGCGCTTCACACCCGCATTGTGCGCTCACCTGGCGCCGCCACCCACTGACGCCTGTGGGTTTGTGGTCAATCTGCGGTAACCGCCTACGACGAGACAGCAGATTGGCCACAAACCATGCGGGCGTCAGCTCCGAGATTCGCGTAGGACTTCGGCGAGCTGGTCGACGGCCCAGTCGAGTTCGTCGGCGGTGATCACCAGGGGTGGCGCGATCCGGATCGTCGAGCCGTGGGTGTCCTTGACCAGCACGCCGCGCTCGGCGAGCCGCTCACACGCCTCCCGGCCGGTCATCAGCGCCGGGTCGATGTCGATGCCGGCCCACAGGCCCCGGCTGCGGAAGCCGACCACACCGGTGCCGACCAGCTCCTTGAGCCGGACCGCGAGCCGGTCGCCCAGCTCCCGGGCACGCTGCTGGTACTCGCCGGTGGCGAGCAGCCGCAGCACCGCCCGGCCCAGCGCACAGGCCAGGGGGTTACCGCCGAAGGTGGAGCCGTGCTGGCCGGGCTGGATCACGCCGAGCACCGACGGTGGTGCCACCACCGCCGAGACCGGCAGCACGCCGCCACCGAGCGCCTTGCCGAGGATGAACATGTCCGGCACCACGCCCTCGTGCTGGCAGGCGAAGGACTCGCCGGTACGCCCCAGCCCGGACTGGATCTCGTCGGCGAGGAACAGCACCTGCCGCGCGTCGCACAGCTCGCGTACCCCGACCAGGTAGTCCTCCGGCGGGATGATCACGCCAGCCTCGCCCTGGATCGGCTCCAGCAGCACCGCGACGGTGGTGTCGTCGACCGCTTCGGCGAGCGCCTCCAGGTCGCCGTACCTGACGATCCGGAACCCTGGGGTGTACGGGCCGTAGTCGTCGCGTGCCACCGGGTCGGTGGAGAAGCTGACGATGGTGGTGGTACGCCCGTGGAAGTTGTTGTCGGCGACCACGATGGTGGCCTGCTCGGCGGGTACGCCCTTGACCCGGTAGCCCCATTTGCGGGCCACCTTGATCGCGGTCTCCACCGCCTCGGCGCCGGTGTTCATCGGCAGCACCATGGCGTCGGAGGCCATCCCGGCCCGCGCCGCCAGCTCCACCA
>JBOGDE010000317.1:0-6691 GCA_050701695.1 Micromonosporaceae bacterium
ATCCAACACCGGGATCGACTCCTCCTCCGCCTTGCGAGCCACCACCTGGACACCGGACTTCATCAACCAATCTCTGGCGCAGGACACTCGACACCGTGGTCGGCACCCTCACCGACGGCCGGGTCGGCGATGTGCTCCGCGCCGCCGGCACCCACGACCTCTGGCCGTACGCGTTCGGGCTGGTGGAGGCGCTGCAACCGGCCCAGCGGGCCCGGATCGCCGATATCGCGGTCGGGCTGGACGACGCGGTCCTCACCTCGATGCTGGATGCCGTACACGTCGAGGAGCTCTACCCGCATCTGCTGCCGCTGGTGGCCGAGATGAGCCCTGCCAGCCGGCGGCGGCTCGCCGGTGCCACCACTCTGCATCGCGCGGACCGGCTCACCGCCGTGATCCGGGCGACCGCCGACAGCGACCTGTGGCCACAGGTGCTGCCTCTGGTCGAGCTCCTCCCGGTGAAGGCGAAACGGCACGTCGCGGCCGCGGCCGGCAAACTTCCGAAACCTTCTCTGGTACGCGCGATCGAAGCCGCCCGCGACCACCACCAGTGGCCGGCGCTGCTCACCGTAGCCGAGCACATGACCCCGGCCACCCGAGCGAAGCTGATCCGGCTGTTCGCCGACGTCGACGGGTCCGTGATCGAGTCGTTCCTGGATGCCGCGGTGTCCGAGGCGGTGGCCGACCGCGCGTTCGCGGTGCTACACACCGTCCCGCTCGCCGACCTGCGGCCCGTCACCGACCGGATCGCCGCCCTCGACCCCGCGGTACGCCAGCGCCTCGCCGACCGGGCCCGTGAGCTGCGCCGCCTCGACGACCTCGGCCCGCTCGGCGCCGCCCTCACACCGTAGCCGCAACGATAGTCGTATCGGTATGCTCACCGGTATACTTGTGGGTATGTCTACTACGACCATCAAGGTGCCGGTTGAGCTGCGTGACCGCCTTGCCGAGCGGGCGCGCCGCGATCACCTGACGCTCGCCGAGGAGATCGCCCGGTCCCTCGACATCGCGGACGACGTGGCCTTCTGGGACGCCGTACGCAGCACCATGGGTACCGCTGAGGCAGGTGAGGCCACGGCACGGGACGCTCGTACCTTCGAGGGTGCGCTCACCGACGGCCTCGACCCGGACGAGGACTGGAACGACGTCCTGTGAGACGCGGCGACATCTACCTGTGCGACTTCGGTACCCCGATCGGGCATGAGCAGGGCTTTCGCCGACCCGCCCTGATCGTCTCCCACGACGAGATGACGCGGTACGGCCTGCCGATCGTGCTACCGGTCACGCGCACCCGGCGGGGGTATCCGACCCATGTCGAGCTGGACGGCGTGCTGCCGGTGACCAGCTACGTGCAGTGTGAGCAGATCCGTACCATCTCCACGGAGCGGTTGGTACGCAAGGTGGCCACACTCGACGGCGTCACGCTCGGCCAGGTGGAGCTGGTGCTGCGCCGGATCCTCCGGCTCTAGCGCGGCACTCACGAAGCGCCAGTGTCCCGGCGCGCTAAAGGGTGGCGCGGTGGTAGCGGGCGGCGAGGGCGCGGATCCGGTCGACCAGTTCGGGCGGGTCGGTGACCTGGAAGTCCAGGTCGAGCAGGCCGACGTACACGGCCATGGTGTCGATCGAGTCGGCGCCGGTACGCAGTACGCAGGTGTCGGCGTCCCGCGGTTCGACGGTGCCGACGGCGGGGTTGATCCGCTCGGCGACCACGGCGGCGGGGGCGTACACGGTGATGGTCGCCTGGTAGCGCCACGCGGCCGCCGACGCCCGGCTGGACACGTACACCGCGAGATCTTCGGCGGGCAGCTCGCGTGGGGTGAACCGCGGGCCGTGCGGGGTACGCGGCTCGATCCGGTCCACCCGGAAGGTACGCCAGTCGTCCCGCCCCAGGTCGAAGCAGACCAGGTACCACCGACGTCCCCAGTTCACCAGCCGGTACGGCTCCACCTCCCGCCGCGACGCCGTGCCGTCGTGGGAGCGGTAGTCGAACCGCAGCCGCTCGGAGTCGCGGCACAGCGCCGACAGTTCGCTCAGCAGCGCGGCGTCCACGGTGGGGCCGGTGGCGTCCGGCGGCACCGCGATCGTGTGAGTCTGCAAGGCGTTGACCCGGCGCCGCAGCCGCGACGGCAGCACCTGTTCCAGCTTGGTCAGCGCCCGCAGCGAGGTCTCCTCGACGCCGGTCACCGCACCCCGGGCGCCGGTACGCAGCGACACCGCGACCGCCACCGCTTCTTCGTCGTCGAGCAGCAGCGGCGGCATGGCGGCGCCGGCGCCGAGCCGGTAGCCGCCGTCGGTGCCGCGGCTGGCGTGCACCGGATAGCCCAGCTCGCGCAGCCGGTCCACGTCGCGGCGTACGGTCCGTTCGCTGACGCCGAGCCGGCCGGCGAGCACTGCGCCCGGCCAGTCGCGCCGGGCCTGCAGCAGCGAGAGCAGTCGCAGCAGCCGTGCCGAGGTCTCCAACATGGCGTGAAGTCTGTCAGCCCTTCAGGACAGTAGCTGTCCGGAAGGGTTCGTAACGTCGTGGGTATGACTGACACAGAGATCATTCCCTTCCGGATCGACGTCCCGCGGGCCGACCTCGACGCGCTGCACGCCCGGCTCGACGCCAGCCGCTGGCCGGCGCTGCCCGAGGGCGCCGGCTGGGAGCGCGGCGTACCGCTGGACTATCTCAAAGAGCTGGCCGGGCACTGGCGCAACAGCTACGACTGGCGGAAGTGGGAGGCGCGGCTCAACGCGTACCCACAGTTCACCACCGTGATCGACGGCGCGAACGTCCACTTCCTGCACGTACGTTCACCCGAGCCCGACGCCACACCGCTGATCCTGACCCACGGCTGGCCCGGCTCGGTGGCGGAGTTCCTGGACGTGATCGGCCCGCTCACCGACCCCCGCGGGTACGGCGGGAACCCGGCCAACGCGTTCCACCTGGTGATCCCCTCGATCCCCGGCTTCGGGTTCTCCGGCCCCACCACCGACACCGGCTGGAACATCGAGCGGGTGGCGCGTGCCTGGGCCGAGCTGATGCGCCGCCTCGGCTACCACCGGTACGGCGCCCAGGGCGGAGACTGGGGCGCGTTCGTCACACCCGAGCTGGGCCGGGTCGACCCCGACCACGTGATCGGCGTCCACGTCAACGCGGCCACCGTCGGTTTCATCCCGTTCGGCGAGGTCGACCCCGACGACGGCTTCACCGAGGTGGAGCGGGAGCGGCTGGCCCGGCTCGCGCACTTCCTGGCCGAGGGCAACGGCTACTTCCAGATCATGGCGACCCGTCCGCACACCGTCGGGTACGGCCTGACCGACTCGCCGGTCGGCCTGCTGGCCTGGATCGTCGACAAGTTCAAGGAGTGGACCCACCCGTCGGACGCGCTGCCCGAGGCCGCGATCGACCGCGACCACATGCTCACCGACGTGATGCTCTACTGGCTCACCGGCACCGCGGTCTCTTCCGCGCAGGTGTACTACGAGGTGATGCACTCCGCGTCGTGGCAGCAGGCGCGGGTCGAGGTCCCGACCGGCGTCGCGGTCTTCGCCGAGGACGTCTCGATCCGGCGGTACGCCGAGCCCGGCCACCACATCACGCACTGGACCGACTTCGACACCGGCGGCCACTTCGCTGCGATGGAGGCCCCCGACCTGCTGGTAGGCGACATCCGCACCTTCTTCAGCCCCCTCCGCTGATGCCGCTGATCCACTGTGTACGCGGCTGGCCATTGACGGCGGGCGAGGCGCCGACTTAGCGTCACGGCAGCCGGGTCACACCCGGACGATTCCTGGGGAGGACATCGTGAACATCGCCATGCGCGCTGCGCTCACAGCGCTGTTGGTCCCTGCTGCCGTCCTGGTAGCGGCGCCCGCCCTCGCCGTACCGGACTCCGGCCGCGTGGTGCCGGTCCGGGTCGCGGCCGAGGACGCCCGTACCACACCCATCAAGGACTCTTACGTGGTACGCCTGCGCGCCGGCGCCGACGCCGGGCAGGTCGCCGGGTCGATGGACGTGAGCGCGTACCACCTGTTCCGGGCCGCATTCGACGGCTTCTCGGCCACCCTGACCGCGGGCCAGCTGCGCCGGGTGCAACGGCACTCCGACGTGGTGTCGATCTCGCAGGACGCGCGGGTCGGTGACGTGCTCGACGACACCCAGACCAACCCGCCGGCGTGGGGCATCGACCGGGTCGACCAGCGGAAACTGCCGCTGTCGAAGTCGTACACCTACAACGCCACCGGCGCCGGCGTCCACGTGTACGTGATCGACACCGGCATCGACCCCAGCCACCCCGACTTCGAGGGGCGGGCCAGCTTCGACGCCAACACCGTCGACGGCAACGACACCGACTGCCACGGGCACGGCACCCACGTCGCCGGCACCGTGGGCTCGAAGACGTACGGTGTGGCCAAGGGCGCCCGGCTGCACGGTGTGAAGTGGCTCAACTGCAACGGCTCCGGCACCACCTCCAGCGTGCTCGGCGCGATCGAGTGGGTCACCGCCAACGCGGTCAAGCCGGCGGTCGCCAACGCCTCGTGGAACTGGTCGGCCGACTCCACTGTGGAGACGGCGATCCGGAACATGGTCGCCTCCGGCGTGTTCCTCGCCGCCTCGGCCGGCAACACCGGCGGCAACTCGTGCGACCGGCTACCCCGCCGGGTCGAGACCGTGGCGGTCACCGCCGCCTCGACCGACCGGGACCGGCGCGCGTCGTTCTCCAGCACCGGCGCGTGTGTCGACCTGTACGCCCCCGGCCAGGGCATCCTGTCCACGGTGCCGGGTAACCGCACCGCGGTCTACAGCGGCACCTCGATGGCCTCGCCGCACGTGGCCGGGGTCGCCGCGCTCTACAAGGCGACGTACGGCGACGCCGCGTCCGCCACGGTGAAGAGCTGGCTGGAGTCGAACGCCACCCCCGGTGTGATCAAGGGCGGCAGCACCGGCGGCACTGCCAACCGCCTGCTGTTCAGCAACGCCCTGTGACCTGACGCGACGAGGGGAGGCCGCCGCCCGGCCTCCCCTCGCCGTACCCCCCGGCGTCGCCGGCCCCGGTGTCGAACCGGGCACTCCGCCCTAATGAGGGGCGGCCGGACAGCCAACGTCCGCCTGCGCCGAATCCACAGTGGATGGCGTCCGAGGCCGCAGCCGGAATCGAACCGGCGACTCCCGCTTTGCAGGCGGGCCCCTTGACCACTCGGGCATACGGCCGCGCGCCGCGGTCCGGCTGCGTGGTGCAGTGAGCCGCGACGTGGTGGACCCGGCCGGAGTTGAACCGGCTACCTCCCGCGTGCGAGGCGGGCGCTCTACCAGATGAGCTACGAGCCCGTGCGTACCCGGAGCGCGATTCGAACGCGCACTGACGCCGTTCTGAGCGGCGTGCCTCTGCCGTTGGGCTACCCGGTCAGTAGGGGGCCAGCGCGTACCAGGTGGGTGCCGCCGGGGTGATTCGTAGCGGCATCCGGGCCTCGGCGGGCGTACGGTCGCCCTTGCGCTGGTTGCAGCCGCCGCACGCGGCTACGGTGTTCAGCCAGCTGTCGGTGCCACCCCGGGACCGGGGCAGCACGTGGTCGATGGTGTTCGCCGTACCGCCGCAGTACGCACAGCGGCGCCGGTCGCGGACCAGTACGCCCACCCGCGACCACCCGGGGCCACGGCCCCGGCGCCAGCGCACCACGACGTACCGCACCAGCCGGACCACCCGCGGCACCGGGTAGGCGCCGATCTGCCGGTCCGGGTGCGCCTCGTGGACCTCGGCGACCTGGCGCCAGAGCATCCGTACGGCGTGACGGAGGCTGACCCGGTGCAGTGGACCGAGGTCGGCATTGAGTACCAGCACGGCGTTCACCGGATACCTCCCTTCGTCGTCGCCGGTGTGGTCCGAGCGGCTACGGGGAGTCGAACCCCGATCTCCGCCATGGCAAGGCGGTGCTCTGCCGTTGAGCTACAGCCACGTGATCGCACGGGTGGCAGGCATCGAACCCACAACCTCCGGTTTTGGAGACCGGCGCTCTACCAGTTGAGCTACACCCGTTCGCTGGTACGGGGCTGGACAGCGAAACGCCGCCCGTCCCGAGCTGGGAGGGCGGCGTCGACGTCGCAAGGGCGCGCTAGCCGCGCCGCCCACCCAGGTGCTCGTTGTGCCCAGCCGGGTCACCGAGTCGCCGACAGCTCACGGCGGACTCACCGAACGGCTGCTGCCGCCGCGGTGCGTACGTTGCGCGCCACGTCATCTCGATCTCCTGATCTCTGCTGGGTACGCGTCACAGCGTAGAGATGTCGATCAATCCCGCCAACCTATTTCCGGTCTGGGGTCGATGGGTCGACCGGGCGTTCGAAGCAGCTCTCCAGCACCACGATCGTCTCCGTGCCGGTGACGCCGCCGATGCCGTGTAGCCGCTGCAGCGTCTCCTGTAGCTGCTCCGTGGTGGCGGTGCGCACCTTCAGCAGCACCGACGCGGCGCCGGCGGTGATGTGGGCTTCGCAGATCTCCGGCATCGCTTCCAGTGCGTCGCGGGTGGGTGGGTCGCCCATCCAGGCGTTCGCGGTGAGCATCACGTACGCCAGCACGCCCCGGCCCACGGCGGCCGGGTCGACGTCGACGGTGGTACGCCGGATCGCGCCCCGCTCGCGCAGCTTGCGCACCCGCTCGTGCACCGCGCCGGCCGAGAGCCCGACCGCTTCGCCGAGCGCCGCGTACGACTGGGTGGC
>JBOGDE010000318.1:0-6676 GCA_050701695.1 Micromonosporaceae bacterium
AGTCACGAGGCGCCCACAACCGGATCCTGGCCGCGGTCGAGGCCGGCACGCTCACCGGGGCGGGCGTAGTCGCCGCCTCCGGGGGTAACGCGGGCCTGGCCGTCGCGCACGTGGCCCAGCGGCTCGGGATCGCGGCTGAGGTGTACGTACCCGGCACCGCACCCCGCCACAAGGTCGCGGCGCTGTCCGCGCTCGGCGCCACCGTACGCCAGGTGGGAGACCAGTACGCCGACGCGTACGCCGCCGCGGTCGCCCAGGCCGAGCGGACCGGGGCGCTGTTCTGCCACCCGTACGACCAGCCGGAGATCTGCGCCGGCCAGGGCAGTCTCGGGCTGGAGCTGCTCGACGAAGTCCCGGCGCTCGACACCGTGGTGCTGGCGGTCGGCGGCGGTGGTCTGATGGCCGGGGTGGCCGCGGCGCTGGAAGGCCACGCCCGGGTGGTAGGGGTGGAGCCGCAGACCATCCCCACCCTGCACACCGCGCTGCGGTCCGGTGGGCCGGTCGACGTGGAGGTCTCGGGGATCGCGGCCGACTCGCTGGGGGCCCGCCGGCTCGGCACCATCGCCTACCAGGTCGCGGTGCGCACCGGCGTACGCAGCGTGCTGGTACCGGAGACCGCGATCGTCGAGGCCCGCCGGCTGCTCTGGCAGCGCTGGCGGTTGGTGATCGAGCACGGTGCGGCGACCGCGGTGGCGGCGCTGCTCACCGGCGCGTACCGGCCGGAGACCGACGAACGGGCCGCGGTGCTGCTCTGCGGCGGTAACACCGACCCCCGCGACCTGGTCGACTGACCCGCCCGTCAGCTCCGCAGGTCGACCCCCAGCAGCGCGTCGACCGCCTCGACCACCGACTCGACGTCGCTGGCGCCCTCACCGGCCAACGTACGGGTGGCCCAGTCGTCGACCGCCGCCAGAGCGCCCGGCGTGTCCAGGTCGTCCGCGAGCCGCTCCCGGATCCGCTGGCGTACCGCGGAGACGTCCGGGCCCTGCCGCCGCCGGGCCGCCTCCCGCCACTGCGCGAGCCGCTGCTGACCCGCCTTCAACACGTCGTCGGTCCACTCCCGGTCCGCGCGGTAGTGGCCGGCCAGCAACCCCAGCCGGATCGCCATCGGCTCGGTTTTCTCGCCCTGCTGATCGCCCCGCAGCCGGGATACGAACACCAGGTTGCCCTTGCTCTTGGACATCTTCTCGCCGTTGAGTCCGATCATCCCGGCGTGTACGTACGCCAGGGCGAACGGCGCCCGCCCGGTCAGCGTCTCGGCGTGCGCGGCCGAGCACTCGTGGTGCGGGAAGATCAGGTCGTTCCCGCCGCCCTGCACGTCGATCTGCTCGCCGAGCAGGTCCAGCGCGATCACGGTGCACTCGATGTGCCACCCCGGCCGCCCCGGGCCCAGCGAGGCGGGCCAGGCCGGCTCCCCGGGGCGGGCGCCGCGCCACAGCAGCGGATCGAGCGGGTCCCGTTTGCCGGCGCGTTCCGGATCCCCACCGCGTTCGGCGGCCAGCTCCCGCATCAGGTCCCGGTCGTAGCCGGACTCGTAGCCGAACCTGCCTGAGGCGGTGATGTCGAAGTAGACGTCCCCGGTGCCGTCCTCGATCCGGTACGCCGCACCCAGATCGATCAGCCGCTCGATCTGGGTCACGATCCGCGGGATCGACTCCACCGCGCCCACGAAGTGGTGTGGCGGCATCAGCCGCAGCTTCTCCATGTCCTCCCGGAACAGGGCGGTCTCCCGCATCGCGAGCACCACCCAGTCCTCGCCGTCCCGCTCGGCCCGCTCCAGCAGCGGGTCGTCGATGTCGGTGACGTTCTGCACGTACCGCACCTGGTGGCCGGCGTCGGCCCACATCCGGTAGATCAGGTCGAAGGCGATCATCGTCGCGGCATGCCCCAGATGCGCCGCGTCGTACGGCGTGATGCCGCAGACGTACATCCGGGCGGGTTGGCCCGGCTCCGGGGCGCTCTCGCGGAGCTCGCCCGCGGCGGTGTCGTGCAGTCGGAGTGTCACGCTGGGGCCCGCCAGACGAGGCAGCGCCGGCGCCAACCAGGAATCCATTCCGCCAGCGTATCCACGCCGTCTGACATCCCGTCGGTGTCAGGTGGCCGACAACACCACCCGCGCCGCCCGGCCAGCGGGTACGAACCCAGCATGGGCACCGTGGTGGTCGCGCTGGAGCGAGGATTCGCCGGCGACCAGGTGCGGGTACGGGTCGACGACGCCGTCGTGCTGGATGCGACGAATGTCACCACCGATGCCGGCAGCGGGCTGGCCGGATCGGTGGCCGTCGACTGCGGACCACGCTGCCGGGTCGAGATCGCCCTGCCCGACCTCGGCATCGGGCAGACCCGGGAATTCGACGTCGGCGAGCTGACCTACCTGCGGGTCTCGCCCGCCGGCGATTCGCTGCGGCTCTCGCTGGCTGAGGAAGGCCCCCGGTACATCTGACGGCCTCGCGTCCGGGTCAGATCGGTGGCCACGGCAGCGGCCGCGATCCGCGCGGCGCCGGATACCGCCCGCGTTCGGCCAGGTCGCGTACCCGCGCGGAGAGGGCTTCGACCTCCGCGGTGGTCAGGTGTACGGCCAGCCGCTCCGACAGGTCGCCGGTCTGCAACCGCGCCGCCAGCCGCAGCGGCGCCTCCGCCACCGCCTCGTCCAGCGCATCGCCGGCCCAACCCCACAGCACTGTCCGCAGCTTGGGCTCGACATGGAAGCAGACCCCGTGATCCACGCCGTACACCCGGCCGGCCACGGCGAGCAGGTGGCCTCCCTTGCGGTCGGCGTTGTTCACCACGGCGTCGAAGACCGCCAGCCGGGCCAGCCGCGGGTCGTCGGCGTGCGCCAGCACGTAGGACCGGCCGTCGCCGGCCTCGAACTCGGCGATCGGCAGCCAGCCCTCCGGGACGGCCTCGGCGGCGACCAGCTCCGCCACCGGCTCCGCGTCCGGCTGATGTGCCTCGTCGAGCCACAGCTGGCACGCGCCCGGTCCGAGCGGCCCGTCCCGCAGCACCGTGGGCGGCACCACGTCCCAGCCACCCGCCACCGAGACCAGGTACGCCGCGAGCTCCCGGCCGGCGAGGGTGCCGTCCGGGAAGTCCCACAACGGGCGCTCGCCCCGTACCGGCTTGTAGATGCAGCGGGCGGTCACCCCGTCGTGGCTGATCACCGCCCGCAGGGTGGCGTTCGACGCCTCGGCGAGCAGGCCCTCCAGCTCCAGCTCACCGTGCCGCAGCAGGGTCAACGCGGCTGACTCGTCGAGCGGTTCGGCCGGCGCCCGCGTCACCGGGTCCGCCATCGACTACCGCCGGTAACCGTTGTGCCGGGGACACAGGTGCCCCGCGGGGTCCATCGGGTTGCCGCACAGCGGGCACGGCGGGCGCCCCGCGGCCACCAACCGGCGCGCCCGGTCGATGAACGCCCGGGTCTCCTCCGGCGTCAGCCGCACCCGCAGCCGGTCCAGCTCGTCGTCGTCGGGCTCCTCCACGGGCTCCGGCTGCTCCGCGAGCTCAGGCTCGTCGGCCGCCTCCGGCTCGGTCTCCGCCTGTGCGATCGCCTCGATCAGTACGGTGCCCGAGTCCACGTCCCACGCCAGCCCCAGGGTGCCCACCCGGAACTCCTCGTCCAGCGGGGTGTCCAGCGGGTCGTTGTCCTGCGGCAGATCCTCACCGGTGGGCAGCTCCACCCCGAACCGGCTCGCCGCCTCGGTGAGCAGCTCTTCGAGCTTGTCGGCGAGTAACGCGACCTGCATCTTCTCCAGCACGACGCTGACCAGCTGCCCACCGCCCCGCGCCTGCAGGAAGAACGTACGGTCACCGGGCTCGCCGACCGTCCCGGCGACGAAGCGGTCCGGTGGCTCGAAGTCGTAGACGTGAGGCCCCATGGTGTCGACCCTAAACGGCCGGGGCGCCGGTGCCACCGCCCACCGCCGCGTCGGAGGAATCCGATCCGGTTTCCGGTACCCGCCCCAGGCTTCCCAGGTCGCCTCCGGTGTCGTTGAGGCGTACCAGGAACGGCCGCAGCGGGGTGTACCGGATCACGGTCACCGCGCACGGGTCGACCACGATCCGCTGGAACAGGTCCAGATGCAGCCCCAGCGCGTCGGCCACCACCGCCTTGATCACGTCGCCGTGGCTGCACGCGAGCCAGACCGCATCCGCGCCGTGCTCGGCGGCGACCCGGGCGTCCCAGTCGCGTACCGCCGCCACGGCGCGTCCCGCGGTTACGGCGAGGGGCTCGCCGCCCTCGCCGGGGAACACCGCCGCCGACGGGTGGTACTGCACCACCGGCCACTGCGGCTCGTCGGTCAACTCGGAGAGCTTGCGCCCCTGCCAGTCGCCGTACCGGCACTCCCCCAGGCCGTCCTCGCTGGTCACCGTCAGCTCAGGGTGACGCGCCGCCACGCTCCGCGCGGTCTGCTGGCAGCGCCGCAGCGGGCTGCTCACCATCGCCGCCAGGGGTACCCCGGCCAGGCGGTCCGCGACCGCGGCCGCCTGGTCCACACCGACCTCGTCCAGCTCCACATCGGACCAGCCGGCCAGCACCCCCGCCACATTGGTGGGGGTACGCCCATGCCGGAGCAGCATCACGGTGGCCACGCGGTAACTGTAACCAGCGTCGCATGATTCGAACATTTGTGCGATGCTGTACGGGTGGTCGAGGCCACCATCCTGCACGCCGACCTCGACGCGTTCTACGCCTCGGTGGAGCAGCGCGACGACCCGTCGCTGCGCGGCCGACCCGTCATCGTCGGGGCCGGCGTGGTGCTCGCCGCCAGCTACGAGGCGAAGGCCCAGGGTGTGCGCACCGCGATGGGCGGCTGGATAGCGCGCCGGCTGTGCCCCGACGCGCTCGTCGTGCCGCCCCGGTTCTCGGCGTACACCGCGGCGAGCCGGGCGGTGTTCGAGGTGTTCCGGCAGACCACCCCGCTGGTGGAGGGGCTCTCGATCGACGAGGCCTTCCTCGACGTCGGCGGGTTACGCCGGATCCGCGGCGCCCCGTCGCAGATCGGGGCGCGGCTGCGGCGGGAGGTACGCGACCAGGTCGGGTTGCCGATCACGGTCGGGGTGGCGCGTACCAAGTTCCTGGCGAAGGTGGCCAGCGGCGTGGCCAAGCCGGACGGGCTGCTGGTGGTGCCGACCGACGGCGAGCTGGAGTTCCTGCACCCGCTGCCGGTGGAGCGGCTCTGGGGCGTCGGGCCTGCCACCGCCGGCAAGCTGCGGGAGCGCGGCATCACCACGGTCGGCGTGGTGGCGCGGCTCGGCGAGGCCGCGCTGGTCTCCATGCTCGGCGTGGCCTCCGGCCGGCACCTGCACGCGCTCGCCCACAACCGGGACGCCCGGCGAGTGCGGATGCCGAGTCCCGGGCGTTACGCATCGAGGGAGTCGGCATCCGCATTACAGGTGGGGCGGCGGCGCGGCTCGATCGGGGCCCAACGCGCGCTCGGGCGCCGACCCAAGACCACCGCCGACATCGACGCGGCACTCGCCGGCCTGGTCGACCGGGTCGCCCGCCGGATGCGCGCCGCCCACCGGGTGGGCCGTACGGTGACGCTGCGGCTGCGGTTCGACGACTTCAGGCGCGCCACCCGCTCCCGTACGCTGCGTCGCGCCACCGCCCACACCGAGACCATCCTGGCCACCGCCCGGAAGCTACTGGGCGAGGCGCAGCCGTTGATCGCGCAGCGCGGCCTGACCCTGGTCGGGGTGGCGGTCGGCAACCTCGACGACGGTCACGCCGTGCAGCTGGAGCTGCCGTTCGACGGCCACGACGGCCCGGAGCTCGACGAGGCCCTCGACGCGGTACGGGAACGCTTCGGCACCGCCGCGGTCACCCGTGGCGTACTGGTCGGCAAGGACCCGGGCTGGGCGATGCCGATGCTGCCCGACTGAGCCGCCCGCCGCCGCTTTGTGCTGCCCGGGTCACCTGCCCGGCGGGCTCAGGTCGCGTTGATCACGCCGGTGGCGAGCAGCGCCAACACCCCGCCTCCGAGCAGGATCCGGTACCCGACGAAGACGTACACGCTGTGCTTGGCGACCCAGCGCAGCAGCCACGCGATCGAGGCGTACCCGAGGCCGAACGCGATCGCGGTGGCGACGATCATCTGGGCCAGGCTGGGCGCCACACCGGCCTCGCTGGGTGAGAACACGTCCTCCAGGCTGAAGATCCCGGCGGCCACCACGGCAGGGATGGCGAGCAGGAACGAGTAGCGGGTCGCCGCCTCGCGGGTCATCCCGATGGCCAGGCCGGCGGTGATGGTGCCGCCGGAGCGGGAGACCCCCGGCACCAGCGCCATCGCCTGCGCCAACCCCATGACGATGCCGTCGCGCAGCGTCATGTCGTGGATCTCGCGCTTCTGCCGGCTCCAGTACTCCGCGGCGGCCAGCAGCAGCGCGAAGATGATCAGGTTGGCGCTGACCAGCCACAGGTTGCGCGCCACGGAACGGATGTCGTCCTTGAACGCGAAGCCGAGAACGCCGATCGGGATGGTGCCGACGATCACGTACCAGGCCAGCTTGTAGTCGAACGTGGCGCGGACCTCGGCACTGCGGGCACCGAGGAACCAGGTCTTCGTCAGCCGCCAGATGTCCTTGGCGAAGTAGATCAGCACCGCCGCCTCGGTGCCGAGCTGGGTGACCGCGGTGAACGATGCCCCCGCGTCCCGGCCGAAGAACAGTTCGGAGG
>JBOGDE010000319.1:0-6628 GCA_050701695.1 Micromonosporaceae bacterium
GGCCAACTCCGCGTTGCGCGCAACCACGTCGTCATACGACGGCAACGACGACCCAGCGGACACGACCAGTCAACCTACCAGCGTCCACAACAGACACCGGAGCCGCCCGACTACCTATCCAGTCACATTTACTTTAGCTATCTTGATCCGCAATTTGCCGCCGAGCCATACGCATGGCAGACCGAGCACGACTAATCCAATTGAGAACCAGGCCGGCGTGATATTCCAGGCTACCGCTGCACCAATGGTGCCCATAATGATACCGATGATTCCAAGTATAATGGCGTGGCGCGTCGGCCTATTCGGCGCCAAGGCTGCGGTAAAGTATCCACCGACAACCATGAAAAGTATTCTGTAGGCGAACGCCAGTGTTACCATCCAACCGGTTGTAAGACCGTGTTTCTGTTGCTCTTCTATGGACGGGAACACGCCGGTTGCCTCAAGTATGGTGTCCGTTCCGTTTGACAGCGCGACGATGATGACTAGTCCAGCCAGAACAGCTCCGATACTTTTAACGATTGTCTTATTCATGATTTATCTCCTGTGCGTCCAGTAGGGATAGGTGGTTGATCATGTGAGTGGTTGATGGCTTGATCGTCAAGACCTACACCGTCGACCTCTCCCCCGAGGCCGCCAATGGCACCTGGAACATGCCGGTCACCGACGCCGCGTCCCAGGACACCGGCAAGATCGACACCTGGACGCTGCCGGGGGCGGGACCTGGAGTGATCAGGCATTGTCCACTGTGCGCACACCCAATCGATGTCCCCGACGCCACGTGGACAACGCCTGATCATCCCGCGGAGCGGGGAGGCGGGCCGCCCCGCCAGTTAACGGGTGGGGCGGCCGCCGCGCTGTCGCCGCATACTCAGCCCAGGTACGCGTCTTCGAGCGCCTTGATGTCGATCTTGCCCATCTTCAGCATCGCCGCCATCGCCCGCTGCGCCTTCTCCGGATCCGGATCGGAGATCATCTCGTTCAGCCGGACCGGCGTGATCTGCCAGGACAGGCCGTACCGGTCCTTGAGCCAGCCGCACGGGCCGGGCTCGCCACCGCCAGCGGACAGCGCCTCCCACAGCCGGTCGACCTCCTCCTGGGACTCGCAGTCCACCGACAGCGAGATCGCCTCGTTGAACGTGAACTCCGGGCCGCCGTTGAGCGCGGTGAACTCCTGACCCGCGAGCCTGAAGCGCACCGTCATGACACTGCCCGCCTCGCCCGGACCCGCCGAGCCGTAGTGGGTCGTCTCCAGGATCTCGGAGTCCTCGAACACCGAGGTGTAGAACTGCGCCGCCTGTGCGGCCTGGTTGTCGTACCAGAGGAATGTCTTGATCTTCTGCATGTCGTGCTCCTTCTCGTGGTGGGTTCTCGTGGGTACCGACCGGCGGGATCGCCGGAACTCATCAGCGGAGCAGTGCCAGAGCCGCGTGATGCTCTCGCGCCTGCCCCAGGCGACCAGGGCGGCGAGCACACCGACGGTGGCGGGGACGTAGACCAGCTCGCCCGCGTACACGGTGATGTAGATGACCACCGCGCCGACCATCAGGCCGACGATCCCGAGTGCGGCGAGCCCGGACAGCCGGGGGATCAGCAGCCCGGCGGCGCCGGCCAGCTCCACGACGCCGATCGTGACCATGAACCAGGTGCCCCAACCGATCGCCTCGAACCCGGCGGCGGTCTGCTCGTGGTCGTCATCTCTCGATCCCTCCGTTGACGCTTTCGTAAACTGCGTCCGATAGACACTGTGTATGCTAGACACAGTTGCCCCGCGTGGGCAAGGCCCGGATTTCGAGGAGCACGAATGATCAGCGACGGCGCCCGTACGGTCGAGCTGCTGTGGGGGCTGAAGGAGCCTCCCAGCCGGGGCCCCAAACCGACTCTGAGCGTGGAGCTGATCGCCGACGCGGCGGTACGCCTCGCCGACGCCGAAGGCCTGGCACAGGTCTCCATGCAGCGGGTCGCCGCCGAACTCGACTTCACCAAGATGTCGCTCTACCGCTACGTCGCCGGCAAGACCGACCTGATCGCGATCATGATCGAGGCCGCGGTCGGCGAGCCACCGGAGCCGCATGACGCGGCCGGCGGGTGGCGCGGCGGGCTCACCGAATGGGCCCGGCTGATGTGGGCGGCGTGGGATCGGCACCCCTGGCTGCCCGGTGCCACCGAAGGCGACCGGATCATGGGCCCGCGGGAGTCCGAGTGGACCGAGGCGGCGATCGCGACACTCGGCGGCACCCCGCTCGACCCGGCGGAGAAGCTCAACGTGGTACGCCTGGTCAGCGCCCACATCCGCAACACCCACTCGGCCCAACGCGCCGGCACCGGCACCGACCCGGCACAGTTCGGAGCGGCGTTCACCGACGTACTCACCGCGAACCAGGAGCGGTTTCCCGAGCTGCTCGCCGCCGGCGCCACCCCGGCCCGCTCCGATGCCCGCGGGTTCGGGCTGCAGCGGATCCTGGACGGCGTCGGCATCCTGATCGACTCCCGGTCGTAGCCGGAAGCGGCGGATACGCACGAAGCGGCCCGGCTGCCATGGAGGGATGACAGCCGGGCCGCGCGGGTGGTGCGGGTCTTATGACGTGGTACGCGACAGCGCCTTGGGCGGCCTGTCGCGCACCGGGCCGTTACAGGTCGCCGATGGTGACCAGGTCCGGCGGGGTGAGCGGCAGTGCGCCGCTGATGGCGCCGGCGGCGGCGTTGTCCTGCAGCCACTGCACCAGCGTCGCCGAGTCGGTGTCACCGTTCGCGGACTTGTAGAGCGCGGCGATGCCGGCCACGTGCGGGCTGGCCATCGAGGTGCCGCTGTAGGTGTCGGTCTTGCCGCCGAGCACCGTGGAGGTGATGTCCACGCCCGGGGCGTACCCCTCGACGCAGTGACCCCAGTTGGTGAACGTCGCCGAGCCGTCCTCCTTGTCCGATGCCGCGGTGGTGAACACGCCCTCCGCGCCGGCCGGGGAGGTGAGGCAGGCGTAGTTGGTCTCGTTGCCGGCGGCGACCGCGAGGAAGACGCCGGACTCGGCGAGCGCGGTGGCGGCGTCGTTCAGCGCGGTGTCGAGCAGGCCACCCAGCGACATGTTGGCCACCGCGGGCTTGGCGGCGTTCTCCGCCACCCACTCCATGCCGGCGATCACGTCGGCGCTGGAGCCGCTGCCCTCGCAGTCGAGCACCCGTACGCCGATCAGCTTCGCCTGCTTCGCCACGCCGTACGTCTTGCTGCCGACGGTGCCGGCGACGTGGGTGCCGTGGCCGTGGCAGTCCTTGCCGTCGCCGCCGGTGGCGTCGTGGCCGACCTCCGCGCGACCCTCGAAGTCGGGGTGCGACGGGTCGATTCCAGTGTCGATCACGTACGCGCTGACGCCCTCGCCGGTGGCGGTCGGGGTGTAGCTGCCGTCCAGGGGAAGCTCGGGCTGATCGATGCGGTCCAGACCCCAGGACCCGACCTCGGCCGCCCCCGTGGGTTGCTCGACCCGGATCGTGAAGTCCTGCGACACCGCCTTCACGCCGGCGGCGAGGCGTACCGCCTTCAGCCGGGCGCCGCTGAAGCTCGCGGCGAAGCCGTTGATGGTCGCGGTGTAGACGTGGGTCGGGGTGACGCCGAGCCGCCTGGCGACCGCGGCGGGGTCGACGCCGTCGGCCACACGTACCACGTACGAGCTACCCACGGCGGCGTCGCCGTGCGTGGTGAGGGGTGCCAGGTCGTCGTCCGCGGACGCCGGGGTGGCGGCGAACGCGGGGACGGCCGCGAGTAGCGCCGCGGCGGCCGTCAGACCGACCTTTCCGATGAGCTTCACGCTGGATCTCCTTCCCGCCGGGAACCCCCGGGGAGCAACAACGCAAAAAGGGGTGAACGCATCGAGCCACCGAAATGCCTCGATCTCGGGATCGTTGGTGAGAGATCAGCACGGGTCAACGCCTTGGCGAGATTTCGCCAGGCGGGTGCGGGTGGCCCGGCTCGGCGCTGGCCCGCCGCCGGGCTAGACGATCAGGTCCAGGGTGCGCTCGCCGGTGCGTTCCAGGCGGAAGCCGGCATTCCTGGCGGTACGCAGCAGGCCGGTCACCGTACTCGGCACCCGTGGCGCGGTGGCGAGCATCCGCGCCAGCCGGCCCTTGTGCGCCTTGTTGAAGTGGCTGACCGCGATCCGCCGCTCCCCGTCGACCACCCGTACGGTGACCGCGTGCTCCGGCGCACCGAGCTGGGCGTACGCCGCCGAGCGCAGGTCGATCAGCAGGCCCGTGTCGGCCAGTGCCGGCCCCAGCACCGGCCGCCACAGCGTACGGAGCGGGTCGAGCCCCGGCAGCACGGTGCCGCCGGAGAGCCGGTACGCCGGGACCGGGTCGGCACCGCGTACCACCCCGAAAAGAGCGGAACCGACCGCGAGCCTGGCCTCGGCCCGGCGCCGCTCGGCGCGGCTCATCGCGCCGACATCCAAGGCGTCGTAGAGCACCCCGGTGTAGCGCAGCAGCGCCGGCAGGGTCGGCGCCTTCGGCAGCATCCGGTTGCGTTCCACCTCGGCGGTCTGCCGCTCGGTCAGGCCCAGCGCTTTCAGACTCGCCGGTACGTCCTCGGCCACCGCCACCAGCGCGTCGACCAGCCGGCGGCGGGTCGGCGTCAGCTCCGGGTACGACAACGCGTCGAGGTCGAGCGGCGGGCCGTCCCCGCCGTCAGCCTTGGTCTCCGACGGAGGCAGCAGCACCAGCACGGCGTCGAGCCTACGTGTCGCCCCAGCCCCAGTGGCGGCGGTGCGCCTCGACGGACCAGGCGTCGATCCGGGCCCGGTCCGGCTCGGGCGGCGTCACCGTACGCCCGGTGTCGAGCAGCGCATCGACCTCGGCCCGCACCTGGTCGATCTCGGCCAGTACGTCGGCCAGCTCGGCCACGTCGCCGCGCTTGACCCGCAGCACCCGCTCCCGTTCGGCGTCCGGCATCGGCAGGGTGAGCCGGCCGTCGCGGGCCACCTCCAGCCCCTGGTACGCCAGCCGCAGCGCGTGCGAGGCGTACTTCACGTCGTAGCCGTACCGTTCGACCAGCTCGGGCCGGTTGGGCGCGCCCTGGCGATCGCCGAGCAGCCGGCTGCGCTGCGACTCCAGGTAGCCGAGGAAGCGGCGTACCGCGTGCTGCGACAGGAACGCTGGGGCGAGCCCGCGCAGCTCCTCGCCCAGCGGCGTGATCGCCAGGATCGCGTCGGCCGGGGCGTACAGCGGCAGCAGCGCGGTGGGGTTGCCCTTGGTGGCCAGCGCCAGGTACTTGCGCAGCGAGTAGCTGACCAGGTCGGTGTCGCCAGGCCCGGAGCGCGCCCCCTCCGGCTGGGTACGGAACACGTAGTGCTCAAGCGCCCGGCCCACGCCGAGCACCGACTCCGGCGGCTCGACGTAGACGCCCATCTCGTCGTGGTCGTCGGTGCCGGCGATCGCGATCCCGTGTACGCCGGAGCCGACCACCGTACGCAGGATCTCGCCGCGCTGGGCGGCGTCGCGGTCGCCGTACTCGGTGCCCTGGAGTGTCCCCGTCATGCCGGCATGGTGCCACGCGACAGCTCGCGAGTTCGACCGAAAAGCCGGTGCCACAGGTCGGCCCGCTCGACGATGATCACGCCATGTACGCACTACGAGCTGGCCAGCTGTTCGACGGCGAGAGCGCGCTGGGGCCGGGCACCGTGGTCGTCGACGAGGGCCGGATCGTCAGCGTGAGTCCCGGCGTCGCCGATGACGCGATCTACCTCGGCGACGACGTCACGCTGCTGCCCGGGCTGATCGACACCCACGTACACCTGGTGTTCGACTGCTCCCCGGCCGCCGCCGACACCGTCCAGACGGTCTCCGACGACGAGCTGGCCGGGCAGATTCGGGCACGGGCACGGACCGCGCTCACCGCCGGGGTCACCACGATGCGCGACCTGGGGGACCGCCGGTTCATCACGCTGCCGCTGCGCGAGGAGCTGGCGCGCGAGCTCGCCGCCGGGCCGCGGCTGCTCTGCGCCGGGCCGCCGGTGACCACCGCGAAGGGGCACTGCTGGTTCCTCGGCGGCGGGCTGCCGGAGCACCCCGACCACGACCAGCTGCGGGCCGCGGTGGCGGAGCGGGCCGACCGTGGGGTGGACGCGATCAAGGTGATGGCGACCGGCGGCGAGATGACGCCGGGGTCGCACTCTCATCTGGAGCAGTTCACCGCCGACGAGCTGCGCGTGCTGGTGGCGGCGGCACACGATCGCGGGCTTCCGGTGGCGGCGCACGCCCACGGCGCCGCGGGGATCCGCAACGCGCTCGCCGCCCGGGTGGACACCATCGAGCACTGCTCCTTCATGGGCGAGAACGGAGTGGAGGCGCATCCCGACCTGTTGGCGGAGCTGGCGGCATCGGACGTGATCGTGTCGACGACCGCCGGCACCGCACCCGGCGACCATCCACCCCCGCCGCCCCGGATCGCGGCGCTGCTGCCCCACCTCGTCGAGCACCTGCGGGAGATGCTCGGCTCCGGGCTGACGTACACCGTCGGCTCCGACGCCGGGATCGCGCCGATCAAGCCGCACGACGTGCTGCCGTACGGGGCGGTCTGGCTCGCCGACCTGGGGGTGGCGCCGGCGGCGGCGCTCGCGGCCGGCACGTCGGTGGCCGCCCGCGCCTGCCG
>JBOGDE010000320.1:0-6599 GCA_050701695.1 Micromonosporaceae bacterium
CCCGCCGTCCGCGCCGCCGCCCGCTGCCGCCGCGCGGCCCGGACCGGCGCTGCCCGCCCCTGCAGCCCCAACAGCTGGCCCGCGACCGTTGACACCGATTTGTCCGGGGCGTACGGTCGTCAGCACCATTTAGTAAACAAGGTTTGCTATTGGCTGGGCGCCTGGGGAGGCCACCGTGCGAATCCGCAGAACTTCGCGTACCCACAGAATGTTTGTCGCCGTGGTGGGGGTGGCCGCTCTGGCGGCCGGGTCGCTGGTCGCCACCGCGACCACCGCGCACGCCGCGACCGGCCAGATCACCGGGCTGGCTGGCAAATGCCTGGACGTGAACGCCGCCAACTCCACCGACGGTACGCAGGTGCAGATCTACACCTGCAACGGCACCAATGCGCAGCAGTGGACCACCGGCTCCGACGGCACCATCCGGGCGCTCGGCAAGTGCCTGGACGTCTCCGGCGGCTCCCGCGAGAACGGCGCCAAGATCCAGATCTGGGGCTGCAACGGCACCGGCGCGCAGCGCTGGACGCACGACTCCGCCAAGCGCCTGGTCAACCCGCAGTCCGGCAAGTGCCTGGACGTCTACGGTGCCAACTCGGCGGACCGTACCAGGGTGGTCCTCTGGACCTGCCACACCGGCGACAACCAGAAGTGGACGCTGCCCAACGGCGGGTCGTCGCCGGCGGGAGCCATGGCCGCGCCGTACCTCTACCTGGGCTGGGGCGACCCGCCGAACGTGACCACCGTGATGAACGCGACCGGGATCAAGCAGTTCACGATGGCGTTCATGCTCTCCGGCGGCGGCTGCACCCCGAGATGGGACAGCACCCGCCCGCTGACCGGGGGCGTCGATCAGCAGGTGATCAACCAGATCCGCGCCAACGGCGGCGACATCGAGATCTCCTTCGGCGGCTGGAGCGGCAACAAACTCGGCCCCAACTGCTCGTCCGCCTCCGCGCTGGCCGGCGCGTACCAGCAGGTCATCAACGCCTACAACCTGAAGTACATCGACATCGACATCGAAAACACTGACGAATTCGAGAACGAGGTCGTCCAGGACCGGATCCTCGGCGCCCTGAAGATCGTGAAACAGAACAACCCCGGGATCAAAACCATCATCACCTTTGGTACGTCGACCAGCGGCCCCACCTGGTGGGGCACCCGGCTGATCAACCGCTCCCGCGACCTGGGCGCCAACATCGACAACTTCACGATCATGCCGTTCGACTTCGGGTGCCCGTCCGGCACCGGCATGTACAACTGCACGGTGAGCGCGACCGAGGGGCTGAAGAACGCTCTGAAGTCGGCGTACGGGTGGTCGGACGCGACGGCGTACGCCCACATCGGGATCTCCGGCATGAACGGTCTGTCCGACCAGCGGGAGCTGACCTCGGTGTCGCACTGGACCCAGATCCGCGACTGGGCCAACAGCCACCACATCGCCCGGCTGGCGTACTGGTCGGTCAACCGTGACCGCCCCTGCCCCGGCGGCGGCGTGGTCTCGAACTGCTCCGGCATCGACCAGAACAACTGGCAGTTCACCGCCATCACGGCAGGCTTCACCGGCTAGCGGCTGTCTCCCACCCCCCAGCCGCCGGCGCGCCCCACAAGGACGCGTCGGCGGCCTCTGCTCTGAGCCATCTTTCCAAGATCGCGAGGGCTCCGTGCGGGCCGGAGCGCCGATAGCATGCGGGGGTGAGGCTCGCGGTGGAGCGGTTCGGGGTGTACGGGGTTTCGCACTGGGTGGCGCTGGGGCTGTTCGCCGTGGGCTGCGTGGCGCTGGTGCTGATCGGACGGTCGCAGCGCGGCACCGCCGAGGCGCGGGGATTCGGTAAGGCGTTGAGCCTCGCGGCGGTCCTGGTGGTGATCGCGACCCAGGCGTACGCGCTGCTGCCAGAGGAGATCAGCCTGGACTACAGCCTGCCGTTGCAGCTGTGCGATCTGGCCTGGATGGTGTCGATCGTCGCGCTGTGGACCCGCCGGCAGTGGGCGTACGCGCTGACGTACTACTGGGGGCTCACCCTGTCGGTGCAGGGGCTGATCACTCCCGCGTTCGCCGGTCGCGACTACCCGTCCATCGAGTACCTCAGCTTCTTCGGGCTGCACCTGGTGGTGGTGTGGACGCCGGTGTACCTGACCTGGGGCGCCGGGATGCGCCCCGGCTGGCGCGACTACCGGATCGCGGTCCTGGTGACCGGTGCGTGGGCGGCGGCGATGCTGGTCTTCAACACGGCGCTCGGCACCAACTACGGCTTCCTGAACCGCAAGCCGCTGGCCGGTTCCCTACTCGACCTGCTGGGCCCCTGGCCCTGGTACGTCGTCGTCGAAGCCATTGTCATCCTGGCTGGCTGGGCGCTCATCACCCTGCCCTGGATCACCAGGAGCCGGGAACCCGTCACATCGTCGGGAAGCTGACAGGTCGCGGAGTCGGCAGACCGACGCGGCGTCCCCGGTGGTGACCGGCCGGTAACGCGGGCACCGGCCTCCATTTCGGACACGTCCCTCCGGGTGTACGGAGGACACGGGCGACGCGGCGTGTCGGTCGACCGGAGGACATGTCGTCGGAGCGCGGAGCGGGTTCCGCCGGCTCGGCCCAGTGTGGCCGCGTTCCGCCGGGAGCAGCATTCCCTCATCGCAAGCAACCGCCGGGCAGACCGCCGCGGTGGGGGATTCAACCCGGAGGTAACCCTCATGTTTCTCAAGCTGTACGCCAAGGTGCAGTCACTGCGTGAGCGTCGCGACCAGGGCGCCACCGCCGTCGAGTACGGCCTGCTCGTCGCGCTGATCGCGGCCGTCATCGTCGGCACTGTCGCCATTCTCGGTGGGCAGATCAACACCGCGTTCCAGACCATCGTCGCCCAACTTCCGTAACGGCCCTGGGCCGTCACGGCCCACGGAGCCGGGCCCCGGTTGGTCCCCCGTCCGACCGGGGCCCCTACTACCCAGCCGACCCACGCGCCTCGAGGAGGAGCGATGCGACGGCGGGACCCCGACCAGGCAGCCAGCTCGGTTGAGTACGCCCTACTGGCCTCGCTGATCGCGGTGGTCATCGCCGGCACGGTCGCCACGCTCGGCACCCAGGTTCTCGCTCTCTTCGATTCGGTGGTGTTCCCGTGAGTACACGATCCAGAAGCCGCGACCGCGGCGCGGCGGCGGTCGAGTTCGCGCTGCTGTTGCCGATCCTGCTGATCATCGTCTTCGGGATCATCGACTTCGGGCGGATGCTGAACGCCCAGGTCACCCTTACCGAGGCCGCCCGCGAAGGGGCGCGAGCCGAGTCGCTCGGCAGTGACCCGAACGCCCGGGTGGCTACGGCCACCACGAACCTCGACGGCGTCAGCACCAGCGTCGACTCCGCATGTCCGGGCGAGGACGCGATCGTCACCGTCAACTACGAGTTCACCTTCGTCACCCCGCTCAGCCCGCTGCTCGGGCTCTTCGGCGGCGGGCTGGACGGCACCGTACCGATGTCTGGCAAGGGAGTCATGCCGTGCTTCACCTGATCAAGACCCGCGACGCCGCGACCCGGGACCGGGGCGCGGTCACCACCCTGGTGGCGATCCTGCTGGCCGGTGGCGTGCTGTTCGGGATGGGTGCGCTGGCGATCGACGTCGGCCAGCTCTACGCCGAGCGCGAGGAGCTGCAGTCCGGCGCCGACGCCGCCGTGATGGCGGTCGCGAAGCTGTGTGCCGAGACGCCCGAGGCCTGCGCCGGCGACGCCTTCGCCACCGCCGAGCGGTACGCCGACGACAACGCCAAAGACGACGTGTCCGCGGTGAACGTGCTCTGCGGCACCCTGCCGGAAGGCTCGCTGCCGGCATGCCCACCGCCGTCGGGCACGCTGAGCGCCTGCCTCAACGACCCGCCGGAGACCCCGTACGTCGAGGTGCGTACCGCGACCGAGCTGCCGGACGGGTCGACGTTGTTCCCGCCGACGTTCGCGCAGCTGCTGCTGGGCAACGAGGGGTACCAGGGGACCCGGGTCGGCGCCTGTGCGCGGGCCGCGTTCGGGCCACCGGTGCCCGCCGGGGGGCTCGCGGTCACCATCTCGGTCTGCGAGTGGGAGGCGATGACCGGCGGCGGCGAGACCTTCCCGGACGCGCCGCCGTACCCACCGAATCCGACGCCACCGGCCGGCACCGACCACCCGATCAAGCTGCACACCACCAGCGACACCAGCAGCTGCCCGGCGGGACCGTCCGGATCGGATACTCCGGGTGGCTTCGGCTGGCTGGACGACGACGGGGAGTGCCAGGCGACGATCGGTGGCGACGGCACGGTCGGGGGCGACCCCGGGGTCTCCGGCCCCACCTGTGCCGACGTGCTGCTGGCCGCGCTGGACCCGCTCCAGGTGCTCTACATGCCGGTGTACGACGCGGTGGAAGGCACCGGCTCGGGCACCACGTACCACATCAAAGGGATGGCGGCGTTCGTGCTGACCGGTTACTCCCTGCCGTCCATCGGCCGTGAGCCCTCACGGCTGTCCGGCACCCACTACTGCAAGGGCAGTGACAAGTGCCTGTACGGCTTCTTCACCCAGGCCCTGATCCCCGCCACCGGACCCATCGGCGGTCCCGACCTGGGCGCCTCCATCATCACGCTCGTCGGCTGAGCCGGCCCCGTACCAGAGGAAGATTGACATGACTCGTCGGATCATCGCCATCGCGATCGCGTTGGTGCTCGCGGTGGTCGGCACCGTACTCGTCTTCGGGTACGTCAAGACCGCTGACGCCCGGGCACTCGCCGGCCAGAAGGCGGTCAGGGTGCTGGTGGCCAAGGAGCGGATCCCGGCCGGCACCAGCGTCGCCACCATCCGCGCCGACAAGCTCGCCCAGATCGTGACGATGCCGGCGTCCAGCCTGCCGCCGACCGCGCTCGGCGGGTTCGAGAAGTCCGCCGATCCACTGGTGCTCACCGCCGACGTGCAGGTCAGCCAGCTGCTGCTGCGTGGCATGTTCGCCGAGCGCGCGAAGTCCACCGGTGGGCTGTCGATCCCGAAGGGCAAGGTCGCGGTCAGCGTGCAGCTGGAGACCCCCGAGCAGGTGGCGGGCTTCGTACGTCCCGGCACCACCATTGCGATCTTCCACACCTTCAACACGGTCGACAAGAAGCACCCGGAGCCGAACGGCGAGGGGCTGAAGCTGAAGGAGGGCGCCAACCAGGCCACCCGGATGCTGTTGGCGAAGGTCGAGGTGCTCGCGGTCGGGGCGTACGGGCAGCCCGGGACGAAGACCAGCAACGGCAAGTCCACCACCACGACCAGCGACAACAAGAAGCAGCAGACCACCCAGCTGGCGGTGACCGTCGCGGTCACCCAGGCCGAGGCGGAACGGCTGGTGCACGCACTGCGTACCAGTTCGCTCTACCTGGCCATGGTCACCGACTCCTCCGGCGTCAAGCCGGGCGCCGGCGTCGACAACCAGTCCCTGCTCAAGTAGCCACGCCGTTTTAACGAGCCCGGAGTACGCCATGACCATCCTGTACGAACCACACCGCCGGCAGGCGCAGCAGATCGGCATGCTCTTCGGCAGCGACCTGCACACCGTGACCGCCTCCGAGGAGCTGGCCGCGGCGCTCTCCCAGCGGCCCGAGGAGATGCTGGTGCTGTTCGGCCCCGGTACCACGGTGGCCGAGGCGGCCGGGTTCGCCGCCGAGCAGCGGGCGCTGCGCTCGCCACGGGGCGTGGTGCTGCTACGGGACTCCGTGGACGTGTCGGTGCTCGCCGAGGCGATGCGGGCGGGAGTCCGCGACGTGGTCGACGCCTCCGACATCGCGGCGATCCGTACCGCCTGCGGCAACTCGTTGACGGTCTCCCGGCAGCTCGCCGGCGGGGTGTCGGCCGGCGGGTCCGGGGCCGGCCGGGTGGTGACCGTGTTCGCCGCCAAGGGCGGGTGCGGCAAGACCACGGTGGCGGTCAACCTGGCGGTGGCGCTCGCCGAAGGTGGCCGGCGCCGGGTTTGTGTGATGGACCTGGACCTGGCGTTCGGGGATGTCGCGATCATGCTGCAGCTGGTGCCGGAACGCACCGTCGCCGACGCGCTCGGGCTCAGCGCCGGCGTGGACGAAACCGTGCTGCGGTCGCTGATCACCCCGTACGCCCCAGGGGTGGACACGTTGCTGGCGCCGACCCGGCCCACCGACGGCGACCACGTCAGCCGGGGCCTGGTCGCGTCGCTGTTGTTGGCGGCGCGCTCGGCGTACGACTACGTGGTGGTCGACACGCCGCCGCAGTTCACCGACCACGTACTGGCCGCGCTGGACAGCTCCGATCTCTACATCCTGCTCGCCACCCCGGACATCCCGGCGCTGAAGAACCTGCGGATCACGCTCGACATGTTCGACCTGCTCGATTACCCGACCGACAACCGGGTCGTGGTGCTCAACCGGGCCGATGCCAAGGTCGGGCTCACCAGCGCCGAGATCGAGCGGGTGGTACGGGTGCCGATCACCGCCCACATCCCGTCCAGCCGGGACGTACCGGTGTCGATCAACCGGGGCGTACCGCTGCTGGTCGCCAACCCCGGCCATGCCGCCAGCAAGGCGATCCGGGCACTCGCGACCGGCCGGGTGCTGAGCCGGGCCGGCGCCGGGGACGCCGCGCC
>JBOGDE010000321.1:0-6582 GCA_050701695.1 Micromonosporaceae bacterium
GCCCCCGACCCAGCCGCCGCAGGCGCGGCGCCCGATCCGGCCGCGGGGTCGGGCGTACCCCGGTCGGGAGCACTGCCGAGCGGCGGGTACGACGCCGGCCGTTCCCACGGCTTGCCCTTCTCGGACTCCCAACCACGCCGCAGCGCGTCGGCGAACGCGGAGGCGCTGGGCTGCCGGTCGGTGGGACGCTTCGCCATCGCCCTGGCGATCTCGGTCTGCAGCCACATCGGTACGTCGGGCCGCGGCAGCAGCGGCGGCGGCCGGTGCAGCGCCCGCTCCCGGTACGTGAACGGATCCGGATTGGTCTCACCGGACATCGCGAACGGGGGATAGCCGACCAGCAGTTGCCACAGCGCGGAGCCGAGGCTGTAGATGTCCGACTGCGGGGACTGCGGCTCCCGGCGCAGCGCCTCCGGGGCGGCGTGGTGTGGGGTGAGCTTGTTCAGCGTGATGGTGCCGGTCAACTCGGCCGGCTTGCGGGCGATCCCGAAGTCCGACAGCGCCGGGCCGTACTCCGAGCGCAGCAGGTTCGCCGGGGTCACGTCGCGGTGGATGAATCCGAGCAGGTGCGCCGAGTGCAGCGCCTCGCCGATGGTGACGCCGACGTCGACCGCGTCCCGGATCGCCAGTGGGCCCCGTTCGGCGACGATCTCCGCGTACGAGCCGTCCTGGCAGAACTCCATCACCAGGTACGGCCGGTCGCCGATCGCCCCGGTGTCGAGGATCCGCACCACATGTGACTGCTGGGAGAGCTGCACCGCGGTGTCCAGCTCCTGCTGGTACTGCTCGTACGTGGTCAGCTCGTCGAGCCGCATCAGCTTGATCGCGACGGTGCGCCCCTGCGCCTCGGAGTGCGCGGTGTAGATGTCGGCGCTGGAGCCCCGCCGGTGCAGCACCAGGTCGCGGTAGCCGGGGATCTCGGGCACACGCGTGGCCTGCGTGTCCGTCATCCGTACCCCTCTCCGTCGCGACCGGCCTCCATTCTGCCCGGTGACGCCGCGACCGCCGGGACCGGAGCGGGCGGCGGATGCGTTAGGGTCACAGGCTGCCGCGGGTCGCTGACCCGCCGAGCACGCCAGCTGCGGACTGTGAGGGTGCCATGGACGGGGTGGATGCCACCTTCGACAAGGCGGTGGCGGCGCACCGCGACGCGGTGGCGGCCGCTCGCAGCGCCGACGAGCTGCTGCGCCGCAACGCCGCCGACGACAGCCACACCGCACACGCCAGCACCGAGCAGAGTGGCCTGGCCGCGGAGCTGTCCGCCGCCGCCGCAGACCTGCTGCCGGACTGGCTCGGCATCCCGCTGGACGGCTCGGCGTCGCCCCCGCCGCTGGGCGGCATGCTGGTGCGCGCCGCCGAGCCGGTGGCGCTACGGCTGGGCGAGGCGACCCCGGTCGGCGGTGCCCGGTTTCCGGCGTTGGTGCCGCTGCTCGGTGCGGGTCACCTGGCGATCGACGCCGATGCCCGGGATCCGCTGGTCATCGGGTACCTGCGAAGTGCCGTGCTCCGACTGCTCGCCGCGCTGCCCACTGGCTCGCTGCGGGTGCTCCCAGTCGACGGGGGTACGGTCGGCGCGACGTTCGCCCCGTTCCAGTCCTTGTTCGAGGCGCGCGTGATGCCGGTGCCGGCCACCGACGCCGACGGCCTGACCGCCGTGCTTGACGCTACGGAGCGACACGTCCACGAGGTACGCGCAGGCGGCGAGCACCCGTGGCTGCTACTCGTGGTGGCGTCGCTGCCGCCGCAGGCCTCGCGCGCGGCGGTGGAGCGGCTGGCGGCGCTGACCCACGCCGGGCCGGAGTCCCGGGTACACCTGATCTGGTGCGGGTACGCCGCCCCCGACCGCTACCGGCAGCCGCCGCCGGTGGAGCACACCGCCGTGCTGCGCCTCACCGATGGGGTCGGCTGGCTCGGCAATCCCGGCACGTTCTCGTTCGGCCTGGAAGGGTTGAACGCGCCGGTCACGCTGGACGTGGCGCCCGATGCCACGCTGCTCGCCGAGGTGTGCCGCGGCCTGGCCGCCACCCAGCGGACGGCGAGCGAGCTGCGGTTCTCCGAGCTGATTCCGGAACAGCCGTGGCAGGCGTCCTCGGCGGACGGGCTGCGTACCGTGGTCGGTCGCGGTGAGCGGGGCCTGGTCGAACTGGCATTCGACGACGCCGCGCCGCACTGGCTAGTGGGCGGTCGCAGCGGCGCCGGCAAGACCGTCTTCCTGCTCGACGTGCTGTACGGGCTCGCCTCCCGCTACTCCCCGGACGAGCTGGCGCTCTACCTGCTGGACTTCAAGGAGGGGGTCTCGTTCACCGAGTTCACCCCCACCGAGCTGGACCCGTCGTGGATCCCGCACGCCCGCGCGGTCGGTATCGAGTCCGACCGGGAGTACGGCGTGGCGGTGCTGCGGGAGCTGGTCGCGGAGATGGCGCGGCGGGCTACGCTGCTCAAGCGGGCCGGCGTGACGAAGCTGGGCGACCTGAGGGCCCGCAAGGCCGATGTCGCGATGCCGCGGATCCTCGCGGTGATCGACGAGTTCCAGGTGCTGTTCGCCGGCAACGACACGCTGGCGGGCGAGGCGGCGTCACTGCTGGAGAACCTGGCCCGCAAGGGCCGCTCGTACGGCGTACACCTGATCCTGGCCAGCCAGACCGCATCCGGCGTCGAAGCGCTTTACACCAAGACCGAGTCGATCTTCGGACAGTTCCCGCTGCGGGTGGCGCTCGCCGGCGGGGGCACCGTGCTCGACGGGCTCAACACCGCCGCCGACGGGCTGCCGATCGGCACCGCGGTGATCAACACCGCGGGCGGTGTCGCCGGCCACAACCGGCAGGTGCGGTTCCCGAACGCGCACGGCGAGCAGCAGCTCCTGGAACAGGGCCGGCAGTGGATGTGGCACCACCGGCAACCCGGCACCGCCCCGCCCGCGGTGTTCGAGGGGTACGCCGAGCAGCACGTTGAGGACGACCCCACGTACCAGCGGCTGACACCCCGGGTACGGCACCGCTCGCTGCTGGTGGGCCGGCAGATCGACGTGCCGTCGTCGACCGCGGGCTTCTCGCTGGACCCCACCCCGGGACGGCACCTGGGGGTCCTCGGTCCCAGCGGCGTCGGCGCGGACATCCTGTACGCCAGCGGCGCCGGGCTGGCCCGGCAGCACCAGCCCGGCTCGGCTCGTTTCGTCGTGGCCGGGCTGGTTGCCGCGGCTCAGCAGGTCACCGCCGAACTGGTGGGTGTGCTCCGCGAAACCGGCCACGAGGTCGCGGACGTGGACCCGGCCGGGCTGCGTGCCGAGCTGGGGCGCCTGGTGGAGCGGATCCGGGGTGGTACGGGAGACGACCGGGCGACCTACCTGGCGGTGTTCGGGATGGACGTCGCGTCCGGGGTGCTGATGCGGCCGGTGCCCGGGCGGCCCGCCGAGAACGGCCGGATGTACCTGCGGGAGGTGCTCAAGCATGGTCCGGCGCATGGCGTACACCTGCTCGGCTGGTGGCGTGGCATCCAGCGGTTCACTGAGGACATCGGCGGTGCCAGCATGCGCGAGGACCTCGCCTGCCTGGTCGCTCTCAACATTTCCGGACAGGCATTGGGCAACCACATCGGCTCGGTGACGTTCGAGTGGCAGGCCCGCCCCAACCGCGCCCTGCTGCTCGACCTGCACGATGGCCGGATGACGCCCATCGTCCCGTTTGTCCGCCCGGGCCGCGAGGACGCCGGACTGCTGTGACGGCTTTCACGGGCGCCTCAGGTGTTGCCTCCTGGTGTAGTGTCCCGTGACGGTGAGTGAGTCCTTCATATCTGAACGGGGAGGGTACGTGAGTATCGCGCAGGCCAAGGCGGGGATCGCTCAGTCCGAGCAGAGCGCCGGTGAGTCGATTTCACAGCTGCAGGGTGCGATGGCGACCATCGATCAGGCGATCACAACGATGCAGACGGCGATCCAGGGGACCTCGCACAGCTCGGCGGAGCAGGCCATCGCCCACTACCAGCAGGCGAAGTCCAAGCTGGAAGAGGCGATCACCATGGTGCAGTCGGGGATCGCGTCCGGGCAGCAGTATTCCGCCAGCCTCTGACCGCCGTCCGCCACCGATTCCTGGAGTACGCATGCCCACCGTGATCATCCCTGTCGGCCTCGGCATGGGTCCGCACTACCGCTTCGTGGTGCCGCCGGATCCCGAGCCCGAGAACTTCGAGGTGCACCTCGGGAGCGAGATGAAGCACCTCACCGATGCCGAGGTGAAGGTGTGGGCGGCGGCGTTCGCCAACGTCGACGCGCACAACAAGCTTGAGGTCAACCGCGCCAGCATGGTCAAGGCGCTGTCCCGCAAGCGGGGGGGGGTGGTTGATGCCGGGCGGCTGATCGACAAGCTGCTCGCCGACGGCCTGCTGGTGGAGTACGACCCGCTGGACGGTCCGATCGAGCAGCTGCTTCGTGGCCACCGGTTGTTTCCGCTCGGCCAGGGCATCGGCGCCACCCCGGAACAACCCGACATGTATCGGATCGGTCACAACGCCCAACCCGTGATCGCGGTCCAGTCGTCGATCTACAATCTCTGGTCCTATTCGCTCACGTTGCCGAATCTGTGGGAGGCGTGCGAGTACCTGGAGGAGGGGCATCGCGAGGCCGAGGCGGCCGGCGAGGTCGAGCCCCTGCATACGTCTGTCGAGCTGCTGGCGAGGGAGATCAGCGCGGCCCTCCCGCTGTTGATAGCCAGCACCTGCGCGTTTCTCGACCCGATCTCGACGCTATGAGCGTCTGGCGAGGAGGCGATTCGCGTGAACGGGGCTCCAGGCGGTCGTACCGACGCAGCGTCGGGTTCGGGTACCTCAAGGAGGGCGCCGGGAAGCTGGTCGACCTGCTCACGGTCGGTATCGGCGCCGGTATCGCGATAGCGGTGGCGTGGGTGGCGAACCGGTTCGGGGTCTCGTTCTCCGCCACCACCGCAGCGGCGATCGGGGCGGCGAGCGCGGGCGTGTTCAACGTGGGCCTGAAGGTGCCCGTCACCGCGGCGATCGAACATCTGCAGGGCTGGGCCGGCGGGGTCGCGGCGGCGAAGGCGGCGATCGAGCAGACCAGGGAGATGGTCGGACAGGCCGCGGCGGTGGCGCAGGCGGCGATCGTCTCGCTCACCACGGCGAAGGACCTGGTGTGGGCGGCGGCCGGGGCCAGCCAGCGGCTGGAGATCGGCCAGGTCGGCAACCACTACCTGGGCGCGATCGGGGACATCGAACAGTCGCTGCGGTTCCTGCAGCGCGGCAGCGACCACGCCGCTGACTACCACCGCCACCTCTGACGCTCGGCGGGTGGCGCTGGGAACGTCGCAGGTACGGGGGAGAATGGCGGGGTGCGTGGATTCCGCAGCCGCCTCTACCGTGACGACGCTGTCGTGCTGCGGGTGCAGAAGCTGGGCGAGGCGGACCGGATCGTCACGCTGTTCACCCGCCGGCACGGCCGGGTCCGCGCGGTCGCCAAGGGGGTACGTAAGACCACCAGCCGCTTCGGCGCCCGCCTGGAGCCGTTCGGGCACATCGACGTACAGCTGGTGGAGGGGCGTTCGCTGCACACCGTGACGCAGGTGGAGGGGCTGGCGCTGCACGGCGCGATCGCCACCGACTACCCGCGCTACACCGCGGCCAGCGCGATCGCCGAGACCGCCGAGCGGCTCACCCCGATCGAGCAGGAGCCGTCGCTGCGGCTGTTCCTGCTCACGCTCGGCGCGCTGCGGGTGCTGGCCGCCGACGAGCACCCGTCCGGGCTGGTGCTGGACGCGTACCTGCTGCGCGCGATGTCCGCCGCCGGTTGGGAGCCGGCGCTGCTGCGGTGCGCGGTGTGCGGGGAGCGCGGCCCGCACCGGGGGTTCTCCGTACCGGCCGGGGGGTGTGTCTGCCAGCGTTGCCGGCCACCGGGCGCGGCCAACCCGGCGCCTGCCACCCTGCTGCTGATGGCGGCACTCGCGGCCGGTGACTGGCGCGGTGCCGAAGAATCCGATCCGGGGATACGGCGGGAGGCCAGCGGCCTGGTCGCGGCGCACCTGCAGTGGCATCTGGAGCGCGAGCTACGCTCGTTGCCTCTCGTCGAGCGAAGCTGAGCATGCGCACAGTGAACGGAGTTGATGTTGCCCAGACCACCGACGCCGCATTCGTCGGGGGCCAGGCCGCCGGCGATCCCCGCCGACCTGGTGCCGAAGCATGTCGCGATCATCATGGACGGCAACGGCCGGTGGGCCAAGCAGCGCGGCCTCAAGCGCACCGAAGGCCACGCGATGGGCGAGGCGGCGCTGTTCGACGTGATCGAGGGCGCCATCGAGCTGGGTATCAAGAACCTCTCCGCGTACGCCTTCTCGACGGAGAACTGGAAGCGTTCCCCGGACGAGGTGCGCTGGCTGATGGGGTTCAACCGGGACGTGATCCACCGCCGCCGCGACCAGCTCAACGACCTGGGGGTACGGGTGCGCTGGGCCGGTCGCCGCCCCCGGCTGTGGCGCAGCGTGATCAACGAGCTGGAGTACGCCGAGCAGCTCTCCCGTCACAACACCACGCTCACCCTGCAGTTCTGCGTCAACTACGGCGGCCGCGCCGAGATCGTCGACG
>JBOGDE010000322.1:0-6575 GCA_050701695.1 Micromonosporaceae bacterium
CGGCGCTCGGCGAGCTTCGCCTCCACCAGCGCCAGCGTGAACTGGGAACCCACCACCGGAATGTCCGGCTTGAGCTGCAGCAGGTACGGCACCGCGCCGATGTGGTCCTCGTGCCCGTGGGTGAGCACCAGCGCCTCGACATCGTCGAGCCGGTCGGCGATCGAGGCGAAGTCCGGCAGGATCAGGTCGACGCCGGGCTGGTCCACATCCGGGAACAGCACCCCGCAGTCGACGATCAGCAACCGGCCGTCGTACTCGAAGACGGTCATGTTGCGACCGATCGCGCCGAGCCCGCCGAGCGGGGTCACCCGCAGCGCGCCGGCGGCCAGTGGTGGCGGTGGTGCCAGTTCGGGATGGGCTTGACTCACAGGGCGACTCCAGCGTCAGAACAGTCGGTACGTAGTTGGGCGAGCTCGTCGGCGGTGGCGTCCACCAGCGGCGACCGCACCGGGCCGGAGGGCAGCCCGAGCGCGTCCAGCCCGGCCTTGACCAGGATCGTGCCCTGGCTGCGGAAGATACCGGTGTAGAGCGGCAGCAGCGCCTGGTGCAGCCGCAGCGCCTCGGCGGTATCACCCCGCTCGTACGCCTCGATCAGCTGCTTGGTGCCGACTCCGGTGAAGTGGGTGGAGGTGCCGACCACGCCGACGCCACCCACGGACAGCATCGGCAGGGTGGCCGCGTCCTCGCCGGAGTAGTACGCCAGCTCGACCCGCTTCAGCACCCAGGAGGTGGCGGCCAAGTCGCCTTTGGCGTCCTTCACCCCGACGATCCGGGGATGCTCGGCGAGCTGGCACATCGTCTCGGTCGCCACCGCGGTCGCGCTGCGGTGCGGGATGTCGTACACCAGCATGGGTAGCCCGGTGGCGTCGGCGACGGTGCGGAAGTGCACCAGCAGGCCGGCCTGGGGCGGCTTGTTGTAGAACGGGGTGACCACCAGCAGACCGTGGGCGCCGGACTTCTCCGCACCACGGGCCAGCTCGACGGAATGGGCGGTGCTGTACGTGCCGGCGCCGGCCACGATCTTGGCGCGATCCCCCACCGCCTCCGCGACGGCGCGGAGCAGGGTCTCCTTCTCCGCGTCCGTGGTGGTGGGCGATTCGCCGGTGGTGCCGTTGATCACCAACGCGTCGTTGTGTTGTTCGTCGACCAGATAGGTCGCCAGTCGCTGGGCGCCGTCGACGTCGAGCGCCCCTTCGCGGGTGAATGGGGTCACCATCGCGGTGAGCAGCCGCCCGAACGGGCGGCGTGGGTCGTGCGTCATGGGACCAACCTAGCGGACGCTCCGGACGTTCTCGCCGCACTATCCGGGTAGCCCGCGACGGCTGGGCCCCGGACAGAGGGGAGTCCCGTGACGCGCCGGTCGGGGGTCCGAAACGTCACGGGACTCTTGTAGTGGCCATCGCCCCTGTTCCGCGCCGCGTTACAGCCCTCTTAAGGAATTTTCTCGGCAGCTTCTCGGCGGCTCGCCGCATCCGTCGGGACCCGCTCAGCCTTCGTGGACGTATGGGCTCGCGGCGAGCTCGGTGCCGTCCTCCAGCGTGGAGATCTCGAAGTCGGCGAACACGTTCGGGGCGACCCGCTGCAGCTGCCGCAGGCACTCCACGGCGAGGGCGCGGATCTCCACGTCGGCGTGCTCGGTGGCGCGCATCCCGATGAAGTGCCGCCAGGCGCGGTAGTTGCCGGTGACCACGATCCGGGTCTCGGTGGCGTTCGGCAGCACGGCGCGTGCGGCCTGCCGGGCCTGCTTGCGCCGCAGCGTGGCACTTTCCACGCTGGCGAACTTCTTCTCCAACCCTTCCAGCAGCTCGTTGTACGCCGCCAGCGACGCGTCCGCGGCCGCCGCGAACTTCTCCGACAGCTCCGGGTCGGAGGCGATCACGTCGGGAGCCACCATCGCGGCTTCGCGCTCCGGGACGTACCGCTGGGAGAGCTGGCTGTAGGAGAAGTGGCGGTGCCGGATCAGCTCGTGGGTGAGTGAACGCGACATTCCGGTGAGGTAGAAGCTGACCGAGCCGTGCTCCAGCACCGAGAGGTGGCCGACCTGGATGATGTGGTTGATGTAGCCGGCGTTGGTCGCGGTGGCCGGGTTCGGCTTCTTCCACGACTGGTAGCAGGCCCGCCCGGCGAACTCCGCGAGGGCCTGGCCACCGTCCGCGTCAGTGCTCCACGGCACCTCCTCCGGCGCCTGGAACTGGGTCCACGCGATCAGCTTGACCTGCGGCGTCACGACCTCTGGCACGACCTTCGCCCCCTCCTCGGCTCTGCCCTGGCAGCGTAGCCCCGCGCTCTGACGCGTCATCGGATGACAGCCGGACGGCAAGAAACCTTCACTCTCAGGTACTAGCGCGATAGTGATCGCCATCGATACGGTGTGACCCACCTCTCACCCTTCGGAGGTGGACCGTGACCTCACGTCGCATCGCCCTACTGCCCCTGACCGCGCTCGCGGTGGTGCTCAGCCTGCTCGCCGGCACCCCCGCGCTGGCCGCTCCCTCGCCGTTGACCGCGTCCAACTTCCGACTCAAGGCCACGTCGTACAGCTCGCTGATCGACGACCTGGACGCCCGGCTGCCGAACGTCTCCGTACCGACCGTGGTGAACAGCGCCAACCGGTACGGCTCGGTGTGCAGCCCGCCGGCCCGCAGCCGGGTCGCGGCGTTCTGCTGGAACAGCGGCGACAACGGCACCACGGCCTGGTACCCGCAGGGGATCACCAGCACCGCCGACGCGTACGGCGCCGGCACCTACGACGGTGAGACCGTGATCCTGGTCAGCTGGTACGACCACGCCGACGACGGCATCAGCAAGGGCGTGCGGGTGTCCTTCGTGGACTGGTCGAGCCCCAGCTCGCCGAAGTACCGGCACGTGTTGCTGGTCGAGCCGTACCGGCGCAGCGACGGGCGGCCGTCGTTCCGGTCGGTGAACATCCACGCCGGCGGCATGTTCTGGTACGGCTACTACCTCTACGTCGCCGACACCTCGTACGGGTTCCGGGTCTTCGACCTGCGGCATCTGTGGCAGGTGTCCACCGGCAACAAGAGCATCATCGGCTGGCAGAGCAACGGCACGTACCACGCCTTCGACTACCAGTACGTGCTGCCGCAGGCGTTCCGCTACCTGCAGTCGACCGTGAACGGCTACAGCAAGCTGCGGTTCTCGTTCGCCTCGCTGGACCGTACCTCCACTCCGGACAGTGTGGTGATGGGCGAGTACGGCTACCCGGGCGGCGGCACCCGGCTGGTGCGCTTCGGCATCGACTACCGCGACCGGAAGCTGCGCACCGACTCCGACGGGTACGCGCGCGGCACCCAGGCGTACAACGTGTCGTTCACCAGCATGCAGGGCGCGACCAGCGTCAACGGCGAGTTCCTGGTCTCCACCAGCGACGGCTCGTCCAACGCCGGCGACCTGATCTCGTGGACCCCGGGCCGCTCACCGCGCTACTACTACGACTCGATGCCGATCGGACCCGAGGACCTGTCCTACTGGGGGCCACGAGATCAGCTCTGGTCGCTGTCGGAGTACCCCGGCCGCCGCAACGTGTACGCGATGCGCGCCTCGGCATTCTGACCAGCGGCACAGCCGCCTCGCGGGGGGCCGGGGGGTCGTCCCCCCGACAACATGCGGACCGGACCAGGCCCGCGCTCCCCGCGGGCGCACTCCGCCCATCCGGTACGCGCTCAGACGTACATGAAGGTGAACGGCTCCCAGGGCAGGTTGCGCAGCACCCAGTAGACGCCCCAGCCGATCCCGAAGGCCGCCAGTGCCTTCGGGGGCAGCCGTAGCTGCGGCAGGTTGACGCCGAAGATCCGCTTGCCCGCCCAGGCGAGGTACAGGTAGGCGATGAACGGTGCGGCGAACACTGCGAACAGGTGGTGCCGGGCCGCCTCCGGCAGGTTGGCGTGCAGCAGATACCACAGCGCGCGGGTGCCGCCGCAGCCCGGGCAGTCGAAGCCGGTCAGCGCCTTGAGCGCGCAGCCGCTGTACGCGTCTTCCCGGCCGTCGCTGGGGTCGTTGATCAGCAGCAGCGAACCGATCCCGGCGACGCAGCCGAGCACCAGCAGCGGCGCCAGCCATCCCGGCTTGCTCCAGAGCCGGTCCAGGAAGCTGGCGAACCGATCCGCGCGCTGGTAGCTGGGTGAGTACGCGTAACCAGGTGGGTACGCATCACCGGGTGGGTACGCATTACCGGATGAGTACGCATCACCGGGTGGGTAGGCGTCACCGGGTGGGACCGGCGCGGGGGAGATCGGATGCCCGTCGGCAGAGGGGTGAGGCTGCCCGGCGTGAGCGTGGTGGCCCGGAGGGCACTCGGTCAGCTGAGCCATCTGCTCACCGTACACTCGCCCGGCTCGTGGCCGCGTGCCGCCGCAGCCCCGCACGGAGCGGGCCGGCGAGGTCACCGCGCTGGGGCGGCTCCACCTCGCCGAGCCCCAGCCAGCCGGCGAGCCGGCCCAGCTCGGCGGCCAGGGCGTCGGCGGTGTCGGGATCGGCGCCCGGCTCGCCCCACGCCGCCGGCACCCGCAGCACGCCCGCCTTCCGGTCGGCCTTCAGATCGACCCGGGCGGCCAGCCGCTCGCCGCGCAGGAACGGCAGCACGTAATAGCCGTGCACCCGCTTCGGCGCCGGTACATAGATCTCGATCCGGTACCGGAAGTCGAACAGCCGCTCGGTGCGCGAACGCTCCCAGACCAGTGGGTCGAACGGGCTGATCAGCGCCGCCGCGTCGACCCGGCGCGGCAGCCGCGCCGCTGGCCACAGGTATCCCGGCTGCCGCCAGCCCTCGACGCTCACCTCGGTCAGCTCGCCCGCCTCGACCAGCTCGGTGGCCGCCTGCCGGGACTCCGCGGCGCCCAGCCGGTAGTAGTCGCGCAGGTCCTTCTCGGTCGCCACCCCGAGCGCCTGGGCGGCGGTGCGGATCAGCTCCCGGTGCGCGTCGGCCCGGCTGGGTGTCGGCGCGGCGACGATCTCGGCCGGCAGCGCCCGCTCGGGCAGGTCGTACACCCGCTCGAAACTGCCGTTACGGCGTGCGGCGGTGACCCGGCCGTCCCAGAACAGGCACTCCAGGGCCTTCTTCACGTCCGACCAGTTCCACCCCCAGTTCTGTTTGGTGACCGGTGCGTCGTGCTCGATCTCGCGGGCGGTCATCGGGCCGTTGTCGCGCACCTCGGCGTACACCCGCTCGATCACCTCGGGATGCTCTCGCGCCCAGCGGCCGACGCCCCACTGGTGACCCAGCTCCATCCGCCAGCGCAGGTGCGGGTGCAGCCGCACCGGCAACAGCGACGCCTCGTGACCCCAGTACTCGAAGAGCCGCCGCGGCTTCACGCCGGCCAGCCGGTCGAGCTGGTCACGCGGATAGGCCCCCAGCCGGCTGTACGCGGGCATGTAATGCGCCCGCAGCAGCACGTTGACCGAGTCGACCTGCAGCACCCCGAGCCGCTCGACGAGCCGCCGCAGCCGCCGCACGTCGACCGGGCCGCTGGCCGCCGGCTCGGCGAAGCCCTGCGCGGCGAGCGCGATCCGGCGCGCCTGCGCCGAGGAGAGTGATCCATTCCGTATGCCCATGGTGGCCGCAGACTAGCCGACCGGTCCGACAAATCCGGTGGACCGACCGGCCGTACCACCGGTAGACCAGGGACATGGCAGAGCTGACCATCCGCCGCCCGGTGTACGAGGACTGCGAGGGGCTGGCCCGGGTCCACGTGGCGAGCTGGCAGGCCGGCTACCGCGATCTGATGCCGGCGGACTTCCTCGCCGCGCAGGATCCGGCGGGACGCGCCCGGCAGCGCCGCGAGAGCTGGCACCACCCGGAGTACGCCCACGTGTCGGGCTTCACCGCCGAGATCGACGGCGAGATCGTCGGCTTCACCCACTATGGGCAGGAGCGTGCCGGACACGGCCGGGGCTGGGCGGACGTCGACCCCGACGGCGGCGGCGAGGTGTACGCGCTCTACGTCCACCCCGACCACTGGGCCTCGGGCGTGGGTGGTGCCCTGCTGGACGCGGCGGTGCGCGACCTGCTGCACACCGGCCGGACCCCGGTACGGGTCTGGACCCTGGTCGGCAACGAACGTGCGCTGCGCTTCTACCGCAGGCACGGATTCGTCTCCGACGGCGCACAGCAGATGATCACGGTCGGGTCGGGCGAGAAGATCGAGCTGCCCGAGGAGCGCCTGACCCTCGAGGGGTAGCGTCGACGCGTGGCTAACGGGTTCGTACGGCCGGCGCGCGACGCCGACGCCGCCGAGATCGCACGGGTGCAGCTGTCCACCTGGCGTACGGCGTACAGCGGGTTCATCCCGGCGTTCGCGATCGAGGAGCTGGACGCCGGCTGGCTCGCCGAGCGCTGGTCGGCCGCGATCACCCAGCCACCCAGCGCCCGGCACCACGTGCTGGTGGCGTACGAACAGGGCGCCGAGACCCACACCGTCGGGTTCACCGCGATCGGCCCCGCCGACGAGGCGGCGCTGGCCCCGGGCGAGGACGCGGCGGCCGCCGACACCGGTGCGATCACTGACCTGCTGGTGGAGCCACGGTGGGGGCGACGCGGGCACGGCAGCCGACTGCTCGCC
>JBOGDE010000323.1:0-6567 GCA_050701695.1 Micromonosporaceae bacterium
GACGCGCTGCGCTGCCTGCTGCCGCCCGAGCAGGTGGCGGTGTACCCGGCGTGGGAGACGCTGCCGCACGAGCGGCTCTCGCCCCGGTCGGACACGGTGGGGCGGCGGCTGGCGGTGCTGCGCCGGCTGGCACACCCGGAGACCGCGCCGGCCTCGCCGCACGCGGCACCCGGCCCGGACCGGGGTCCGATCCGGGCCCTGGTGGCGCCGGTACGCAGCGTGCTGCAGCCACAGCTGAAGGGGCTCGGCGACCTCTCACCGCTGCAGCTGCACGCCGGCGAGGAGGCCGACCTCGACGACACCGCCCGGCACCTGGTCGAGATCGCGTACGCCCGGGTGGACCTGGTCACCCGGCGCGGCGAGTTCGCGGTACGCGGCGGCATCCTCGACGTCTTCCCGCCCACCGAGGAACACCCGGTACGGGTGGAGTTCTGGGGCGACCAGGTCGAGGAGCTGCGCTCCTTCGCGGTCGCCGACCAGCGCACCCTGGAGCCGGTGGAGCGGCTGTGGGCGCCGCCGTGCCGGGAGCTGCTGCTCACTCCGGAGGTCCGCGACCGGGCCCGTGAGCTGGGCAAACAGCATCCGGAGCTGACCGAGATGCTCGACAAGCTGGCCGAGGGCATCCCGGTGGAGGGCATGGAGTCGCTCACCCCGGCGCTGCTGGGTGCCGACCAGCTGGAGCTGCTGGTGCACACCATGCCGGCCGGCACCCACGTGGTGCTCTGCGACCCGGAGCGGATCCGCACCCGGGCACACGACCTGGTGCGTACCTCCGAGGAGTTCCTGCAGGCAAGCTGGGCGGCGGCCGCCAGTGGCGCGACCGCCCCGGTCGACCTGGGCGCCGCGACCTTCCGCGGCCTCGCCGACGTACGGTCCGCGGCCCGTGAGCTGGGGATGCCGTGGTGGTCGGTGAGCCCCTTCGCCGCCCCCGATTCCACAGACACGCCCGATTCCACAGCGCCGAAGACGATCGAGGACGAGCTGGCCGAGCTGCTCGCCGAGCCGGGCGCGGCCCAGGAGCAGGTGACCGAACGCACCCTCGCCACCCAGGCCCAGCCCGCGCCGCTCTACCACGGCGACACCGAGAAGGTGCTCGCCGACGTACGCGGCTGGAGCCGGGACGGCTGGCGGGTGGCGCTGGTCTTCGAGGGGCACGGCCCGGCGCAGCGTGCCGCCGAGGTGCTCCGCGACGCCGACCTGGGCACCGCGGAGGTCGAGCAGATCGGCGAGCCGCCGAAGCCGGACGTGGTGACGGTGAGCACAGGCGGTCTGCTCAACGGCTTCGTCGACCCGGCCAGCCGGCTGGCGATCCTCACCGGCAACGACATCAGCGGCGGCCGCGGCGCCACCACCAAGGACATGCGCAAGCTGCCCAGCCGGCGCGGCCGCACCATCGACCCGCTGGAGCTGCACCCCGGCGACCACGTGGTGCACGAACAGCACGGCATCGGCCGGTACGTGGAGATGACCACCCGTACCGTCGCCGGCGCCGACCGGGAGTACCTCGTCATCGAGTACGCCCCCAGCAAGCGCAACCAGCCCGGCGACCGGCTCTACGTACCGACCGACCAGCTCGACCAGCTGACCCGGTACGTGGGCGGCGAGCAGCCCACCGTGCACCGGCTCGGCGGCGCCGACTGGGCGAAGACCAAGACCCGGGCGCGCAAGGCGGTACGCGAGATCGCCGGCGAGCTGGTCCGGCTCTACGCCGCCCGCCAGTCCGCCGAGGGGTACGCGTTCGGCCCGGACACCCCGTGGCAGGCCGAGCTGGAGGACGCGTTCCCGTACCACGAGACGCCCGACCAGCAGTCGGCGATCGACGAGGTGAAGGGCGACATGCGCAAGCGGGTCCCGATGGACCGGCTGATCTGCGGCGACGTCGGGTACGGCAAGACCGAGATCGCCGTACGCGCCGCGTTCAAGGCGGTGCAGGACGGCAAGCAGGTCGCCATCCTGGTGCCGACCACGCTGCTGGCGCAGCAGCACCAGAGCACGTTCACCGAGCGGATGACCCAGTTCCCGGTGAACATCCGGATGCTGTCCCGCTTCGTCACCCCCAGCGAAGCCGAGCAGACCCTCACCCAGGCCGCCAGCGGCGAGGCCGACATCGTGATCGGCACCCACCGGCTGCTGCAGGCGTCCACCCGGTTCAAGGACCTGGGGCTGGTGATCGTCGACGAGGAGCAGCGCTTCGGCGTCGAGCACAAGGAGCACCTCAAGCAGCTGCGCGCCAACGTCGACGTGCTGGCTATGTCGGCCACCCCGATCCCTCGCACCCTGGAGATGGCGGTGACCGGGATCCGGGAGATGTCGACCATCGCCACCCCGCCGGAGGAGCGGCATCCGGTGCTGACCTACGTGGGGACCTACGACGACAAACAGATCACCGCGGCGGTACGCCGTGAGCTGCTCCGCGACGGGCAGATCTTCTACCTGCACAACCGGGTGGAGTCGATCGAGAAGGCGGCCCGCCGGCTGCGGGAGCTGGTGCCCGAGGCGAGGATCGCGACCGCGCACGGCCGGATGTCCGAGCAGCGGCTGGAGCAGGTCATGGTCGGCTTCTGGGAGCGGGAGTACGACATCCTGGTCTCCACCACGATCGTCGAGTCCGGGCTGGACATCCCCAACGCCAACACCCTGATCGTGGAGCGTGCCGACCTGCTGGGGCTGGCGCAGCTGCACCAGATCCGGGGCCGGGTGGGGCGCGGCCGGGAGCGGGCGTACGCGTACTTCCTCTACCCGGCGGAGCGGCCGCTGACCGAGCAGGCCCACGAGCGGCTGGCCACCATCGCGCAGCACTCCGAGCTGGGTGCGGGCATGTACGTCGCGATGAAGGACCTGGAGATCCGCGGCGCCGGCAACCTGCTCGGCGGCGAGCAGTCCGGCCACATCGCCGGCGTCGGCTTCGACCTCTACGTGAGGCTCGTGGGCGAGGCGGTGACCGCGTTCAAGGCCGCCCAGGCGGGTCAGACGCAGGAGGCCCCGGCCGCCGAGGTGAAGATCGACCTGCCGGTCGACGCGCACCTGCCGCACGACTACATCGCCTCCGAGCGGCTGCGGCTGGAGATGTACCGCAAGCTCGCCGAGGTACGCGACGAGACCGGCATCGCCGAGGTCCGCGCCGAGCTGGTCGACCGGTACGGCGAGCCGCCGCAGCCGGTGGCCAACCTGCTGGATGTGGCTCGGTTCCGGCTTGCGATGCGCCGGTACGGCATCACCGACGTGGCGCTGCAGGGCCGGCACATCCGGCTCGGCCCGGTCAGCCTGCCCGACTCCCGGCAGCTGCGGCTCGGCCGGCTCTACCCGGACGCGGTCTACAAGCGGGCCACCGACACCATCAGCACGCCGAGGCCGGCCACGCGCCGCGTCGGCGGGGAGCCGTTGCGGGACGTGGCGCTGCTGGACTGGTGCACCGAGCTGGTCACCGCCGTGGCCGGCGAGCCGGCGCCAGCCCCCGCCTGAGCGTTCCCGGGTGCCTCGCCCGGACCGGCTTTACCTGATCCGTACACGACCCTGACGCTTCGGGAGCCCGGCGTATATGTCTCGTGCATAGCGTCCGTGGGGTAGCTCCGACACCCCCACGGGAGGCGATCAGCGTGCGATGGCAGTCAGGCGTACGGATAGTCGCGGCGACTCTGGTCGCCGGCGTACTCGGGTTACCGGGTTCGGCACCGGCCGCGCCCGCGGCGGGTTCGGCCCCGGGGAAGACCGCGCAGGCACGACCCAACGTCGTGATGATCATGACCGACGACCAGCCCGCCAAGTACCTGTCGGTGATGCCGAACACCCGGCGGCTACTGGGGGAGCAGGGCACCACGTTCAGTGACATGACCGTGACGTACTCGCTGTGCTGCCCGTCGCGGGCGACGTACCTGACCGGTCAGACGGCGCACAACCACGGCGTGCTGGACAACAAGCTGCCCGCCGGCGGGTACGAGAAGCTGCGGGGTGGCAACACCCTGCCGGTGTGGCTGACCAACTCCGGCTACCACACCGCCCACGTCGGCAAGTACCTCAACGGGTACGGCAAGGACAACCCGACCGAGGTGCCACCCGGCTGGGGCGAGTGGCACGCCCTGGTGGGCGGCTCGACGTACGAGATGTACGGCTACCAGATCAACCACAACGGCAACCTGCGCCGGTACGGCCAGTGGGACGTGGAGGACCCACAGTTCTACCAGACCGACGTGCTGCGGAAGATCTCGCTCGACTACGTCGGCCGCCGGGCGCCCGCGGACAAGCCGTTCTTCCTGTCGGTGGCGCCGCTCGCGTCCCACGTCGAGACCCAGCGGGTGCGCGACAAGTACGACTTCCGCACCCCGCGGCCGGCCCCCCGCCACAAGTTCGCCTTCCGCGACACGCCGCTCCCGAAGCCGGACTCGTTCAACGAGCCCGACGTCTCCGACAAGCCGGCGCACATCCGCAACCTGTCCCGCTTCGACGACGCGGACCTGCACAAGATGACCCGCCGCTACCGGGCCCAGCTGGAGTCGCTGCTCGCCGTCGACGAGATGGTGGGGGCGATCGTCAACAAGCTCCGCGACACCGGTGAACTGGCGAACACCGTCATCATGTTCACCTCCGACAACGGCTACCTGACCGGCCACCACCGGATCCGGGAGGGCAAGATCCACCCGTACGAGCCGTCGCTGCGGGTCCCGCTGCTGGTCCGCGGACCCGGCTTCCCGGCCGGCCGTACCATCGGCCAGTCGGTCACCAACCTGGACTGGGCGCCCACCATCCTCGACCTGGCCAACACCCCGCCGGGGCTGACCCAGGACGGCCGCTCGCTGCTGCAGCTGCTCGCCAACCCCACGTCGGGCGAACGCCGGCACCTGCTGATCGAGACCGGCCCGAAGGGCACCCAGCGGTGGTACCGGGGGGTACGCACCCCGCGCTACACGTACGTCAAGCACTCCACCGGCGAGCTCGAGCTGTACGACCGGCAGGAGGACCCGCAGCAGCTGCGCTCCCGGCACAACGACCCGGCGTACCAGCCGGTACGGGACCGGTTGGCGCAACGGCTGCGGGAGCTGCACGACTGCAGCGGCCGCGCCTGCTGGGGCATCCCCGCCGCCACCGAGACCGAGCCGGTGCCGTTGGGGGAGAAACCCGGCGCGCAGGGTGGTGGCAAAGCCGCCGCGGGTGCCACGCCGTCGGCCAACTCGGCCGCGGGCGGCACCGAATCCGGCGCCGAGTCCGATGCGATGACGCCCACCAGCGACTCGTCGCTGCCGGTGACCGGGCTCTCGGTGGGCGGCACCCTGCTGGCCGGCATGGCGCTGGTCGGTGCCGGCCTCGGTCTGCGATCCGTCCGCCGTCGCCGCCGCGCCTGAACGGGGGTCTGTGGCTCCGGCCGGTCCGCACCGCATCCTGGTGCGGCCCGGCCGGGGCCGCCGTGTCCTCGTGATCGCGGCGGGTAGCGTTCGGAGCATGCCGGAACGCATCGCGCTGCTCGTCACCTCACCCCGGTTGCCGGCCGGGCTGCTGACCGCCCAGGCCTGGGACCTGGTCCGCGCCGCCCCGGTGTACGCCGCCGCCGACACCCCGCAGGGCGCCGCGTTGCGTACCGCCGGGGTGGAGGTCAAGGTGGTCGGCGGCCAGCCGCAGGTCGCGGCCGACGCGGTGCTCGGCGACCCGGCCGCCACGGTCGTGTGGCTGGCCGGTCCGGACGGCGACCCCGAGGTGGCGCGCCGGATCGGGCTGCGGCTGGCTTCCGAGCCGGGCACCGCGGAGCTGGAGCTGCTGTACGGCTCCTGGGACCCGCCCGGCGCCCGGCTGCTCGACGTGGTCGCCGTGATGGACCGGCTGCGCTCGCCGGGCGGCTGCCCGTGGGACGCCGAGCAGACCCACCAGTCGCTGGCGCACTACCTGCTCGAAGAGGCGTACGAGGCCTACGACGAGATGGTGCGCGGTGACCTCGGTGCGCTTCGCGAGGAGCTGGGCGACGTGCTGCTGCAGGTGGCGTTCCACGCCCGGCTCGCCGAGGAGTTGCCCGACGAGCGGCGCTGGTCGATCGACGAGGTGGCCGGCGACCTGGTGGAGAAGCTGGTACGCAGGCACCCGCACGTGTTCGCCGACGTGGCGGTCGAGGGCGCCGAGCATGTCGCCGCCAACTGGGAAGAGATCAAGAAGGCCGAGAAGTCCCGTACCTCCGCGATGGACGGGGTGGCGCTCTCCCAGCCAGCGCTGGCACTGGCGACCAAGCTGCTCACCCGCTCCCGCAAGGCCGGCGTCGAGCTCCCGGTCGCCACGCCGGAAGACCCGGTACGCGACGAGTCGTCCCTCGGCGCCGCCCTGCTCGCCCTGGTCGCCACCGCCTCACAGCGCGGCCTCGACGCAGAAGGCGCCCTCCGCCAGGCCGCCCTCACCTACGCCGCCCACGTTCGGGCCACCGAACACCCCTGACCCGGCCGCCCCCGGGAGGTAGCCACGGGTATGCGATTACTGGTTGCCTGAACCGCCCTCCAGACAACCAGTAATCGCATACTCGCGGCTTGGGTCGGGGGTGGGTGGTGGCGCTGTGGCCAGGCGGGGTGGAGACGTGGCGAGGCCCGGCGCGTGGTG
>JBOGDE010000324.1:0-6566 GCA_050701695.1 Micromonosporaceae bacterium
CGCCTGGCCGGCCGCGCCCGGCTGCGGGACCGGTGCGCCGCCGGGGGCGGGCAGGCACAGCGCCCAGGCGCAGCCGGTGAACAGGCCGGGGTCGCTGGCGGCGAAGCCGGAGGTCTCCTTGCCCGCCATCGGGTGGCCGCCGACGTACCGGGCGTAGGGGAGATGGGCGGCGACGGCGGCGTACACCGGGGACTTGACCGAGGTGACGTCGGTGAGCAGGCCCGGGTAGTCGGTCAGCTCGGCCAGCACCGCCGGTACGGCGGGCAGCGGGACCGCCAGCACGGTGAGCTGTGCGCTGGCGACCGCCTCGGCCACCGAGTCTGCGATCGGGTGGCCGGCGGCCGCGGCCTCGGTGCGGGTGGTGGGGGCGGCGTCGTACCCGATGGTGGGTACGCCGGCGGCGGTGAGCGCCCGCAGCAGCGATCCTCCGATCAGGCCGAGCCCGAGTACGGCGACGGTCTGCACGCCCACACCCTGGCACATGCCTGCCGGCCAACCCGTATCCCATACCAGACATCTCCGATTAAACAGTGGTACGAAGGTCAGACGACCGAATGATCGGGGAGCTCGGGCGTGCACGATCGATACAGGCGTCGCTGGTGGCTGGCCGGAGCGGTGCTGGCACTGCTCGCGATCACGCCGCCGGCGCAGGCGACCGAGGTGTCGCCGCGGCCGCGGCCCAGCCCAGGATTCGACGCGGACGTGCTGGCGGTGGCGTACCGCGGGAACGTGGTCTACGTGGGCGGCCGGTTCGAGGCGGCGCAGGCCGGCGACAGCACGGTGGGACGCAGCCGGGTCGCCGCCGTCGACGCGCGTACCGGCCGGTTGTCGGGCTGGGCGCCGCGGACCGACGGCCCTGTGCAGGCGATCGCGGTGTACGGCGACAGCGTCTACCTGGCCGGCAACTTCGGGCACGTCGACGGGGACCGCCGTGACGGGCTGGCGAAGGTCGACGCCACCACCGGTGAGCTGGACCCGAGCTTCGCGCCGGCGGTGACCGGGCGCGCGCTGGCGCTCGCGGTGGGCCACGACCGGCTCTACGTCGGGGGCTCGTTCGAGGAGGTCGACGGCCAGCCCCGCGCCAACCTCGCCGCGGTCGCGCTCGACACCGGGGCCCTGGACCCCGACTGGCGGCCGGCAGCCACCGAAGGTGACGTACGCACCCTGGCGGTGGACTCCGGGCGGGTGTACCTGGGCGGTCGGTTCAACCTGCTCAACGGCTCCGACGACTACCGCAAGCTGGCCGCCGTACACCCGACAAGTGGTGCCACCGACACCGGCTTCCGGTCCCGGCTCTCGGTGATCGTGCGGGACGTGGTGCTCAGCCCCGACGGGCCGTACGCGGCGGTCGGCGGCCAGGGCGGTGAGCTGCTGGCGCTGCACGCGGACGGCACGCTGCGCTGGGCGGTCACCGCCGACGGCGACTTCCAGGCGGTCACCCTGCTCGGCGACACGGTGTACGGCGGCGGCCACTTCACCGAGATCTGCCACACCCGGCGTACCGGCGACCAGGGGGTCTGCGTGGACGGGGCGACGCCGCGCGGCAGGCTCGCCGCGGTGACGACCGGCGGCGCGCTGCTCGACTGGGCGCCGGACGCCGACTCGGCGGTCGGGGTGCACGCGATGGCGGCCCACAGCGGCCTCGGCGCGGTCGCGGTCGGCGGCGAGTTCACCACGCTCGGGTCCGGCACGATCGACCAGCCCCGCTTCGCCCACTTCACGTGAGCGGGCCGCATGACCCGCACGAGCGAAGCGAGTGCCAACTAGCTCTGTACGCTGCAAACCATGCAGACGGCAGGGTGGGACCCGATCCGCGGTCAGTGGGTGATGGTGCCCCGCGCGTTCCCCGGGTATGGCGCTCCGCGTCGCCCGACGTACCGGGAGCCGCACCCGGTCCGGATCGGCCCGGTGTGGGCGGGGATCGGCGCCACCCTGGTGTGGTTCCTGTTCTTCGGTCTGCTGGGCTGGAACGCGCGGTCGTACGTCTGGTCCACCCTGACTGCCGCGGTGCTGGCGTTCCTGGCGGCCGGCCTGCTGCACCGGTACGGCGACCGCGGGGTCGCCGTCGGGATCGCCGTAACCAGCGCGGTGCCGGTCAGCGTGGCCGCGCTGGTGGTCGGCATCCGGCACTTCGCCGGCGGCGACTGGATCCTCTGGTAGCTCAGCCGCCGGCCTGATGACGTACCAGCGCGGGCATTTGCTCGTGCCCTGGCCCTTCCTTGGCTAGGCTTCCGCTTGCCGACGCAGTGAGGCGAGCTGCGCGGGACCTTGACCCGGGGGGACCGTGTCGTACTTTGCTGCCGCTGTGGTCCGTGGCCCGAAGGGCTGGACCGCATCGGATTTCGATCTGGGAGGCGTCTCCGACGCCGAGGACGTCGCCGACCGGCTGCGTGACGTCGACCTGGAGGCCACGATTTCGCTGCTCTTCGTCGAGATCGACGAGGAGTACCTGGTGCTGCTCCGACTCGACGACGGCGAGGACCTGCGGGTCTTCGGCTCCGACGCGGCGCTCGCGGAGGAGTCCCGGCTCGGCGCCGTACTGGTGGCGGACCTGGAGCCGCCGGACCACGGGATCGACATCCCGGACGAGCCGGACGACGTCGACGATGTCGACGACGAGGACGAGTCGGATACCGAGCCGGCCGACGTGGACGCCGACCCCACCGGCGACCTCGACATCCTCAATGACCTGGGCATCCCCAGCCGCAAGCTGCTCGCGATGGTCGCCACCGAGGGGAAGCTCCCCAGCGACGTGACCGTCGAGATCTGCGAGCTGCTGGGCTGCGCCGACGACGTCGAGGAGCTGCGGGAGGCGTGAGCCTGCCCTCCCGTGAAGTGGCGATGCGCCGTGCCCTCGAGGTGGCACGCGCCGCTTCCGGCCCGCACGACGTACCGGTGGGAGCCGTGGTGTACGCCGCCGACGGCACCGAACTGGCCGTGGCCGGCAACGAGCGTGAGCGCACCGGCGACCCCACCGGCCACGCCGAGATCGTCGCGTTGCGCCGCGCCGCCGCCACGGTCGGGCAGTGGCGGCTCGACGGCTGCACCCTGGTGGTCACCCTGGAGCCGTGCACCATGTGCGCCGGCGCGATCGTGCTGGCCCGGGTCGCCACCGTGGTCTTCGGCGCCTGGGACCCGAAGGCCGGTGCCGCCGGCTCACTCTGGGACGTCCTCCGCGACCGCCGCCTCAACCACCGCCCCGAGGTGTACGCCGGCGTCCTGGAAGACGAGTGCGGCGCCGTACTCCGGCAGTTCTTCGGCCGGGGCTGAGCGGTCACTCTGGAATTCAAGATCCCCGTCTTGGGAACAACCCCAACGACCTATGCGTGGCGTGTTCCCGAAACCGTGATCTTGGCCCGCGGTGGGCCGTCAGGGGGTGGTGACGGCGTCGAGGGCGATCTGGACCATGTCGGAGAAGGAGCGTTCCCGGTCCTCGGCGCTGATGTGTTCGCCGCGCACGATGTGGTCGCTGATGGTGACGATGGTCAGCGCCCTGGCTTTGAAGCGCGCCGCCAGGGTGTAGAGGCCGGCCGCTTCCATCTCGACGGCGAGTACGCCGTAGGTGGCGAGCTTGTCGTACAGGTCGGGGCGGTCGCCGTAGAACGCGTCGACCGACACGATCGGGCCCACCCGCATCGTGATGTCGCGCCCGGCGGCGGCGTCCACGGCGCGACGCAGCAGGTCGAAGTCGGCGACCGGCGAGTAGTCGATCAGCCCGTCGAAGCGCTGCCGGTTCATCGCCGAGTCGGTGCTGGCGCCGATCGCCGCCACCACGTCACGCAGATTCAGCGACTCCGACAGCGCGCCGGCACTGCCGACCCGTACCAGGGTCTTCACGTCGTACTCGGCGAGCAGCTCGTGGGCGTAGATCGACGAGGACGGCAGTCCCATCCCGGAGCCCTGGATCGACACCGGGGTGCCGTTGTAGCTTCCGGTGAAGCCGTACATGCCGCGGACCTCGGAGTAGCAGGTCGCGTCGGTCAGGAACGTCTCGGCGATCCACTTCGCGCGCAGCGGGTCCCCCGGCAACAACACCCGCTCCGCGATCTCGCCCGGCTTCGCGCCGATGTGCGTACTCATGGGGAGAGATCCTGCCAGCCGCCCGCCGCAAGCCGCGGCCCGGGCCGTAACCGCCGTGCTACCCGCCCGGTACGTCAGGTACCCTTTTCGGCGGTGGCGTGTCCGAGCGGCCTAAGGAGCACGCCTCGAAAGCGTGTGAGGGTTCTGCCCTCCGTGGGTTCAAATCCCACCGCCACCGCTCTCTGATCAGGCAAAACGCCGGATCGCCCTTCGCCGGGTGGTCCGGCGTTCGGCTGTCTGGTCTCAGTTTTGGTCTCATTTGCCGCTCAGGCCGGTACCCGGACGCCCGCGAGACCCGGGTCGTCGTCGGGAGGATTGCCGGTCTGGTCCGTGGATTGCCAGAGCAGCCCGCCGACCCGCCGCGCGATGTCGCGCCGGATGGTGGCGGTCAGGTGCTGGTATCGGACGGCCATCGAGGAGTTGGACCAGCCCATGATGCCCATGACGGCGCGCTCCGGGACTCCGAGCAGCAGGAGCACGGTCGCGGCCGTGTGACGTGCGTCGTGGAGCCGCCCGTCGCGTACGCCAGCTTCCCGGAGCAGTCGCTTCCAGTGGCTGTAGTCGGTCCGGGGGTTGATCGCCTCTCCGGTGGGCGTGGCGAAGACCCAGTCGCCGTCCTGCCACAGTTGGCCAGCGAGCAGCCGCTCGGCGTTCTGCTTCTGCTTGTGGCACTTCAGCAGAGCCACCAGCTCGTCCGGGACGCCGATCACCCGGCGGCCGGCTCGCGACTTCGTGTCTGCCGTCGCGGCCCTCGCGGGCTTCCTGTCCGGGCAGGAACCCGCGATCTTGCGGCCGCATGGCTCGCCGCATCCGTGGGTCCAGCGAGGCCGTTGCAGCGCTCGCCGTACCGTCAGCGATCCTGCCTTGAGATCGACGTCAGACCACTTCAGGCCAAGCGCCTCACCCTGCCTCAGGCCAAGCGCCAGAGCGATTGCCCACCGCGTGCTGTTCCGGAGTTCGGTGGCCTCGGAAAGGATTTTCCGGACCTCATCGACGGAGTACGGTTCGACCTCCTCGTCGGAGATCCGGGGCGACTTCGCCAGCGCCGCTGGACTGCTCGCGATGTGCTTGCGGCGCACCGCCTCATTGAGGGCCGCCCGGACCGTACGGTGCGCTTGATGAGCGGTCGCCGGCTTGCTGCCCTGTTCCTGCATTCGCCTGTATAGCCGCTCAAGGTGTTCCGGTTGCAGCTTCGCGAGCTTGTGTGCGCCCACGCCCGGGATCAGGTGCGTCTTGATCGCGGCACGGTATCCGGAAAGCGTGTTGTCCGTGACGGCGCCGGTCGCGATGTTCTCCAGCCAGTGAGTGAGCCAGGCAGCTACGGTCCAGCGCTGGCCGGCGTCCGGAACGCTGCCTTGGTCACGCAGGAGTTCCAACGCCCGTACCTTCTTGATCACCTCCCTCTCAGTTTTGCCTCTCACGTGGCGACGGTCGGGCCGGCCGTCGTCGCGGACTCCGACCGTGACGCGGCCGTGCCATCCGTCCTTGGCCTTGTAGATGCTGGACGCGCCGTTCGGTTTGCGTGCCATAACTGATCACCTCCTATGCGGTAGCGGGACCCAGTTGGGCGGACACGAGGCTCTCCACGTACTTGTGGAGGGACCGGATCGGAATGCGGCGCAGCCGGCCGATCAGAACCGACTCAACGACGCCCCGCGACACGAGCGCGTACATCGATGTGCGGCCGATCCGCAGTCGTTTGGCGGCCTCCTCGACAGTGAGAAGCAGGTCTGCCAGCCCGCCGGCCGACTTGGTTTCGTTGCTGGGTGTGGTCTCCATCGGGACATGACCTCCTCGGGAAGACCGGGAACGCTCCCGGCCGACTTGTTTGGGATCCGCGCGGCGCCGGTCAGCTCAGTGCTTGCACTCGACTTCGGTCAGGTCGGTGAAGGGCACCTTCGGAGTCCAGGTGTCGCTGACGCGGATCTTGACCGTGGTGCGGTTGACCTTGATCACCTCGCCGTGCGCCCAGCCGCGCCGTACCGTGTCGCCAACGTGGACGTTGTGCGGGCCGTACTCGACGTACGCGCCGGCTTTGATCGCGGCGTCGAGGTGTTCGCGGTCGTGGCGTAGCTGGTCTTCGAGTTGTGCTCGGCGGGCGAGGAGTTGGTCTCGCCAGTCGCCTTCGGCGGGGTCGTGCTTCCACACGTAGAGCGGGTCGCCTTTGCCGTCGAGGTGCCTGGTGGTGTGCCCGCCGAGGCCCCGGTTGATCTTGCGGATTTCCGCTTCGGCGGTCTTGATCCGCCGGGCGGTGGCCTGGGGCCTGGCCCGGTACTTCGCGTCGTTGCCGACCGCGTCGGCTCGGCGGTCGCACTCGCGCGCCTGGGCGGCCTCGTCGCAGAACGTGTCCATGGCGGCTTCGATGCGGCGCTGGTCGGCGCGCGCGGAGCGTTCGGAGTGGTGGCCGACGAGGATGGGCTGCCCGAACGGGCGGCGTTTGGCCAGCTCGCCGGCGCGTTCGTAAGCGGCGTCGGACGCGGCCTGGT
>JBOGDE010000325.1:0-6544 GCA_050701695.1 Micromonosporaceae bacterium
GCGGAGCCGGGGTCAGGTCGGCGCCGGCGCCGCGCGGCCGAGGATCCCGGCGCCGCACCACGTGGTAGCCAGTCCGAGACGGTTCGCGGGCCGGATCGGGGTCATCCCGCCGCAGGTGCGGCGGCACAGGACGCGCCGCACCGGGAACGCGCCGGCCAGCGCCGTCCGGGGCCGCCACCCGGCAGAGGCGGACCACCCACGAAACGCGCCGCCCCGGAACGATCCGCCCGCAAGCCGGGCGCTGAAGGACGCAAGCCGGGTGCGCCAGGACGCGGTCCGGGCGGCGACGGTCGCGGGTCGGCGGGGCAGGGCCGCAAGGGACCGATCCGGCCGCGCGCCGGGGCCACCTCGCCGAAGCTGGGGTCGCTGCGCCAGCTGCTCGAGCAGGGCGACAAGCTCCGCATGATCACGCTGATCTGCGTCGCCGTGGTGCTGGTCGGAGCGGTGCCGGCGTTCTTCGGCATCCGGTACGCCACCCAGGACCCCGGATTCCGGGCTCTGGACGCGCTGCCGCTCCCGTCCTGGGCCACCGAACGCGTGGAGGACCGTGCGGTCGGCAACCGCTGGTGCATAGGCACCTGCCGGGTACGGCAGCGGGTCTGGGAGTCGCAACGCGACACCACCTCGACGGTGAACGCGTACCACGCGGCGCTGCGGAAGGACGGTTGGAAGCCGTGGACGGTGGCCGGCTGCCCACGCCGCCAGGTGCGCGGCGAGTACAGCTGCTGGCGGCGGGACGCGTACACCCTGGATCTGTGGATCCGGCTGCCGGACTGCCGCCGCAAGGGCGGAGCCGGTGGTGAGGCGGCTCCGGGAAACCGGTGCCCGGGGTCTCTCGTTACGGTAGTGGTCCGCAACGCCGGCGCGGACAAGCGACTGGGGTAAACCGACCTTGCGGGTAGCGCCATGCGTCGTGGGGTACGCCCGGTAGGGTCACTGCGGTACTCGGAAATCCACCTGGCGGGCAGTAATCCGACATCGGGGCGCACCGGGGGAGCACTGTAGAAGGGAGCACCACCGTGTCCGGTGGCGAGATCGCGGCCTTGATCGCCGCAGCGGCCTTCCTACTGCTGGTCGGGGTCATCGCGATCCCGATCCTGAAGCTGCGACACACCGTCGACGCCGCCACCCGGGCGATCAACGAAGTGGTCGACCGGACCGGACCGGCGATCGGCAAGCTCGACACCACCGTCGACCAGGTCAACACCGCGCTGGGGCAGGTGCACGTCTCGCTCGACGGCGTCAACGCCCAGCTGGTGCGCCTGGACACCATCACCGGCCACGCCCAGCAGGTCACCGGCACGGTGGCCAACCTGGCCACGGTGATCGGCGCCGCGTCGTCGAGCCCACTGGTGAAGGTGGCCGCGTTCGGGTACGGCGTACGCAAGGCGGCCAAGGCGCGCCAGCACGCCGACCAGGAGCGCGACGTGCGGGCCCGGCTGCGCGAAGAGCGGGCCCTGGCGAAGGCGAGCAGGCCGCGGCGGAGGTGGCGGGCATCATGATCAAGCGGCTGTTCTGGCTGGGTCTCGGCATCGGGGCCGGCGTGGTGGTCTACCGGGTGCTCAGCCGCAAGGCGGAGGCGTACACCCCGCACGGGATCGCGGCGAGCGCGCAGGAATCCGCTGTCGGTCTGCTGGATTCTGTGCGTGAATTCATGGCAGACGTACGCGAGGCCGCCGCGGAGCGGGAAGAGCAGATCCACGCCGCCCTGGCCGAGAACGCCGAGTTCGGCGACGGCCCCCACCTGGACGACCTGCCGGAAGAAGGCGACACCGACCGATGAGGACCGCGGAGATCAAGCGCCGGTTCCTGAGCCACTTCGAACGCAACGGTCACACCGTGGTGCCCAGCGCACCGCTGCCGGCGATCGACGACCCGAACCTGCTGTTCATCCCGGCCGGGATGGTGCCGTTCGTGCCGTACTTCCTGGGTCAGGTCACGCCGCCGTACCGCCGGGCCACCAGCGTGCAGAAGTGCGTACGTACCCCCGACATCGATGAGGTCGGCAAGACCAGCCGGCACGGCACGTTCTTCCAGATGAACGGCAACTTCTCCTTCGGCGACTACTTCAAGGACGAGGCGATCCGGCTCGCCTGGGAGTTGGCCACCAAACCGGTCGGCGCGGGCGGCTTCGGGCTGGACGGGGAGCGGATCTGGGCCACGGTCTACCTCGACGACGACGAGTCGATCGAGATCTGGCACAAGCAGATCGGGCTGCCCCTCGAACGCATCGTCAAGCGCGGCATGGCCGACAACTACTGGTCGATGGGGATCCCCGGCCCGTGCGGCCCGTGCTCCGAGCTGTACCTCGACCGCGGCCCCGAGTACGGCAAGGAGGGCGGCCCCGAGGTCGACGAGGACCGGTATCTGGAGTTCTGGAATCTGGTCTTCATGCAGTACGAGCGGGGCGCCGGCGGCGACAAGTCCGACTTCCCGATCCTCGGTGAGCTGCCGTCTAAGAACATCGACACCGGCATGGGCCTGGAGCGCGTCGCCGCGCTGCTGCAGGGTGTGGACAACCTGTACGAGATCGACGAGGTCCGCCCGATCCTGGACACGGCCGTCGAGCTGACCGGGAAGCGGTACGGAGTCTCGATCAGCCACATCGCCGCCGAGGCGCACCCCGACGACGTGCGGCTGCGGGTGATCGCGGACCACGTACGGACCGGGTTGATGATGATCGGCGACGGGGTGACGCCGAGCAACGAGGGCCGCGGCTACGTGCTGCGCCGGATCCTGCGCCGCGCGATCCGCGCGGTCCGGCTGCTGGGTTACCAGGACGCGGCGTTCCCCCACCTGTTCCCGGTGGCGCGCGACTGCATGGCTCCCAGCTACCCCGAGCTGGCCGCCGAGTACGACCGGATCTCGCAGTACGCGTACGCCGAGGAGGAGGCGTTCCTGTCCACGCTGGGCCGGGGCACCGTGATCCTCGACGTGGCGATCGACGAGACCAGGAAGTCCGGCGGGGCCGAGCTGCCCGGCGACACGGCGTTCACGCTGCACGACACGTACGGCTTCCCGATCGACCTGACGCTGGAGATCGCCGCCGAGCAGGGGTTGTCGGTGGACGAGGACGGGTTCCGGCGGCTGATGGGGGAGCAGCGGCGGCGCGCCCAGGCCGACGCGGCGTCCCGCAAGACCGGCCACGCCGACCTCTCGGCGTACCGGGAGGTGCTGGACAGCCACGGGACCAGCGAGTTCACCGGCTACACCGAGCTGTCCCGGGAGTCGACCGTACGTGCCCTGATCGGCGAGGGCGGCGCCCTGTCAGGCGCCGGCGAGGGCGACGAGATCGAGGTCGTGCTCGACGTCACCCCGTTCTACGCCGAGGGCGGCGGTCAGCAGCCGGACACCGGCCTGATCACCGTCGGCGGTGGTGAGCTGGAGGTCTACGACGTCCAGTCCCCGGTGGCGGGGCTGATCGTGCACCGCGCCAAGGTGGTACGCGGTGAGGTGCGCACCGGCGAGAGCGGCCAGGCCGAGGTCGACCTGCGGCGGCGCGGCGCGATCTCCCGTTCGCACACCGCGACCCACCTGGTGCACCAGACGATGCGCAACTTCCTCGGCGAGTCGGCGACCCAGGCCGGTTCGCTGAACGCGCCGGGCCGGCTGCGGTTCGACTTCAACACCCCCGGCGCGGTGCCGCCCAGTGTGCTCGCCGACGTGGAGCAGCAGGTCAACGAGGTGCTGCTGGCCGACCTGGAGGTACGCGCCTTCGTCACCACCCTGGACGAGGCCCGCAAGATCGGCGCGATGGCGCTGTTCGGCGAGAAGTACGGCGACCAGGTCCGGGTGGTCGAGGTCGGCGACTACGCCCGCGAGCTGTGCGGCGGCACCCACGTACACCGCAGCGCCCAGCTCGGGCTGGTCAAGGTGCTCTCGGAGGCATCCATCGGCTCCGGGGTACGCCGGGTCGAGGCGCTGGTCGGGATGGACGCGTTCGGGTTCCTGGCCAAGGAGCACCTGCTGGTCTCCCGGCTCGCCGAGCTGTACAAGGCGCCCACCGACCAGCTCGTGGACCGGGTGGAGCAGACCATGGCGCAGCTGCGCGACGCGGAGAAGGAGCTGGCGGCGCTGCGTGCCCAGATGGTGCTCGCCGGTGCGGCCACCATCGCCGAGGGCGCCCGGGACGTGGCCGGGGTGGCGTACGTGGCGACCGAGGCGCCCGACGGCACCGGCGGCAACGACGTCCGGACCTTGGCGCAGGAGATCCGGGGTCGGCTGCCGCGGACCCGGCCCGGTGTGGTCGCGGTCGCGGCGCGGGCCGGCGGGAAGCTGTCGATGGTGGTCGCGGTCAACGCCGGGGCACGCGAGGCGGGGCTGTCCGCCAAGGACCTGGTACGCGGTGCGCTCTCCGGTCGCGGCGGCGGCAGCGACGAGGTGGCGCAGGGCGGCGGGCTGCCCGCCGACCAGGCGCCCACCGTGCTCGCCGAGCTGGAACGACTGGTCGCCGCGACAGCGAAGCCGTAGCCTCGCCATGAGCGGGCCAGTTGCTGGGGGCGCCGTCGCATGACCGATCGGCCACAGTGGACCCGCGGAGCACGCATCGGGGTCGATGTCGGAAAAGTCAGGATCGGTCTGGCATCCTGCGACCCGGATGGACTACTGGCCACTCCGGTGCGTACGGTGGCCAGGGCGACGAAGCCGGGCGACGCCAGCGACCTGGCCGAGATCGCCGACGTGGTCCGCGAGTACGACGCCGTCGAGGTGGTGGTCGGGTTGCCGGTGACGCTGGCGGGTCAGGAGCGCCAGGCCGCGGGGGAGGTCCGGGAGTTCGCGCAGCGACTCGCCGGAGTCGTGGCGCCTGTCCCGGTCCGCCTCACCGACGAGCGGATGTCGACGGTGGTGGCGACCCGTAGGCTGTCGGAGCGGGGAGTACGGGGACGGCGCCGCCGTACGGTCGTCGACCAGGCCGCGGCGGTGGAGATCCTGCAAGGCTGGCTCGACGCGCAGCGGAGGCATCGGGATGCTTGACCAGCTCGACCTGTTCGACGAGACGGCGCCCAGGCCGCGCCGGCACCGGCGTCGCAGGGAGCGCGGCGGCGGCCGCACCGTGATCACCCTCGTGATCACCGTCCTGATCCTCGGGTTGCTCGGCGCGGGTGGCTGGTTCGGCTTCACCCAGGTCCGGGACTGGCTCACCCCGCCCGACTACACCGGCACCGGCACCGGCCAGGTCACCGTCGAGATCAAGACCGGCGACTTCGCCAACGCGATCGGCAACGAGCTCTACCGCAAGGGCGTGGTGGCCAGCGCTGCCGCGTTCGTCAACGTCGCGAACGATGACGAGCGCAGCCGCGAGATCCAGCCGGGGGCGTACCAGCTGAAGCAGAAGATGTCGGCGAAGGCCGCCCTGGCCGCGCTGCTGGACCCGAAGAACAAGCTGGTCAACAAGGTGACCATCCCCGAGGGGTACACCAACGTCCGGATCTTCAAGACCCTGTCGGAGAAGCTGAAGATCCCGATCGAGGACTTCCAGGAGCTGGACAAGGATCCGTCGGCGCTGGGTATCGATGACTCGTGGTACACCCGTACCGACAAGAAGAAGGTGACCAAGAGCCTGGAGGGATTCCTCTACCCCTCCACGTACGAGTTCGACCCCGGTACCACCGCTGTGGAGGCGGTGCAGGAGATGGTCAACAAGTTCCTCAGCGTCGCCGAGAAGCTGGACCTGCAGAACGTCGCCAGCCAGAAGGGGATCTCGCCGTACGAGGCGCTGATCGTGGCCTCGCTGGCCGAGGCCGAAGTGATCCCGAAGGACCTGCCGAAGGCCACCCGGGTGGTCTACAACCGGCTCAACCACGCCGAGGAGTGGGCGAAGAAGCTGCAGTTCGACTCCACCACGAACTACTGGCTGGAGAAGCAGGGCAAGGCGCGCAAGGACTCCTCCGGGCTGTCCTCGGCGGAGCTGAACGACCCGAAGAACCCGTACAGCACCCACGCCCATGCCGGGCTGCCGCCGGGGCCGATCGGCAGCCCGAGCGAGGCGGCGCTGGCCGCGGCGATCAACCCGGAGAAGGGCACCTGGATCTTCTTCGTGGCGATCAACAAGGACGGAAGCTCGGCGTTCGCGACCAGCCTCGACGAGCACAACAAGAACGTCGCGCTCTGCAAGCAGCGCAAACTCGGCTGCTGATGCGCTTCTCGCCCAGCCGCGCCGGGGTGCTCGGCACCCCGATCGCGCACTCGCTCTCGCCGGTGATCCACAACGCCGGGTACGCCGCCGCCGGGCTGGTGGACTGGCGCTATACCGCGCACGAGTGCGACGAGGCGGCGCTGCCGGGTTTCGTGGCCCAGCTCGACTACAGCTGGGCGGGCATGTCGCTGACCATGCCGCTGAAGGAGGTCGCGCTGAGCGTGGCCGACGAGGTATCGCCGTTGGCGGCGACCCTGGGCGCGGCCAACACCCTGGTACGGCGAGGCGACGGCTGGTACGCCGAGAACACCGACGCCGGCGGAATGGCCGACGCCCTGCGCACCGCCGGGCTGCCGGCGGCCAAGCAGGTCGCGGTGCTCGGCGCCGGTGGCACCGCCCGCGCGGCGC
>JBOGDE010000326.1:0-6544 GCA_050701695.1 Micromonosporaceae bacterium
ATCCAACACCGGGATCGACTCCTCCTCCGCCTTGCGAGCCACCACCTGGACACCGGACTTCATCAACCAATCTCTGGCGCAGGACACTAGTCCTCTGGTCCCTTGTGGACGGTCGCACTGTGTAACACAGGCCGGGTGTGCGCCGGCTGCCGTACACGTAGGGTCTATGCTCTGTCGCCGTGAGCAAGCGCCGAGGCAAGGCCGTACGCCGGCCGTCCGAGAAGAAGCAGAAAGTACGCGACGTCTTCGTGGCCCGCCCGTTCGAAGGGCTCGCCGACGAGGTGGAGTGGGTCGCGATGCGGGAGCTGGTGCCCGCGGCGACCGCCCCGTTGCGGCTCGCCCCGTCCTACGCCGAGCAGCATCCCGATCGCGAGGTGATCCTGGCGACCGTGCTGCCGTTGGCGTGGCCGGCGATGACCAAGCCGGACGGCCGGATCTTCGTCGGGCTGCAACGGCAGTTCAACTCCGGGGACGTCAGCCGTGACCTGGCGGCGGCGCTGCTCTCCGCGCTGGACACCGAGCCCGGTAAGACCGTCGACGTGCCGTCGCTGGCCGGCCCCGGGCCGCGGCTGCAGGACGTACTCGCCGACGGCGCCCTGGACATCACCACGTACGACGGGTTCGACTTCTGGCTCGACGAGGGTGCCGCGGACGACCCGAACGTGCAGGCCAGCATGGAGCGGGCCAACGAGTCGGTGTATCCGACCGTACGGCTCTCGGTCGGGCCCGGGGCGTACTGGTGCCAGGTGCCGGAGCGGGCGCACGTGCGCTGGGTGCTCCCGGAGCCGGAGGACACCGCGCTCACCGCGCTGGCCCGGCTCGCCGGCGCCGGCCCCCTCACGCTCGGCGACGGTACGAAGTTCGCCGGCATGTTCCGCGCCCACGGCCTGCTGGTGCCGGTGTGGGACCTGCCCCGCGAGACCGAGGCCGCCGCGTGGGAGGCGCCGCTCGCCGACTTCGCCAAGCGCTACACCGACGCCCTGGGTGTCGAGGGCGCGTTGACGCCCGAGGAACGCCGCGCCCGCCAAGGCCTTCTGGGGCGGCAACTCACCCTTCGCTGATCCCAAGGTGAAACTGCGGAGTTGTCGGGCCACGCCGGCCAGCGGATGCCCCGACAACTCCGCACCGGCTACCGCAACGGGTCCCGGGTGATCGGGCAGGACATGCAGCGCGGGCCGCCGCGGCCGGAGCCCAGCTCGGAGCCGGCGATCCGGATCACCTCGATCCCGGCATCCTCCAGCTGGGCGTTGGTCTCGATGTTCCGCTCGTACGCCACGCACAGCCGGGGCGCGATCGCGAGCGTGTTGTTGCCGTCGTCCCACTGCTCGCGTTCGGCGGTGACCGGGTCCAGGCCGGTGTCGATGATCCGCAGCGTGTCGATCCCCATCGCCTTGGAGGCAGCGGTCAGGAACGGCTCCGGTCCACTCACGGTCGGCTCGTCGCCCTGACCCGTCACGGTGTACGCCACCAGCGAGTCGGCCACGTTCGGATACATCACCACCGCGTCGACGTCGACCATGGTGCAGACCGTGTCGAGGTGCATCGTCGCCCGCTCCTGCGCGATCGGCACCACCAGGACGGTGTGCGCCAGCCCGGCGGCGAAGCAGCGCCGCGCCAGCCGCTCGGCGCCGGCCGGGGTGGTGCGTTCGCCGACCCCGACGGCGAGTACGCCGGGCGCCAGCACCAGCACGTCGCCGCCCTCGACGTGCTCCAGCGCCGGCTGGTACAGCAGCGGCGTACCGGCGAACCGGGGATGGTGCTGGTAGATCGCGCGGGTCAGCGTGGTCTCGCGCTGCCGGGCCGGCATCGCCAGGCTGGTCACGGCGACCTGGTCGCGTACCCAGGCCGAGGAGTCCCGGGTGAACAGCAGATTGGGCAGCGGGTCGATCACGAAGTCGTGCCGGTCCATCAGGGTGTAGACCAGGTCGGTGCCGCCGCGTAGCTCCTCGTGCGCCAACCCCGCCATCAGTACGCCGGCCAGCGCCACCGGCTCCAGCGCCGCCAGGTGGGCACCGACCCGCCGCCGCAGCGCGTCGCCGAGCCGTACGTCCGACAGCACCGCCGCGGTGACTTCGGCACGGGCCTGTTCCACGGCGAGCGTCTCGGTCAGCAGCTCGGCGAGGTAGAGCACCTCCACGCCGCGCTGCCGTAGCGCCTCGGCGAACCCGTCGTGCTCCTCCTGGGCGCGCCCCACCCACGGGATCCCGTCGAAGAGCAGCGAGTCGTTGTTGCGCGGGGTGAGTCGTTGCAGCTCCCGCCCCGGCCGGTGCAGCAGCACCGTACGCAGCCGTCCGACCTCACTGTCGACGTAGGGCCCCATGTGCGGAGCCTAGCGCTGGTCGAGCGGCCGCCGCGGGAGCCGGCGTGCCGTCACCCGGGTGATTCCACAACCTCCGGACCGGGCGGTACGGTGACATGTCCACCACCGGGAGGGAGTATGCCGCACGTCGAGCTCTCGCTCTCCGACGACCCGGAGCCCGATTCGCCGGAACGTCGGCGTCCGCCGGGTGGCCCGTGGGAGGAGCCGCCGCGGTCGCGGAGCGAGTCGTTGAGCCGCTGGACCGGCGCCGTGACAGAGGCGACGGAGCCGTGTGCCGTACTCGACTCCGACGGGGTGATCGTGGCGAGTTCCCGCGCCTGCGCCGCGCTGCTCGGTGCGCCGGGCGGGCCGGACGGGTGGCTGGGGCGTGGCCTGCTGGACGTACTGGAGCTGGTGGACCTCACCGCGGCGGGCGAGCCGCTGGCGGCATGGGAGGCCGAGCGCATCCCGCCGCTGCTGGCGCTGTCGTCGGGGGCGCTGGCCCGCGCGGTGATGCGGATCCGGGTCGGGTCGCTCACCCGTACCCTCGACCTGGTCAGCACCCCGCTGCGGGACGGCACCGCGGTGGTGGGATCGCTCACCTTCCTGCACCGGATCTGACGTTCCGGGGCGACGCCGTTTCCGTGCAAAGTCGGCAGCGCGTAACCTTCCCTCGTGCTCGATCTCGATCTGCTTCCGGAGCCGTACGCGGTCTGTCGCCTCCCCGCGGGTGTGCCGCTGCCCGCGAAGTTGCCCGGCGAGGGCGGCGTGGTGGCGGTGACCTGGACCCCGGACGAGGTGTCGATCATCTGCCCGGCCGACCGCGTGCCGCCCGACGCGCAGGTCGAGACCCAGTGGCGCTGCCTGCGGGTCACCGGTGTGCTGTCGTTGACGCTGACCGGGATCCTGCACTCGCTGACCGGCCCGCTCGCTGAGGCCCGGGTCAACATCTGCGCCTTCTCCACGTACGACACCGACTACCTGCTGGTCCCCGAGGTGCGCCTCGCCGAGGCCACCGCCGCCCTCACCGAGGCCGGCCACCGCATCCACGAGGTTTCGCCCCCCGCTCCATGATCAACGGTCCGTTCATGCCGTCATGACAGCATCGCCGGACCGTTGATCATGGGCGGCGGCTAGGCTCGGCGCATGCCTGGCGTACCACCGACGCGGTTCACCTATCTGGGGCCGGAAGGCACGTTCAGCGAGCAGGCGCTACGGCGGGTGCCGGCCGCGGAGCGGGCGGAGCTGCGCCCGGCACGCAGCGTCCCCGACGCCCTGGACGCGGTACGCGACGCCGACGCCGACGCCGCGCTGGTGCCGCTGGAGAACTCCGTGGAGGGCGCGGTCGGCGTCACCCTGGACGAGCTGGCCAACGGTGAGCCGCTGGTGATCACCCGCGAGGTGGTGCTGCCGGTGCGGTTCATGCTGGCGGCGCGTGCCGGCACCGCGCTCGGTGACGTCAGGACCGTCGCCACCCATCCGCACGCGGCGGCGCAGTGCCGCGGCTGGGTGCACGCCCAACTGCCCGACGTGACCAGCGTGGACGTGCTCTCCACCGCGGCGGCCGCGACGGCGGTGGCCCGCGGTGAGTACGATGCCGCGATCTGCGCCGAGATCGCCGTCGAGCACCACCGGCTGGCGGTGCTGGCCAAGGACATCGGCGACCACCCGGACGCGGTCACCCGGTTCGTGCTGGTCACCCGCCCGGGGGCGCCGCCGGCGCCCACCGGCAACGACACCACCTCGATCGTGGTCTACATCGCGCACGACCGGGTCGGGTCGCTGCTCGGCGTACTCACCGAGCTGGCGGCGCGCGGGGTCAACCTGACCCGGATCGAATCCCGCCCCACCGGCAACGCGCTGGGGCGCTACTGCTTCTTCCTGGACTGCCTCGGTCACGTCGCCGACCCGCGGATGGGTGAGGCGCTGATGGGGCTGCGGCGCACCAGCGCGGCGGTACGCTTCCTCGGCTCGTATCCCCGGGCCACCTCGGAACCGGTGAAGCCACCGCCCGGCACCGCCGACGCCGACTTCGCCGACGCCGCGGCCTGGCTGGCCCGGCTGCGCCAGGGCGGCATCCAGTGACCGGCTCCCGGCCACTGCCGGGCCGCGCGCGGCGGCGGGGTGGCGCCGCGTGAGGCTGATCTTCGTACGCCACGCGGAGAGCGAGGCCAACGCACGCGGCAGCATGGACTGCACCGTCCCGGGCCCGCCGCTGTCGCCGCATGGTTTCACCCAGGCCGACGCGCTGCCCGACACGGTGGCGCCACTGCTGGACGGGCTGCCGCTGCAGGCGGTCTGGGCTTCCACGATGACCCGCGCCCAGCAGACCGCCGCGCCGCTGGCCCACCGGTACGACGTACCGCTCCAGGTGCACCCGCTGCTGCACGAGGTGAACGTCGGCGACCTCAACGAACGCGTCGACGACGAGGCGCACCAGGCGTTCTACGACGTGGTCGCCTGCTGGCACGTCGACGGCGACATGGAACGCGCCTGCCCCAACGGTGAGACCGGCAGCGCCCTGGTGGCGCGGCTGCGTACCTCCGTGGACGACGTCCTCGCCACCGCCGGAGACGAGCCGGGCGCGGTGGTGGTGGTCAGCCACGGCGCGATCCTGATGACCGGGCTGCCGTGGCTCTGCGACAACCTCACCAGCCAGTACGTGGTGACCCATCACCTCGCCAACACGTCGACCGTGGTGGTCGACGTCGTCGACCGGGAAGCCCCGAAGCTGGTCTGCCGCACTTGGGACGACACCACACCGGCGTGAGCCGGTGGCGGTGCCTCGCACCAGCCGCTCCCGACGAGCGCGCGACCCCGCCGCGCAGGTGGCCTGCGCGGCGGGGCCCGAAGGGTGTACGCGGATCAGAAGCCGCAGGTGTTGGCGAGTCGGTTGGGGGTGCCCATCAGGTCACCGGTGAGGACGTTGGGCGTGGAGCAGGCGATGATCCGGTAGTTGAGGCTGCCCTGCGACATGTCACCGTGGGCGTCCTTCCAGAGCGCGGCGATCCCGGCGACGTGCGGCGCCGCCATCGAGGTGCCGCTCTTCAGCCCGTTGCCGCCACCGGGGAGGGTGGACCGGATGCTCGAGCCCGGGGCGTAGATGTCGACGCACGGGCCGATGCTGGAGCTGGCCGAACGCTGGTCGCTGGCGTTGGAGTTGCCGACCACCAGGGCACTCGCGATCTTCCGGGGCAGCCGGTCACACGAGTTGCCACCGGTGTTGCCGGCCGACGCCGCCAGGTACATGCCCTTGGCGATCATGTTGTTCAGCGCGGTCTCCAGCGCCGTGTCGGTACCGGGCCAGTTCCACGAGGTGTTGACCACGGCGGGCTTGATGGCGTACGTCGCCACCCAGTCGACGGCGGCGACTAGCGCGGCGCTGTTGGTGCCGCCGGCGCAGTTCAGCGCCTTGACCGCGCGGAGCTTGACGTCCTTCGCCACGCCGTACGTCTTCGAGCCGACGGTGCCGGCCACGTGGGTGCCGTGGCTGTGACAGTCGGTGTTGTTCGCGTCGATCGTGTTCTTCATCCACAGCGCCCGGCCGCCGAACTCGGGGTGGCTGGTGTCGATGCCGGTGTCGATGACGTACACCCGGGTCTTGGTGCCGCCGTACCACCAGGTGTAGCTGTTGGACAGCGGCAGGAACCGCTGGTCGACGCGGTCGATGCCCCACGTCGGGTTGATCTGGGTGGCGTCGAGCGCGTTGTCGCTCTCGACGTTCTGCGAGATCGCCTCCACGCCCGGGTGCTTCCGCAGCGCCTCCAACTGCGCCGGCTTCAGGGTCGCGGCGAAGCCGTTGAGGGCGGTGTGGAACACGTGCGTGGTCTTGAACGCCTGCGCTCTGGCGAGCCCGGGAATGTCGACTCCCTGGCGTACCTGGACGATGTACGAGCCGGGGACGGCCCGTACGTCCGGACCGGACGGCACGTGGACGTTGACCGGCCCCGGTTCGGCGTTCGCGCCTCCCGGAGAGATCATCACCGTGGCCGCGGCCAGGACGCCGAGCGCCAGGAGCCGCAGGGCTCTGTTGCGTACCTTCATTTTGTTCCTCCCGATAACGAGGGTTGCCATCTCGTTATATGCGGGAGTGGTTGCAATTCTGCGGTAAAGATGATGGTGACTGGATAGGTAGTCGGGCGGCTCCGGTGTCTGTTGTGGACGCTGGTAGGTTGACTGGTCGTGTCCGCTGGGTCGTCGTTGCCGTCGTATGACGACGTGGTTGCGCGCAACGCGGAGTTGGCC
>JBOGDE010000327.1:0-6531 GCA_050701695.1 Micromonosporaceae bacterium
GGACCTGCTCGCGGCCCGGCTGCCGGCCGGCGTACCGGTCGGGCTGTGGGGGTTCAGCCAGGGCGCCTGGGTCGCGCCGCTGGCCGCGACCGCATCGCCGGACGTACGGTTCCTGATCCTGATCGCGGCGACCGGGGTCAGCCCCGCCGCCCAGATGCGGTACGCCGCCGCCGAGCACCTGCGCCGCGCCGGCTACGACCGCGAGGTACAGGCCAGCGCCGACGGGCTGCGCCGGGAGTTCGAGGCGTACCTGCGCCGCGAGCGCACCCGCCAGCAGACCCAACCCGTCCTCGACCGGTACGCCGGCGAACCCTGGTACCCGCTGACCTTCCTGCCGACCACCCTCCCCGATCCGGGGACCTGGGACGACATGGACTTCGACCCGGTGCCGACCTTCGCCGCCGTGCCCTGCCCCGTGCTCGCGTTCTACGGCGAGGTCGACGAGTGGACCCCGGTCGACGCCAGCGTCGACGCGTGGCACCACGCCGTACGTCACGGGCCGGTCACCGACGTCACGGTGGTACGCCTCCCCGGCGCCGGCCACGCCCCGGTCGACGGCGGTGGTGACGGCCTGACGCCCGGCCCGATCAGCCAGGAGTACGCCCACCGGACAGTCGATTGGCTCGGCGACCACCTGGCTTAGGGTTGGCCCGTGGCCGGCTACTCGGGTACTCCTCTGCACCGCAAGCTTGGGATCACCGCCGGGTCCCGGGTACTGCTCGACGGCGCACCCCCGTCCTTCATCCTCGACTCCCCGGTGGTGCCCCACCGGCGGGCAGGGCGGCAGCCGTACCACGTGATCGTCTGTTTCTGCCCGGACGCGGCGCGACTGCGGCGGCGCTACCCGGTGCTGCACGGGTTGACCACACCGGAAGGTGCGCTCTGGATCACCTGGCCGAAACGCGCCTCCGGCGTCACCACCGACGTGAGCGAGAATCTGGTACGCGAGCACGCCCTGACCCACGGGCGGGTCGACGTGAAGGTGTGCGCCGTCGACGAGATGTGGTCGGGGCTGAAACTGGTGATCCGGAAGGCCGACAGATGATCATCCCGAAGCGGTTCAACGGTCCGCCCGACTCAGGCAACGGCGGCTACACCGCCGGCCTGGTCGCCGGGCAGCTCGCCGCGCCGCGGGACGGGGGCGCCGCCGAGGTCACACTGCGGGTGCCGCCGCCGCTGGAGACCGAACTGTCGGTGATCTCGGATAACGGCGGCGTGGTGGCCCGCGACGGCGAGACGGTGGTCGCCACCGCGCGCTCCACCACGGTCTCGGAGCTGGTGCCGGCGGTGTCGTACGAGGAGGCGACCGAAGTCTCGCGTGGCTACCCGGGATTCCTCGCGCACCCGTTCCCGACCTGCTACAGCTGCGGACCGGAGCGGGACGACGGGCTGCGGCTGTTCCCCGGGCGGCTGCCGGACGGGCGTACCGCCGCGCCGTTGCTGGTGCCCGACGACGTGACCACCGCGACGGTCTGGGCGGCGCTGGACTGCCCCGGCGGCTGGACGATCGGCATCGAGGCTCGGCCGTACGTGCTCGGCCGGATCGCCGCGCGCGTCGACGCGGTGCCAACCAAGGGCACCCGCTGCGTGGTCACCGCGTGTCTACTCGAAGCCGAAGGCCGCAAGGCGCACGTCGCGAGCACCCTGTGGCCCGCCGACGGCGGCGAGCCGTACGCCACCGCCCGCGCCACCTGGATCGCCCTGCGCTGAGCGCCGGTCGCGGCCCGCGTTACGCCACGGCCCGCGTTACGCCACGGCCCGCGTTACGCCACGGCCCGCGTTACGCCACGGCCCGCGTTACGCCACGGCCTGCGTTACGAAAGGCCGCCGAAGAGGGTGGTGACGGAGCCGTCGTCGAAGACTTCGCGGATGGCGCGGGCCACCAGCGGCGCGATCGAGAGCACGGTGAGGTTGTCCAGGCTCTTCTCGGACGGGATCGGCAGCGTGTTGGTCAGCACCACCTCGGAGATCCGGCTGTTCTTCAGCCGCTCGGTGGCGGGGTCGGCGAGCACACCGTGGGTCGCGGCGGCGACCACCTGCGACGCGCCCGCCTCGAACAGCAGGTCGGTGGCGTTGCAGATGGTGCCGGCGGTCTGGATCTCGTCGTCGACGATCACGCAGACCCGGCCCTCCACCTCACCGACCACCCGGTGCGCGACCACCTGGCCGGGCTTCATCGGGTCGCGGGTCTTGTGGATGAAGGCCAGCGGGCAGCCGCCCAGCCGGTCGGTCCAGCGCTCGGCGACCCGTACCCGGCCGGAGTCGGGGGCGACCACGGACAGCGGCTGGCCGGCGTACTTCTTCTCGATGTACTCCGAGAGCAGCGGGAGCGCGAACAGGTGGTCCACCGGGCCGTCGAAGAAGCCCTGGATCTGCGCGGTGTGCAGGTCGACGGTGAGGATCCGGTTGGCACCCGCGGTCTTCAGCAGATCCGCCACCAGCCGCGCCGAGATCGGCTCCCGGCCGCGGTGCTTCTTGTCCTGCCGGGAGTAGGGGTAGTACGGCAGCACCGCGGTGATCCGCTTGGCGGAGCCGCGCTTCAGCGCGTCCACCATGATCAGCGTCTCCATCAGCCAGTTGTTCGGCTTGCCGCTGATCGACTGCACCACGAACGCGTCGCAGCCGCGTACCGATTCCTTGTAGCGTACGAAGATCTCCCCGTTGGGGAAGTCGTACGCGTCAGTCGCGGTGGGCTCCATGTCCAGCTCACGACCGATCTCCTCGGCGAGCTCCGGGTATGCCCGGCCCGAGAAGAGCATCAACGTCTTGCGGTTCTCCGTAACGATCCCGCCCATTGGCTACGTGCTCCCCTGGATCAACCCACTGGTGTTCAGCCGGAGTTCCCGCCGCGCCGGCCTGGCGTTTGCCCAGTGTCAGTGTCGCCTGTGGCGTCGGTCACCTGCACCTCGGGGTTGCCGTTATCACTCCGCCGTACCCCCATCGGTGGAACCGCCCTCCTGCGCCTCGCGGGCGGCCTCGAGCGCGCGGGCGGCGGCCTCGGCGGCCTTGGACCCCGGGCGTCGCTGCATCACCCAGCCCTCGAAGATCCGCTGCGGCCCACCCGAAACCGACAACGCCCCCGGGGGTACGTCACGCCGCACCACGGTGCCCGCCCCGGTGTACGCCCCGTCGCCCACCTCGACCGGTGCCACGAACATGTTGTCCGACCCGGTCTTGGCGTGGCTGCCGATCACCGTGCGGTGCTTCTTCTCGCCGTCGTAGTTGACGAACACCGAAGCCGCCCCGATGTTGGTGTACTCCCCGATCGTGGCGTCCCCCACGTACGTCAGGTGCGGGATCTTGGTGCCCTCGCCGACCTGGGAGTTCTTCGTCTCCACGTACGTGCCGATCTTGACCTTGCGGGCCAGCTGGCTGCCCGGCCGCAAGTACGCGTACGGCCCGACCTGGCACTCCGGCCCGATCTCGGACTCCACCGCGTGCGCCCGCAGCACCGTGGCCTGCTCCCCGACGCTGGTGTCGATCAGCGTCACCTCGGGCCCGACGGTGGCGCCGGACTCGATCACGGTGCCGCCGTGCAGGTACACGTTGGGGCGTAGCGTCACGTCCGGCGCGAGTTCGACGGCAACGTCGACCCACGCCGACCCGGGGTCGTCCATGGTCACCCCCGCGCGCATCCACGCGGTGTTGATCCGCTGCTGCATCAGCTTGCGCAGGCCCGCCAACTCGGCGCGGTCATTGCAGCCCAGCGCCTCGGTGGCGTCGCCGGCCTGGTGGGTGCCGACCCGGTGCCCGTCGACCCTGAGCAGCCCGAACACGTCGGTGAGGTACTGCTCGCCCTGGTCGTTGTCGGTGGACAGCTTCTCCAGCGCGTCGGCCAGCAGCGCGGCGTCGAAGGCGTAGATCCCGGCGTTCACCTCGCGGATGGCGCGCTGCTCGGCGGTGGCGTCGCGCTCCTCCACGATCGCCTCCAGGGCGCCGGCGGCGTCGAGCACGATCCGGCCCAGCCCGGCCGGCTGCTCCACCTCGGCGGTGAGCACGGTGGCGGCGCTGCCGGTCCGCTCGTGCGCCTCGACCAGATGCTGCAGGGTCTCCGGCCGAAGCAGTGGTACGTCGGCGTTGAGCACCACCAGGATGCCGGTCAGACCGGGGTGGGCGGCGAGCGCGGTACTCACCGCGTGGCCGGTGCCGAGCTGCTCGGCCTGCAGCACGGACTCGGCGTCGGGGGCGACCTCGGCGAGGTGTGCCTCGACCCGGTCGGCGCCGCGCCCCACCACCACCAAGGTGCTGGTCGCTTCCAGTGGCGCGGCGGCGGCGAGCACGTGGCCGAGCAAGGTCCGCCCGAGGAGTGGATGCAGCACTTTCGGCGTTGCCGACTTCATCCGCTTGCCCTCGCCGGCGGCAAGGACGACGACGGTGCAGGGGCGCGCTTCGGCGGTCAAAGATGCTCCCAGATGTGGATTAAAGCTGACAGCTGGGGCACCAGGACTCGAACCCGGACTTAACGGCACCAAAAGCCGTCGTGCTGCCAATTACACCATGCCCCATCGCGCCGCCCCATCATTCCACCTGACCCGGCTCCCGCCCAATCCGGAAACCCCGGTTCCCATAGCCGAGCGCCCCGCGTACGCCAACCACTCCGGAGCATTGGACGGTACGCAAGAAGGAAACGGTGGCGGCTTCATAGGCGGCGTCCAACGCTCGGAGCGATGTCCCGACACGTGCCGGAACGTCACCGGAGAGGCCGTGAGGGCGCACACTTAGGGGTTTCACCCTGGTGCACACTACGGTTCCGTAGGTTACGGTGTCGTAGGTAGCCACGAAGCGCGCTTGCGCCGGCCATGAGAGGCATTGCCGATGACCACATCCACCGCCGCTGCTGCTGAGACAAGTGGCCGCACTCCCAAGCCACTCACCGAGGGACCGATCTCCACCGGGTCGCAGGTCGCGGTCTGGATCTTCGTGGTGGTGCCGTTCCTGGCGCTGCTCGCTGCCGTACCGGTGGCATGGGGTTGGGGTCTTTCCTGGATCGACGTCGCGATCGCCGTGGTGATGTACAACGTCTCCGGGCTGGGGATCACCGTGGGCTTCCACCGGTACCTGACCCACGGCTCGTTCAAGGCGAAGCGCTGGATGCGGGTGATGCTCGCGGTCGCCGGGTCGCTGGCCGTACAGGGCCCGCCGATCCAGTGGGTCGCCGACCACCGGCGGCACCACGCGTACTCCGACAAGGAGGGCGACCCGCACTCCCCCTGGCGGTACGGCACCACGATCCGGGCGCTGGCCAAGGGCTTCTACTACGCGCACGTGGGCTGGCTCTTCGAGCGGGTGCCGAGCAACCGGGAGCGGTTCGCCCCCGACCTGCTCGCCGACCGCGACCTGCGCCGCGTGGACAAGATGTTCTTCCCGCTGGTCGCGGTCACCCTGGCGGCTCCCGCGATCGCCGGTGGCCTGCTCACCTGGTCCTGGTACGGCGCGCTCACCGCGTTCTTCTGGGGAGCCCTGGTACGGGTCGCGTTCCTGCACCACGTGACCTGGTCGATCAACTCGATCTGCCACATGTTCGGCGAGCAGCCGTTCGAGTCCCGGGACAAGGCCGCCAACTTCTGGCCGCTGGCGATCCTGTCCTTCGGTGAGAGCTGGCACAACCTGCACCACGCCGACCAGACCTGCGCCCGGCACGGCGCGCTGCGCGGTCAGATCGACTCTTCCGCCCGGCTGATCTGGCTGTTCGAGAAGGCCGGCTGGGTGTACGACGTGCGCTGGCCGAAGCTGGACCGGCTGACCGCCAAACTCGCCGAGGTCGAGGACGGAACCAGACGCAAGCCGATCAGACTGGCACGATAGGCGCGTGGCCGGGGATACAGCGGGGAGTCCGAAGCGCAACGCCGGGGGCCGGGTACGAATGTCCTCCGCGCAGCGGCGCGAGCAGCTGATCGCCATCGGGCGGCAGCTGTTCGCCGAGCGCGGCTACGACGCGACCAGCGTGGAGGAGATCGCCGCCCGCGCGAAGGTGTCCAAGCCCGTGGTGTATGAGCACTTCGGCGGCAAGGAAGGCCTGTACGCCGTGGTGGTCGACCGCGAGGTCCGGGCGCTGCTGGACCAGGTCACCAACGCCCTGACCGGCGGCCACCCTCGCGAGCTGCTGGAGCAGGCGGCGATCGCGCTGCTCAGCTACATCGAGAGCGAGACCGACGGCTTCCGGGTACTGGTACGCGACTCGCCGATCATCTCCGCGGAGAACAACTTCTCCAGCGTCCTCAACGACGTCGCCCACCAGGTCGAGCACATTCTCGGCCTGCAGTTCAAGCAGCGCGGCTACGACCGCAAACTCTCCGAACTGTACGCCCAGGCGCTGGTCGGGATGGTGGCGCTGACCGGTCGGTGGTGGCTGGACGTACGCAAGCCGAACAAGGAGACGGTCGCCGCGCACCTGGTCAACCTGGCGTGGAACGGCCTGTCACACCTGGACCCGAAGCCGGTCCTGCGTACCAACCGGAAGTGACCCCGTCAGCTGGCTGACGCCTCAGCTGGCTGACGGCTCAGCGCGCCGCTGGCAAGGCCGCACAAGCC
>JBOGDE010000328.1:0-6522 GCA_050701695.1 Micromonosporaceae bacterium
CCAACTCCGCGTTGCGCGCAACCACGTCGTCATACGACGGCAACGACGACCCAGCGGACACGACCAGTCAACCTACCAGCGTCCACAACAGACACCGGAGCCGCCCGACTACCTATCCAGTCACAAGTAAATTAGATCCCTGTGCCACCCCGCACGGCCCGGCTGCACCTCACGCAGCCGGGCCGCTGCGTGTGCCAGGCCCCCGCTCATGATCAGCGGCGCGACTCGATCAGTAGCGCTACGCCGTCGAGGATGCGGTCCAGCCCGAACTGCCGGGCGTCTGAGTCGGCCGGGGCCGATCCGGCGGCGATCAGCGCCGGGTAGTCCTCGCGGTATTTCTCGAGTACGGACACGAACGCTGCCCCGAACTGAGTCGGGTCGGTGCCGGTGCCCGCGCGGTGCGCCGAGTGGGTGTTGCGGATGTGGCCGCTGATCAGGCGTACCACGTTGAGCTTCTCGGCGGGGTTGAGCGGGGTGTCGTCGAGGGCACGTACCGCCACCTCCACCCAGCCGGCTTCCCGCGGCCCCATCACCCGGTCACCTTCGGTGGCGCCGGGCAGCCAGGGGTGCCGGTCCCACGCGGCCCACATCAGCCGGGCCCATTCGGCGAGCCGTTCCCGCCAGCCACCCGGTACGCCGTCCAGCTCGGGAACGTCGCCGACGGCGGCCTCGATCATCACCGCGACCAGCTCGGATTTGCCGGCCACGTACCGGTAGAGCGACATCTTGGTGAAGTCAAGCTCGGCGGCGACCCGCTGCATGGCGACCGCCGCCAGTCCTTCCGCGTCGGCGACCCGTACCGCGGTCTCGGCGATCCGCTGCACGCTCAGCGCGGGCTTGGGCCCTCTACTGGGCGGCTCCTTGAGCCCCCACAACAGCTCGACCGTACGTGCGCCGTCGCCCGTCATCCGCGCTCCTCTCTTCACCGGCCTTGATGGAGCTTGCCGCAACTTCGACCTCCGCTCGGGCTTGCCATGGCGGCAGAACTGTGTCTAGCCTACACAGTGTCTACGGGACACAGTTTACGTGCGCGTCAACGGAGGGATCGAAAGATGACCACGTACGACGAAGCAACCGACACCAGGACCACCGCCTCGTTCCAGCTCGGCGGGATCAACAAGGTGTCGGCGGAGCAGTCATGAGAAGGCGACTCACCACGGTCGTCGCCGCCGCCGCGTTGGTGACCGGCCTGGCGGCGGTGCCGGCGGCGTACGCGGCGGAGTGTGTCACCGGCGCCGGCGGCGGGCAGACCTGCACCGGCGAGATCGACGGCGCGCCGTACCGGGTGGAGGTGCCGGCGGACTGGAACGGCCGGCTGCTGCTGTACAGCCACGGCTACTTCCCGGATGGCTTCCCCGACCTCGGCATTGCTGTGACCAACCAGCCGGGTGCCTTCGGCCAACCCACCGAGGACTGGCTCCTGGAGCACGGGTACGCGCTGGCAGCCTCGAACTTCGACCCGTACACCGGCTATTTCATCAAACGCGCGCTGCGGGACCAGATCGCACTGCTGGACTGGTTCGAGTCGCGGTTCGGCCGGCCCCGGCACACCGTGGCCACCGGATCATCGCTGGGCGCGGCGGTAGCCACGCAGCTGGCCGCCGAGAACCCGGGCCGGTTCTCCGGGGTGGCGACCTTCTGCGGCGGCTACGACCCGCAGAGCCTGTGGAACGTCGTGCTGGACAGCACGTACGTGGTCAAGCACCTGCTGGCTCCCGGCGAGGACATCGACCTGGTCCGGCCGCGGGACCCCGACGCCAGCTACCAGGCGCTCAGCGACGCGTTGGACCGGGCGCTGCTCACCCCGCGGGGACGGGCACGGGTCGCGCTCGCGGCGGCGATGGCGAACGTCCCCGGCTGGTACTCGGCCAAGCTGCCCGAGCCGGCGCTGCCGGTCGACCGGATCCGCGGCCAGCAACAGGTGCTCAAGGCCATGGTGCTGCTCGGCACCTACGAGCGGGTCGGGCTGGAGCAGACCGCCGGCGGCAACCCCTCGTCCAACGCCGGCGTCGACTACGCACGGCAGCTGGCGCGCTCCGCGTACACCGAGCATGTCGAACGGGCCTACACCGACGCCGGTCTGAACCTGCGAGCGGACCTGGCCACGCTCGGCCGGGCACCACGGCACCGCCCGGATCCCGCCGCGGTGCGGTTCATGCACCGCTACGGGGTGCAGAGCGGCCAGACTCCGGTCCCGGTGATCACGCTGCATTCCGTCGGCGACGCTCCCGCAGTCGCCGATCAGGAACGCTGGTACGCCGAGCGGGTCCAGCGCAACGGCAACCCCGCCATGCTGCGCCAGCTGTACGTACGCCGCGGCGGGCACTGCAGTTTCAGCGCCGCTGACGAACTCGCGACGCTTGAGGCGCTGTTCACGCGCATCGGCACCGGCCACTGGCCCGAACTCAGCCCGCAGGCGATGAACACCGCCGTGAGCGGATTCGGCGCGCAGTACCAGCTCGCCTGGGACTGGGCGACGTTCAGCAGCGCACCCGACACCCCGAAGTTCACCGACTACAACCCGCCCAAGGGACTGCGCCCCTCGGCGTGACGACCCAGCTGCTCACCCTGGTGCGCGGGCGCTGAGAGCTTCCCGGCGCGGCGATGAGTTTCCGTACCACCGCAAGTCTGACCCTACGAACCCACTGAGAAACGGAGCATCCGATGAGCACCAAGATCTACGTGAACCTCCCCGTGAAGGACCTGGCCGCGACCCGTAAGTTCTGGACCACGGTCGGCTTCACCTTCAACGAGCAGTTCAGCGACGACAACGCGCTCGGGATGGTGATCGACGACGAGGCCGGCATCTACGCGATGCTGCTCACCCACGAGTTCTTCAACACCTTCCACAACACCGCCATCGCCGACCCGAGCCAGCAGCGCGAGGTGATCACGGCGCTCGGTGTGGAGAGCCGGGAGCGCGTCGACGAGCTGGCCGCCAACGCCGCTGCGGCCGGCGCCAACGTCGACGAGGGCAAGGACGAGGGCTTCATGTACGGCCGCGGCTTCAACGACCTCGACGGCCACCGCTGGGAGATCCACTGGATGGACCTCAGCGCCTTCCCGGCGGAGTAACCAGCACCAGGCCCCGGCAAGATCGCGGCTTGGGGAACGGATCGCGCGCCCACGCGACAGGTTCGTACCCCAAGTCGCGATCTTGCTACTTCCAGCGGAAATGGACGAAGACGCGGCCGAAGTTCTTGGAGTCCTTCTCGACGCGGTGGTAGAGCTGCTTGATCTCCTTCTGGTCCAGGAACCGCAGCACCCGCTTCTTGAGCTGGCCGGACCCCTTGCCAGGGATGATCTCGACCATCGCGGCCTTCTTCGCGATCGCCTGGTCGATGATGTCGCGCAGCGCCCGGTCGATGTCGGTACCGCGGTTGTAGATCTCGTGCAGGTCCAGCTTCAACTTCACGCGTCGAGCGTACGGGCCCAGTGTTGGTCGACCACCTCGTGTCCGTGCGCGCCGCCGCCGTCGACCTGCTGGAATCCGGCTCGCTGGTAGATCCTCCGGGCGGCGTGCAGTGTGGCGTTGGTCGACAGCACCATCCGTCGGTAACCCGCGCCCGCGGCGAACCCCAGGCACTCGTCGACCAGCCGCCCACCGACGCCGCGACCCCGGGCCCACGGCTCCACCAGCAGCACCCGCAGCCGTGCGGTGGTCTCGTCCTCCCGTACGCAGAGCACGCAGCCGGCCCGCTCGCCCGCCACCTCGGCGATCCAGGCCGCCTCCCGGTCGGGCTCGTGCTGGTCGACGAAGTCGGCGATGATCCGCGCCACCAGCGCCTCGAAGGTCTCGTCCCAGCCGTACTCCCGGGAGTAGAGGTCGCCGTGGCGCCGCACGATCCACCCGTAGTCGCCGGTACGCGCCGCCCGCACCACCACCGGGTCGGGCGCGGCGGCGTCGCCGAGCAGCTGCTGGACGGTGCCCATCGCGTCGACCAGGCGGCGCTGCCCGGCGTCGGTGAGCCCACCGATCAACTCCCGGACCTGGGCGGCGGAGCGGGCATCCAGGTCGGTGTACACCTCGCGCCCGGCCGGGGTCAGGGTGAGGGTCTGCTGCCGCGCGTCGTGGTCGGCGCGCTGGCGTACCACCAGGCCATCGGAGGTGAATCGGCCGAGGATCCGGCTCAGGTAACCCGCGTCCAGGTCGAGCGCGCGCCGCAGCTCCGCCACCGGCGTACGGTCCCGCTGCGCCAGCTCGAAGAGCACCCGTACCTCGGTCAGGGTGTACGGGCTGTCGAGCAGGCCTTCGGCGAGGGTCCCGATGACGCGGGTGTAGAAGCGGTTGAAGCCGCGTACCGCCGCCACCCGGGCGGCGAGCTGGTCGGATCCCATCGCTGACCTCCGCAACAAGATTGTTGACTCAGTCAACGTATCCGAGTGGCCGCCGACTCACCAGGGGAAAGCAGGGGCTGCGTCACATTCCGTGGGTGAGCCGGCCAGGCTTGGCTACCGTCCGTCAGGTTGCCTGCCCTCGGGTACGGCAGCGACCCTGTCCCCGACGGAAAGAGTCCCTGTGCCTGGCAAGCACGCCGCAGACCGACCGCCCACCCGTACCCGACTCGGGATCGCCACCGCCGCGCTCGCGGTGCTCGCCGCCGGCTCCGGCGCCGCGCTGGCCTCGATCCCGGCCGCCGACGAGCCGCGGTCGGTACGCCCGCCGCAGGCCCGTAGCCCCGAAAGGGTTGCCCGCGACGCACGGCCGCCGCACCGGACCCCGAGCGCCAGCCTGTCGCGACCGGCCGTCACACCCACACCGAAGCCCCCGCCGGTGGTGGACCGGGGCTCGTGCGGCACCTCCTACTACGACGAGCCGCAGGGCACCGCCAACGGCGAGCGGTTCGACCCCGACGCGATCACCGCGGCGCACAAGTCACTGCCGTTCGACACCCGGGTACGCGTGATCAACCCCGCCAACGGCAAGTCCGTGGTGGTGCGGATCAACGACCGCGGGCCGTACATCGGCGGCCGGTGCCTGGACCTGTCACGGGCCGCGTTCGCCCGGATCGCACCGCTGGACTCCGGTGTCATCCACGCCCGGTACGAGGTCCTCGGCCACTGAATCGGGTCCAGCACTGACCGGATGGCCGATCCACGCAGAGTGGATCAAACCGGCAGACTGACGGTAGAACAGCCCCGTACGTCCGCCTGACCATGCATGCTGGGTACGCGGCGATCAATGTCGTGGACCACGCCAACCAATCCCCCACAGCGAGCAGCCACATGCCCCGACTGTTGGCGAGCCGAGCCGACAACGCCGATGCCCGTGCCGGTATCGGCGCTGCCTTCGTGCTGCTCGTACTGATCGTCGCGGTGGAGCTCGCCGACGGCCCCCGGCCGCACTACCTGGGGCTGCTGGTGGCGCCGCCGCTGCTGGCGGCCGCGTTCGCCAGCTGGCGTTCGGTGGCGTGGGTGGGTGCGCTCTGCGCCGTGGTGGCCTCCGCGTTCACCCTGCTCGGCGCCGCGATGCCGCGGGTGGAGCACCTGGCCCAGATCGGCGCGGTGGTGCTGGTCACCGTGATCGCCATCGGTGTCGGAGTGGTACGCCAGCGCCAGGGCGAGCGGATGCGGGAGCTGTCCCGGCTCGCCTCCGTGGCGCAGAAGGCGGTGCTGCGCCCGATCGGCCCCCAGGTCGGCACCCTCACCCTGGCCGCCCGGTACGTCTCCGCCAGCGCCGACGCCGGCATCGGCGGCGACCTGTACGAAGCGCTCGACACCCCGTACGGCTCCCGTCTGATCATCGGCGACGTCCGCGGCAAGGGCCTGGACGCGGTACGCCTGGCCAGCGTGGTGCTCGGCTCGTACCGGCACGTGGCGTACGAGCGGGCCGACCTGCGCGCCATCGTGGCCGACCTGGACCGCGCCGTGGCCCGCTCCGTGGGGTACGAGGACTTCGTCACCGCCGCCCTGATCGAGGAGCGCGGCGGCACCCTCACCGTGGTCAACTGCGGTCACCCACCGCCGCTGCTGCTGCGCCGCGGCGAGGTGATCCCGCTCGAACCGCCCGCCGTCGCCCCTCCGCTGGGTTTCCTTCCGGTGGTACGCCCCCGCGTGGAACGCCTGGAGCCGGGCGACCGGCTGCTGCTCTACACCGACGGGCTGGCCGAGGCCCGCCGCTCCGGGGAGTTCTTCCCGATCGAGGAGCGCGCCTGGGCGCTGCTCGGCCACGGCACCGTCGGCGACGGCCTGCGCTCCCTGGAGAGCGCCCTGACGGAGTGGGTGAACGGCGTACTCGACGACGACATCGCTCTGGTGCTGCTGGAGTACACCGCCACCCCCGACGTGGAACCGACCCCCAGCTGGGAAGTCGGCGACGCCAAGCGGTGACCCCTTCCGTCCTTTCCGGACCAGCGTTAGACCCTGTTCGGGAACTCCGGGTCGAGCGAGGCGGAGTCCAGGCGGCGATCCGGCAAGGCGGAGGTTTGCCCGGATACCGGGGTTGTATCCGGGTGAACCGACAACGCCGCCGGGCGTCGTCTGGGCCCGCCGCAGCCGGCTCGGGGTTCCCGAACAGGGTCT
>JBOGDE010000329.1:0-6439 GCA_050701695.1 Micromonosporaceae bacterium
GGGCCCGTCCGCTCCCGCGGCACCGGCCGGCGGCGCCGGAGCGCCCGACCACCTGCCGGAGCGTTCCGCGACGCCTTCCGCGACCAGCCCGGCCACGGTGCCGAGCCAGGCGCCACCGTCGGGGCCCAGCTCCCCGACGCCGAGCGACGGCCCGAGCCAGAGCCCCTCGGCGACCCCCTCGGATCCGCCGTCGGACACCCCACCGCAGCCCACGCCGACCGACCCACCTCACACCATGGGGTCCTGACCACTAACGGCGGTGCCGTGGGCCACGGCTGAACGGCGTTGCCGCGGGCCCCGGCGCCGCGGGCCTGACGCGGCTCAGCGGCCCGACGCGGCTCAGCGGGCGGTGAGTACGTCGTGGTTGATCCGGGTCGGCGGCACCTGCAGCTCGCGCAGCTTGGCGAGGGTGGCGTTCACCATCGACGACGACCCGCAGACGTAGAAGTCGTGTGAATCCCACGGGCCGTACGAGGCGACCACATCGGAGATCAGGCCGTGCTCCTCGCCCCCTGGGGACCGGCCGGAGCCCCCGGCGGCGGCCGGCGCGGATGCGGGCAGCGCCGGGGCCGCCGTACCGGCGTCGGGCTCGTGGCTGACCGCCGGCACCAGGGACAGCCAGGGACACCGGGCGGCCAACTCGCGCAGCGCCGGAAGGTCGTAGAGCCCGTCGCGGCCCCGGGCACCGAAGAACACGTGCACCCAGCGGGTGCGGTTGGTCTTCGCCAACTCCTCCACCAGCGCCTTGATCGGCGCCAGCCCGACACCGCCGGCGACACAGACCAGATCCCGGGGTGAGGCGAGGTCGAGCCGGAGCCCGGTGCTCGCCGGACCCAGCCGCACCACGTCGCCGACCCGCAGCTTCCAGACCAGCGAGCTGGAGACCACGCAGCTGCCTGCGGCGCGTACGTGGAAGTCCAGCGTGCCGTCCGGCCGGGGCGCGTTGCCGACCGGGTACGGCCGCCAGTTGCGCGGCTGGTACGGCGACTCCACGCTGACCCGTTCCCCGGCCCGGTACGGCAACGGCGTGGCCGGCCGTACGGTGATCACCGCGACCTCGGCGCTGCGCCGCTCGTGGCCGACCACCTCGGCATCCCAGTACGCCGGGTTGTGGGCATCGTCGGACGCCCCGGCGAGCATCCGGTCGGCGATGGCGTGGTAGCCCTCACGCCAGGCCCGCGCGTGCTCGGCCGTCCACTCGGTGCCGGAGTGCGCCCGGACCGCCTCGATCAGGCAGTCCCCGAAGACCTGGTAGTGCTCGGACCGTACGCCGTACTTGCGGTGGTCCCGGCCGAGCTGGCGGAGGAGGCCGTCGAACTGCTCGACGCTGTCTACCACCTGGATGGCGCGGACCAGGGCGGTGACGAACCGCTCCCGCTGCTGGTCCATGTGGAGCGAGAACATCTCGCGCAGCTCCGGCCGTACCAGGAACAGCCGGGCATAGAGATAGCCGGCTACCTGATCGGCCCGGTCTTCGACGAGGGCCCAGCTCTCCTTGAGCTGTCGAGACAACGTGCTCATAACCCCTCGCACGGTCGGCCGGGCGCCGGACAGGAGTCGCTCGCCGTTGAGCGAATCCGATTACGCTGCGCTACGTCCTATGGAGCTACCACTTTGGGGATATATTGGCCAGTTTCACGGGCAGGCATGTGGCGTACCACGCAATACTCCCTAAGAAGCAGTCGGACGCAGCCGCACATTACCCTCCAATTCGAGGTGTCCGCACCCTCACTTTTCGTGACTGGCAACCGAGGCGTGCGAGCTGAAGCGTCAGACCGCGACCGCGACCGGAGGCGGGTCGGCCGGCACCACCGGTATCTGCTGAGTGGCATCGAGATCCGCCGCCGGCTCCGACTCCGAGCTGGAGTGGCGGGGCGCCGGGCGCCGCCCGGTACGGGTGCCGCGGCCACCGCTGGAGGCCCGCGCCGGCTTCGGCGAGTCGGCGGGCGGTGTGTCCCCGGACGACTCCGCCGCCGCACTACCGCTGTCCGGGGCACCGGCATCGGCCCCGGGCCGCGCCACCGCGCCCGCGCGCCGACGCGACGTCCCAGCGGAGGCGGAGGCTGCCGCGGAGCTCGGCCCGGCGGGGGCTGCTTCGGAGCTCGGCCCGGCGGGGACTGCTTCGGAGCTCGGCCCGGCTGACGTGACCCGCCAGGGCTCGGCGGCACCCGCCATCACCGCCGAGTGCGCCTCGTCGGCGAAAAACTTGCCGAAGAACGCCCGCGCCGGACACGGATCGGCCAGCCCGCAGCCGCACCGTTCCGACAGCAGCACATCCGGCTGGTGCTCGTCCAACAGCCGGCGTGCCAGCTGCGCGCCGATCAGCGGGCCCACCACCCGGCGCCGGCCTACCCGCAGCGCGGCCGGCACCCGTACCTGTGGCACCGCCTCGGAGCCGTCGGCGGCCGGTGGATCCTGGACCTCGGCGCTGTCCCGGGAATGCCGTGCCCGGCGGGTACGGGTGGCGGCCTTCTCAGGTGCCTGACCGTCGTCCCGCTCAGTATCTGCGCGGCTGGAACTGCTCCGAGTCGATGACCGTGTGGACCGGGACCGGCTGGAGCGTCTGGTTCGTGTCTCGCCCATGCTCTGTGTTCCCCCCAAACGTCGTGATGGCGCGCTGGCCTTTCGTGGATCAAGGGGTGTGACCTTCGGGCCGCCGACCTCACAGATCCTGGTGTCCCCCGCACCCCCATGCGGTGACCCGGGACCGGCGGGGTCAGCTGCCCTGCGCGGCGCACACAGGGACCAACGACTGAGTCACGGTTGGGTTGCAGACCGTACACGCCATCGGGCTACTTGCACCTGAGACTCGGGAGGAGTAAAGGAGAAACCCCCTCAAACCGACCGGCTTGAGGGGGTTGTCCGTATGTCAGGTTTCTGTCAGGCCGCCACAGCCCCGTCGTTCAGGCGGCGTCCTGGCCGTTGTCGCGGGCCAGCTCGCGCAGCCGCCCCAGCGCCTGGATCTCCAGCTGCCGGATCCGTTCCCGGGACAGGCTGAACCGGGCGGCGACCTCGGTCAGCGAGTGCTCCCGGCCGTCCTCCAGGCCGTACCGGGCCCGTACGATCCCGGCGGACCGCTCGTCGAGGTGCGCAAGCAGCATCTCCAGCCGCTCTCGCTCCAGGCCGGCGAGCACCACGTCCTCCGGACTCGGCTCGTCCGAGTCGGCGACCAGGTCGCCCAGGTGGGTGTCCCCGTCGTCGCCGACCGGGGTGTCCAGCGACACCGTGTCCTGCGACCAGCGGATCAGTTCGAGGACTCGCGCGGTCGGTACGCCGAGCGCGTGCGCGAGCTGCTCTGGCTCCGGGTCGGCGCCGTTCTCCCGGGTGAACTGGCGCGCGGCGTTGCGCATCCGGTTGACGTCCTCGACCAGGTGTACGGGCAGCCGCACGGTGCGCTCCTGCTGGGCGATGGCACGGCTGATCGCCTGCCGGATCCACCACGTGGCGTACGTGGAGAACTTGAACCCGCGCTGGTAGTCGAACTTCTCCACCGCGCGTACCAGGCCGGTGTTGCCCTCCTGGATCAGGTCCAGCATCGGCATCCCGCTGCGGACGTAGCGGCGGGCGATGGAGACCACCAGCCGCAGGTTGGCCTTGACGAATGTCTCCTTGGCGGCCCGCCCCTCGGCCGCGATCCGGCCCAGGTCCGCGGCGGTGACCCGCTTGGGCAGCTTGCCCTCACGCAGCAGGTGCTCGGCGTAGAGGCCGGCCTCGATGGTGCGGGACAGCTCGACCTCCTCCGCGGCGTCGAGCAGCGGAGTACGCGAAATCTCGTGCAGGTATACCCCGACCAGGTCCCGCTCTTCGGCGACCTCGTCGAGGCGAATCCCGGTGGTCTTCTCCACTCTCGGCTTTCCTCCCGTTGCCCCGCCTTACCGGTGTGCGCCGGTGGCGATCCCCCATGGTGTTTCGTTGTCACCAGCACAACAGCTGGGTCGGCGACTTGATTCCTGGCTGAAGATGTCGACCCGGTCACGTTCGTCCCTGATAGATACCCAGATCGGGGCCCCGTACAACGGCTCGACTTCTTACAGATGGGACGCGGGAACCACCCCGCCATGACGCAGGTGAGAGCCACGCCACTGTACGTAGTCCCGACGGCGGGTGAATTCAGACAGCAACGCCGTCTGTAATAGACACGCGCTAGCGCTCAGCCTGGTTGGCAAGCGTGTCGGCCGTCACGGGGACAGCACTCACCGGGCCCGCGCACCGGTACGCGAACATCGGCGGCACCGCCGCCCACACCACCGGTGCCCGCCGGACCTCGCCGAAGCGCTCCTCCAGCAGCCGGCGCAGCATCCGCCCGGAGCCGGTCATCGTCTGGTGCAGGCAGGTGAGCGTGACGAACCGCCCGTGCGGCGCCAACGCCGTCACCACACCGTCGAGGGTCGCTTCCCGTTCCCGCTCGGACATCAGGGTCCACGGCAGTCCGCTGGCGATCGCGTCCACCTCGCCCCACCGCTGCTCGCGCAGCACTGCCGGCAGCTCTCCGGCCTGCCGGTTGACCACCCGCACCGACCCGGGGTCGAAGCGGTCCCGAAGCCGCCGTACGAACTGGGGGTTCAGCTCTACCGCGAGCAGTGAGGCGCCGGGCGCCATCGCCTGCCGCAGCCCCTCGGTCACCGCCCCGGTGCCGGCGCCCAGCTCGACCACCCGGCGCGCCGAGTCCAGCTCCAGACTCTCGACCACCATCCGCACCACCGGCGCCGAACTGGCCGCGATGCTGCCGGTCTGGCGCGGATTGCGTACGAACTCCCGGAGAAAGCTCACCAGGTCACTCCTCGCGTCGTCGGATTCGGCGCGCCGCCACCCTCGCGCTCCACGGTACGGATGCCGCGAAGCGCTGCAAAGCCGACGCCGCCTCTGGTTTCTGGTACCCGGATCACCGGGCCGTTCATGCACCGGGCGACGCCGGGGCAGCTGGCTCCGTACCAACCGGACAGTCGGCTGACATCTGGGCGATAACGGTGAGTGAAAACCCTTGCGGTCGTACACAACCTTTGGGGCATTCCGGTATCTCAGAGTGACGAACCGGTGTTGGGTGTCCTACTGTGGCCTGGCTGTCAACTTGGAGGACTACAGTGCCTGAACAACCACCCCACCTCGGTCAGCCATCGGTGGGGAGCGGCGCTGATCGCCGACCTCGTTACCGTTCACTCCGCGATCTCTCGCACGGCACCCGCCGCGGTGAGGCCCCGCAGGGCCAGCCCCCCGCCCCCGGGTCCACGCAGGCACGCGCGGGTGGCCGACCGCCGACCCCGCCCGGCCGGACCGGGCCCCCGGAGCAGCTGCCGTGGCAGCAGCCGACACCGCCGGCACGCAACAGCGGGCTGCGGTACCTGCTGATCGGCGCACTGACGATGCTGCTCGTCGTCGGGCTGGGATGGGGCGGGTACGTCGGCTACCGCCAACTCGCCCCGTACTACGGGCTGGGCTACGCCACGGGCCGCGACGGCACGGTGGCCGGCGTGACGTTCACGGTGACCGACGCGCGCTGCGGTCTCACCGAGCCGCCCGGCAAGCAGCTCACGTCGGTCAAGGGCCAGTTCTGCACGGTCGAGATCTCCGCCCGGAACTCCGGGTCCAAGCCCCGCTTCGTCAGCCTCACGCTGTTCAGCGTGCAGCTCGACACCGGGTACTCGGTCAGGCCGGCCACCTCCGCGATGACGGCCCTCTCGCTGAAGATCGAGCCGGGCCAGACCCAGAAGATCCACCTGGTGTACGACGTGTGGGAAGGCATCCGGATGGACAGCCTCAAGGTCCAGATCGGGTACGAGACCGCGAACATCCCGCTGGTCTGACGAGGGTCAGCCTGGTCTGACGCGGGTCGGCCCGGCCGGCGCGGGTCAGACCGGCCGCGGGATCCGCATCGCCATGGTGGGCGCGTCGGCCAGCATCGAGGACGGCTCCACCGCACCGCCGCCCCGCCAGTGCCGCGCGCTGACCAGCTCCACGCCGGTGTGCAGCTCCACCGAATCCCAGTCGCCCAGCTCGTAGCGCTCGCCGCGGGTCAGCTCGACCCGGGTCGGCGCCGCATCCGGGCCGCTCCGCGCCAGCACCACGGTGCCGTTGGTGCTGGTGTCGATGACCGCCAGCCGGCCGCCGGAGAGCTCCAGCATCAGGTGGCTGCGGCTGACCAGCCGGGCCGCCTCGTCGTCGAGCAGCAGGCCCAGCCGTACCCCCGGAGATTCCGGATTACGCCCGACCGGGACCGGGCGATCGGACCGGACCACGAACCGGTGCCGGGCCGCGCCTTCCAGGATCACCAGGGTCGGCACCGCGTCGGCGGCCGGCCCCTGATCGGTCAGCGGCTGCTCGTGGCGTGGGCAGGCCGGTGAGGCGCCACCGGTCAGGTGGGCCGGCGGCTGGGCGCCTTCGGCCGCGCCGAAGGCGGGACAGCCCGGCTCCGGGCACCGCCACCGCCGGCGCAGTACGGGAT
>JBOGDE010000330.1:0-6400 GCA_050701695.1 Micromonosporaceae bacterium
GGCCACCACACCGCCCGCCGGGCCCCGTGGGCGCCCGCCGCCACCTCGCCGCCGCGGACCGCACACCCCCCGGACCGCCACCCCACCACCGACGTCACGCCACGGTGTCGGTGGGCTGCCAGGGGCGGAGGCGGGGCCACCAGGCGGGGACGTGGCGGCGGTACTCGTCGTACTGCGTACCGAAGCTCGCCCGCAGGGTGGGCTCTTCGTAGCCGTACACGAAGAACAGCTCCACCAGGGTGACGACGGCGGCGTACCCCAGCAGCACGGGTGCCCACAGCAGCAGCGCCTGGCCGACGAGGGTGGCCAGCACGGCGAGGTACATCGGGTTGCGGACGTACCGGTAGAGGCCGCCGACCACCAGTCGGCCGGGCGGTGCGACCGGTGCCGGCGTGCCGAGCCCTTCGACCACGAACCGGGCGAACGCACCGATCAGCACCACGACTCCGGCGGCGATCAGCACAGCACCGACCACCCGCAGCCCGAGACCGAGCGGCCCCAGCGGCCCCAGCGGCGCCGGCGCGAACCGCCAGCCGGTGAGCCACCAGGGCACCAGCCCGGCGACCACCCCGGGCGCCAGCACGAACCAGACCACGCTCCCCAGCACCGCCGCCGGTCTCCGCATCGCCGCACCTCCCGTACCAAGGAATGCCAACAGGTGTTGACCTCAGGCTAAGCGGACCGTGAGCCGGTAGTCAACAGGTGTTGACCTACACTCGTTGACGTGACTGCCCGACGCTCGGACGCCACCCGCGCCGGCATCCTGCACGCCGCCCGCACCCGGTTCGCGCGCCACGGCTACCAGCGGGCCACGATCCGGGCGATCGCCGCCGACGCCGGCATCGACCCCGCGATGGTGATGCGTTACTACGGCAGCAAGGCCGAGCTGTTCGCCGCCACGCTCGACGCCGACCTGCGCCTGCCGGACGTCACGGCGATCCCCCGGTCCCGGCTCGGCACCACACTGGTACGCCACTTCCTCGACCGCTGGGAAGGCGACCCCGACGACGACGTCCTGCTGATGCTGCTGCGCTCCGCCGCGGTCGACGACGCCGCCGCGCAACGGATGCGTGAGATGTTCCGCGCCCAGCTGCTGCCGGCACTGCGTCCCGCGCTGGACGACCCGGACGAGGCACCCCGGCGGGCCGGCCTGATCGCCACCCAGCTGCTGGGGCTCGCGCTCTGCCGCCACCTGCTGCGGCTACCCCCGGTGGTGCAGCTCGACCGCGACCAGCTCGTCGCCACCGTGGGCCGCACCGTGCAGCGCTACCTCCGCGACCCGCTGTAGCCCCCAGCTGCGACCCCGCCGGGCCGGGCCGCAGCGCCGTCCGCCGGACCGCCACGCCGCCGCCGCCGGCCGCACACCGCCGCGGCGCCGAGGGGCGACACGGCGATCCCGCCAGGCCGGGCCACCTGGCGGGATCGTCGTCCTGGGGAGGGCTCTGTTATGACGTGAACGGGATCCAGGCGCGCTGGGTGAGGTTGCCGGCGTCGACGGCGAGCAGCCCGGACTGCGAGACCGTCCACAGTGTCTGGTCGATGATCAGCGAGCGGCGTACGGCGCCCTGCGGGTGGGAGACGCTGCCCAGCTCGGTGAACGTGTCGCCGGAGAGCTTCAGCACCAGCGCCCCGCCGTACGCCGGGGTGGTGCCGGGCTGCCTGACCTGGGGCTGGTCGAGTGCCGGTTCGGCACCCGCGCTCACCGGGATCACCAGCAGGCCGGTCTTCGGCCAGTACAGGAAGGCGTGCGGGTCGTACTCGGCCTCGGAGCTGCCGTACCGCAGGTGGTACTGCGCGAGCCGGCGCGGCGCCGCCAGGTCCGACACGTCGAACAGCGAGACCTGGGTGCCCTGGGTCCTGCCCTGGGTGTCGGCCTCCTGCCCGATTCCGATCAGCCGCCCGGCCGCCGCCGGATGCAGGTACGCCGAGTAGCCGGTGATCTTCAGTTCGCCGGTCACCTTCGGCTCACGCGGATCGCGCAGATCCAGGGTGTAGAGCGGGTCGGTCTGCCGGAACGTCACCACGTACCCCACCGGCCCGGTGAACCGCACCGCGTAGATCCGCTCCCCCTTGCCGAGCCCGGACACCTGCCCGACGGGCTTGAGCTGCTTGCCCTGGCGCGCCAGCACGTACACCGCGCTGGAGGACTTGCGCTGGTCACGCGAGTCGGTGGTGGTGGCGACCCGCAGGTAGCCGTCGTGTTCGGACATCGCGTACTGGTTGATCAGCCAGCCCGGCACCGCGCCGGAGCCGACGTGCCGGGGCGTGCCCCGCGAGGTGTCGAACAGGTACACGCTGGTACGCGGCGCGGCCGGCTCCCCGGCGCGGGGCGGCGCGGCCTCGGCGCCGGTGTCGGTGGCGGTACGCACCATCCGCTGGTCGCTGGCGACGTAGAGGGTGTCTCCGGTGCCGTACACGGTGCTGCCGTCGGCGACGATGCTGATCGCCTTGTCGGCGCTGAGCGCGGACGCCTCCAGGCCGAACATGGTCACCGTGAGCATCGACGTCCCGGTGTACGTCGCGGGCCGGCTCACCCGGCCGCAGCCGACCTGGCCGCGGGTGACGGTGCCGCCACTGTCGATCTCGTACCGGGGCAGCCAGTCCTCGATCTGGCTGTTGTCCAGGGCGATCTGGTTCTCCCGCTGCGCCCGCGCGTCGGACTTCGTCTGGTCGGGGTAGCCGAACGGCACCCGCGGTATCGACCGGGTGACCAGCCGCACCGTGCCGTCGACGGCGCGGGCGTCGACGTACTCACCGTCGAGCTTCATCCGGCTGAGCAGGCGCGGGCCGTCGGCCAGGTCCACCAGCAGCACCTGGGCACCCGGCTGTTGCGGACCGCCCTCCCGGGCGGGCGCGTCGTAGATCTCGTACTGGTTGGCGAGCACCACCAGGGCGCGGTCGCCGTGCATCAGCAGCTGCGACGGCACCCCGGCCACGTCCGGCGCGTCCGGTCCGCCGGGATTGTTGCTGGGCAGCTTCAGGGCGCCGGTCTGGCGTCGGGCCGCGACGTCCACCACCCGCAGTACGCCGTCGGCGACCGTGACGATGCGGCGCCCGTCGGTCTTCACCAGGTCCGGTTCGTCGACACCGGCCTCGTGGGTGTTGGTGCCGGAGTAGTCCGGCGCGCTCTTCTCCGCACCGGCGCCGGCCGCCGCCTCGGGCGCCGCACCGCGTTCCGCGCCCGCGGCCGAATCCGCGCCGTCGGCCGCCAGCGCCCCGCCGAACCCGAAACCGTACGCCCCGACGTACGGCCGGGCGGCCTGTTTGAGCTCCTTCAGCGCCGTACCGCAGGAGTCGAAGGCGACCAGCTGCGGTCGCGCGTCCCCGGTGAAGACCGGGTCCTCGGGTGTCGTGGCGGTGGTGCAGCCCGCCAGCCCGATCGTGATCGCCAACCCGCTCGCCAGGGAGGCCGCTGTGCCCCGTGTGGTGTTCCTCATGCCAGCTTCGACGCTGCGTCGGACCAACAGGTTCCTCTAAGGTTCGAGCTCATGAAGGCAGTTCAGGTGGTACGGCTGGAAGGTCCCGAGGCGCTCGAGGTCAACGAGGTGCCGGAGCCCGATCCGGGTGGCCAGGTGCTGGTGGAGGTGCACGCGGCGGGGCTGACGTTCCCCGACGTACTGCTGACCCGGGGGCTCTACCAGCTCAAGCCCGAGCCCCCGTTCACCCCGGGCTCGGAGATCGCCGGCGTGGTCCGTGCCGCACCGGACGGTGCCGCGGTCAAGCCCGGTGACAGGGTGGCAGGCTTCCCCGGCATCGGTGGTCTGGCCGAGCTGGTGGCGGTGCCGCCACACCTGGTGTTCGGGCTCCCGGACCGGCTCTCGTACGCCGCGGGCGCGGGCGTACCGATGAACTACCTGACCGTGCACTTCGCGCTGGTACGCCGGGGCCAGCTGCGCGAGGGCGAGACGGTGCTGGTGCACGGCGCCGGCGGCGGGGTGGGGACCGCCGCGATCCAGCTCGCCAAGGCGCTCGGCGCGCGGGTGATCGCGGTGGCGTCGACCGAGGCGAAGCAGGCGGCAGCCCGGCGGGCCGGTGCCGACGAGGCGGTGCCGGTCGACGGCTTCAAGGACGCCGCGAAACAGTTGACCGACGGCCGCGGGGTCGACGTGGTGGTGGACCCGGTGGGCGGGGACCGGTTCACCGACTCGCTGCGCAGCCTGGCGCCGGAGGGGCGGCTGCTGGTGATCGGCTTCACCGGTGGCGAGATCCCGACGGTGAAGGTCAACCGGCTGCTGCTGAACAACACCGCGGTGGTCGGGGTGGGCTGGGGCGCGTTCGCGCTGCCCCGGCCGGAGTTCGTACCGTCCCAGTGGGCCGAGCTGCTGCCGCACCTGGAGTCGGGGGCGCTGGATCCGGTGCTGGGCGAGACGTACCCCGTGGAGCGGGCCGCCGAGGCGGTCGCCGCCCTGGAGCGCCGGGAAGCCACCGGCAAGCTGATCGTCACGTTCAGGAGCTAGTCGCGTTCAGGAGCTAGGGGCCTCGCCGGGGTGCAGGCTGCGCTCGACCAGGCGGGACAGCACGATCATGGACTGGGTCTGGGTGACGAACGGCTCGGCGCGCAACCGTTCCAGGGCCTGCTCCAGGTGGCCGATGTCGGCGGCCCGCAGGTGCACCAGCGCGTCGGCGCCGCCGGAGACGGTGTACGCCCCGACCACCTCCGGGTGACGCCGCGCCGCCTCGGCGATCTGCGCCGGGGTGGTACGCCCGGTGCAGAACAGCTCCACGAACGCCTCGGTGGTCCAGCCGATCGCGGCCGGGTCCACCACCACGGTGAAACCCCGGATCACACCGGCGGCCCGCATCCGGTCCACCCGGCGCTTCACCGCCGGCGCGGACAGTGCCACCTGCGCGCCGATCTCGGCGTACGACGTGCGCGCGTCCGCCCCGAGAATGGCGATGATCCGCCGGTCCACCTCGTCCATCATGTCGCAGCGGAGCGTACCCCCGTGAGGGTTTACTTGCCCGCCGCGATCACGATCATCCGGGCGTTGCCGCCGTCCTTGGTCTTGCCGCCCGCAACGCCGATCTGCTGCCCGACCTTCAGGGCGGAGACGTCTAGCTGCTTGCCGCGCTGCCGTACCCGCAGCTTGTCGCCGAACGCCCAGGTCAGCGTGTACCCGTCGGCGGACTTCACGGTCACCGAGTCGGCGTCGACCGCGGTGATGGTGCCACGCTGCACCAGGACGGTCCGCGGCCCGTTCTTGGTGGAGATCACCAGCTCGCCGTGCAGCACCCGCTTGCCGAGGTAGCCGGGGCGCCGCCCCTTGTGGCCGCGGTTGTCGACGGCCGACGCGGAGGGTGCCGGCCCCACCTCGTCCGGGCCGAACCCGACGTCGACCAACGCCTCCTCGTCCGCGGTCAGCTCCACGCTGGCTCCCGGCTCGCGCTGCTCGCCGCCGCAGGCCACGAGCCCCGCCAGGGCCACCGCGGCAACCGCGAGCCCGGCCAGAACCTTCATCTGGTACGCCGTGCGCCTCATACCGCAGATCCTGCCGTCGTAGGGGGAATTCCGCCTCAGCGCTGTGTTCGGATCCGGTAAAACCTAGTGCGGTGGGGCCGGGCCCGGTGAACGGCCACCGCACTAGCGGCGCAGCGGGAGCCGGACCGTGAAGCGGGCGCCGCCTTCGGGGGCGTGGCCGGCTTCCATCTGGCCGCCGAGCCGGGTTACCAGCCCGGCGGAGAGCGCCAGCCCGAGACCGCTGCCGACCCGGCGTACCCGGCGGTACCGCTCGTTCAGCACGCCCTGCTGGAATGCCACCGCGAGGTCGTCGTCGGACAGCCCGGGGCCGCCGTCGCGTACCTCGGCCACCGCCTGGTACGGCTCGGCGCGTACCGCCAGCACGATCGGCTGGCCCGCCGGCACCAGCCGCAGCGCGTTCTCCACCAGCCCGTCGATCACCTGGCGTACCCGCCCGGGGTCGGTGTAGGCCGGGACCGGCCCGGCGATCTCGGTTGCCAGCCGCACCCCCACCTCGTCGCAGCGCGGCCGCCACGCCACCGCCGCGGCCTGCACCACCCCGGCCAGCTCCACCGGTACCAGCTCCAGCGGGAACTCCTGCGCCTGCATCCGGGCCAGTGCCAGCAGGTCGGAGACGAGTCGGTCCAGCCGGCCGGCCTCGGCGAGCATGGTGCGCCCGGCGTCGGCGCCCGATCCGGCGGGGAGTACGTCATCGGCGAGCGCCTCGGCGTACCCCCGGATGGTGGTGAGCGGGGTACGCAGCTCGTGCGAGACCGACATCAGGAACTGCCGCTGCCTGCCTTCGCTGGTGGCCAGGGCCCGGTTCAGGTCGTTGAGCGCGCCCGAGAGGTCGGCGGCCTCGGCGGGCGGCCCGAGCGGCAGCACCACGTCGCGTTCCCCGGCGGAGAGCCGGCGGGCGGCGTACGCGGCGCGGCGCAGCGG
>JBOGDE010000331.1:0-6386 GCA_050701695.1 Micromonosporaceae bacterium
GCGCGGCGCAGCGGGCCGGCGAGCCGGCGGGCGAGCAGGAAGCCGGCGCCGCTACCGGCGACCAGCCCGACCAGCACCGCGAGCAGCAGCCGGCGCAGCAGCGGCTGGCTCCACGCCGGGCGCAGCCCCTGGGTGAGGATGAAGCCGGCGCGCCGCTGCCCCACCGGCCGGCCCTCCACCATCAGGGTGCGTTCCCGGAACCGCACGATGGTGGAGACCGACTGCCGGTCATTGGCGATGGCATTGACCAGGTTGCGCGGCAGCGCGTGCTTGCGCACCGCCCGGCCTTCGACGATCAGCAGCACCCCGACGCCCTGTTCGGTGAGCTTGTGGACGAGGCGTTTGCGCGCCTCGGCGGTGCGCCGGGACTCCAGGAAGATCTGCACCACCTCGGCCCGTTCGGACAGCGAGCGCCGGGCGCTGTCGGTGGTGTACTGCACCGCGAGGGGCCAGGCGAACAGCGTGGTGACCACGACCGAGATCAGCGCCACCACACAGGTGATCACGACGGTGCGCCCGGTGAGGGTGGCGTACGCCCGGCCGGTACCCGGCGCGGCGGGCCGGACCACCGGCAGTCGCTGCGTGGCCGACGTATCGCCCGTGTCACTCATCGGCGGTGTAACCAACTCCCCGGACGGTGCGGATCGGGCTCGCCTCGCCCAGCTTCGCCCGTACCTGGGCGACATGGACGTCGACGGTACGGGTGCCCGCCGCGACCTGGTAGCCCCACACCGACGACAGCAGCTCCTCGCGGGTGAACACCCGACCGGGCCGCGCCATCAGGTACGCCAGCAGGTCGAACTCGGTCACGGTCAATGCCATCGGCTGCCCGGCGGCGGTGACGGAACGCCGGCCCGGGTCGAGCTCGACCACACCGAGCCGCCGGATGGTGCCGGCGCCCGGCGCGCCGTCGCTGCGGCGTACCACCGCCTTGATCCGGGCGGTGAGCTCGCGCGGACTGAACGGCTTGGTGACGTAGTCGTCGGCGCCCAACTCCAGGCCGAGCACCCGGTCCACCTCGTCGTCGCGCGCGGTGAGGAACAGCACCGGGGTCCAGTCGTCGTCGGCGCGCAGCTTGCGGCACAGCTCGATGCCGTCGATGGTGCCGCCCGGCAGCCCGATGTCCAGCACGATCGCGGACGGCCGGATCCGCCGCGCCGCCGCCAGCCCGGCGTCGCCGGTGGCCTCCACGTGCACCCCGAAGCCGGCCCGGCCCAGGTAGAGCCGGATCAGGTCGGCGATCACCAGCTCGTCCTCGACCACCAGGATCACACCGGTGCCGCTCAGTGTCCCGCTCCCTCCGCGTGTGTGCCGTACACCCTGCGGGGTTTCGGTAAACACTAGGTAAGCGGAGGGTACGAGGACAGTGCGGCTGGTTCAGAACACCAGCTGCAGCGGCTCCAGGAACGTCTGCCCGAACACCGCGTCCAGCCGCCACACCTGGTGCCGGTCGGGTGCGTTGATCAGGAACCGGTGCCGGGTCTGGCCCACGGTGAACGCCAGCTCGACCGCCGAGCCGCGGGGATCCGGCACCCAGGTGACGTTGACCAGCGAGGCCACCGCCACGTCGAGGTGCGGCTTGATCCGGCGCAGCACCCGGGTCTCCCGGGTGGCCACCACCCGGGAGCCGGTGAGCATCACGACGTGCTCCCCGGACCCCGGCCGCTCCGCGCGTACCGCCCGCGCGGCCATCTGCACCGGGTCGTCGTCGGGCACGTTGCGGCGGAGCACCGGGGTGTGGCGGCTCAGTGTGGTGAGGGAGAGTCCGGATTCGGCGGCGGCGGGAAGCAGAGTGCGCGAGAACTCGTCCATGACCGTCTTCCCCTATGACCGACTTCCCCAGCGGAAGCCGAGCCTGGTCGGTATGTCGCCCGGTACAACGCATCAACCGAGCGGCATGTCACGGCTCGTCGCCCCGCCACACCCGTACGTGTCGCAAAGCCCACAGCGACCGGCCCCCAGAGCGGGATTCTCGGGCGCTTCCCGACCGAATGCCGTGGCAACCCCAAGAGGAATAAAACACTCATATGTGTACGTTGTTACCCTTCGGTGTCCCCGGGAGTGGGTGTCTGCGTTGTAGCCGCGTCGGGGATCGGGCACGCTAAAGCGGTGACGACGCAGGGGGACACGGGCGTCGCGCGACCGGACGGTGGGAATTCCGACTCCGAGGACGACGCCACACCACAGACGTCGCCCCAGACTCCATCGTCCGTCGACGCGGACCAACAGTCCCAGGCCGCCGACCGGCAGACAGCCGATACGTCTGCCCGGCCCGACGACCCTGCCCCCGATCCCGCCGGGCCCCAGCCCCGCCCCGACGCCGACGGTGAGGCGTCCGCGGGTGACGCGGACCCGCCGTCCGAGGCCGAGGGCGACACAGGCCCGGCGCCCGAAGCCGGCGACACAGGCCCGGCGCCCGAAGCCGGCGACGCGGACCCGCCGTCCGAGGTCGGCGACGCCGGGGGCGACGTGGACCCGGTGGGCGACGCCGGCGACGTGGCCGAGGACTCTGCCGACAGCGAGGGTGACACCTCGGCTGGCAGGGCCGCTGTGACCACTGTGACGACCGCCGCCGCCCACGTACCGGCGCCGGCACCCACGACCCCGATGGACACCCTGAGCGCGGCGCTCACCAGGCTGCGCGCGGCCTTGTCCGGCACCCGGTTCGGGCTGGCGCTGCCGATGGCCGACGAGGCGGAACGGCAGACCAGCATCCTGCTCGGCCAGCTCGACGACTACCTGCTGCCCCGGCTGGCGCGGATCGACGCACCGATGCTGGTGGTGGTCGGCGGCTCCACCGGCGCGGGCAAGTCCACATTGGTCAACAGCCTGTTACGGGCACCGGTCAGCCCCGCCGGGGTGCTGCGCCCCACCACCCGCTCGCCGGTGCTGGTGTGCCACCCCGACGACGTACGGTGGTTCGGCGAGGCGCACCTGCTGCCCGACATCCCGCGCGCCAATGCGGTGGTGGAAGCACCTCGCGAGACCACGCGTCAGAACCCTGACAAGCAACGAGTGGTCTCGCGAGGTGCTCAGTGGCCGCGGCTGCAGGTGGTGACCGCCGAGGAGCTGCCCGCCGGGGTGGCGTTCCTGGACGCGCCGGACATCGACTCCGTGGTCGACGCCAACCGCGCGCTCGCCGGCCAACTACTCGCCGCCGCCGACCTGTGGCTGTTCCTCACCACCGCCGCCCGGTACGCCGACGCCGTACCGTGGGATGTGCTGCGGGACGCCGAGGAGCGCGGCGCCGCGGTGGCGCTGGTGCTCGACCGGGTGCCCGACGAGGGCCGCGACGTGGTGGTGGCGCACCTGCAGCAGATGCTGGTCGACCACGGCTTCGGCGACGCCCCGCTGTTCATCGTCGGCGAGCAGCAGCTGGACAACCAGCGGCTGCTCCCCGAGCCGGTGATCGCTCCGGTACGCGAGTGGTTCGCCGACCTGGCCCGCGACGCGGAGCGCCGGGAAGCGGTGGTACGCCAGACCCTGGCCGGCGCGGTCACCTCGATCCACCCGCGGGTGGACGCGATCGCCGTACAGGCCGATGCCCAGCGCGACGCCGCCGCCGGCCTGCGGGTGACCGCCCAGAACGCGTACGCCGAGGCCGAGTCCAGAGTGGAGGGCGGGCTGCGCGACGGCGCGCTGCTGCGCGGCGAGGTGCTCGCCCGGTGGCAGGAGCTGGTCGGCAGCGGTGACCTGACCCGCGCCCTGGAGACCCGGATCGGCAAGTGGCGCGACCAGCTGCGGGCGGCGGTCACCGGCCGGCCGCTGCCGGGACGCAAATTCCAGGCCGCGCTCACCTCGGGCACCGCCGCACTGATCATCGCGTCGGCCGCCGACGCCGCCGAGCAGACCGCCGCCCAGTGGTCCACCCACCCCGCCGGCCGGGCGCTGCTGGAGACCCCGAACGGCGACCGGCTGCGGTATTTCCGGCCCTCCCCGGATCTGGAGGAGCGCGCCGAGAAGCTGGTCGGCAACTGGCAGCGCTGGGTCCTGGAGCTGGTACGCACGGAGGCCGGCAACAAGCGCTCGGTGGCGCGGCTGACCGCGTACACCGTGAACGCCACCGGGCTGCTGGTGATGATCGGGGTGTTCGCCTCCACCGCGTTCATCCCGACCGGGGCCGAGGTGGCGGTCGCCGGCGGTACGACGCTCGCGTCGCAGAAGCTGCTTGAGGCGATCTTCGGCGACCAGGCCGTACGCCAGCTCGCCGGCAAGGCGAAGGAACACCTGCTGGACCAGGTACGGGTGCTGCTCGATCACGAGCGGCAGCGCTACACCGACCTGCTGTACGAGACCGGCGTCGACCCCGCCGCGGCTGACAAGCTGCGCGATGCCAGCGGCGACGTGGAGCGGGCCCGGATCGCCGCCGACCTGGTGCCCACCCGCGACGCCCTGGCCCAGATCCCGGTAGCCGGTGTCGCACCGCCCGCCGAGCCCGAAGCCTCGGACGGCGAGACGGAAGGCCCGGACGGCGAGGACGCGGACGGCGAGGACGCGGACGACGAGTCGGGAAACGTGGAGGCGGCGGCCGACGAGAATACCGACAACAGCGATGATGCCGAGAACGCGGACGACGGCGGCGAGGGTGGGTCGACAAGCACGGTGAGGCGCGAGCCCAGGACGAGCACGAGGCGGAAGCGGTGAGTCTGCTGGCCGGTAACCGGGACGTCTCCCGCCCGGTGGATGCCGACGGCCTGATATCCCAGGTCGACGGGCTACGCCGGCTGCTCAAGGCGGTCTCGGGCAGGGTGCCGGTGGAGCGGCTGACCACCGCGCGGGCCGTGGTGGACCGGGCTGGGGAGCGACTGCGGCTCTCCCGCGACCACACCGTGGTGGCACTCGCCGGCGCCACCGGCAGCGGCAAGTCCAGCCTGTTCAACGCGCTGTCGGGGCTGGAGCTGTCCCGGGTCGGTTACCGGCGCCCCACCACCAGCGCGGCGCACGCCTGCGTCTGGAATCCTTCCGGCGCGGCCGAGCTGCTGGACTGGCTCGGCATCCCGAAGCGGCACCAGATCGCCCGCGAGTCGGTGCTCGACGGCGAGGCCGAGGCGGCGCTGCGCGGCCTGGTGCTGCTGGATCTGCCCGACTTCGACTCCGTGGAGGTCACCCACCACCTGGAAGTGGACCGGCTGACCGGCCTGGCCGACCTACTGATCTGGGTGCTCGATCCCCAGAAGTACGCCGACGCGGTGGTACACCAGCGGTACCTGAAGGGGCTGACCGCCTATCGGGATGTCACGGTGGTGGTGCTCAACCAGATCGACCGGCTCAGCGACGAGGACACCGAACGCTGCCTGGCCGACATACGGCGGCTGGTGGACGAGGACGGGCTGGACGGCGTACAGCTGATCGGCACCTCGGCCGCCACCGGGTCCGGGGTGGGTGAGCTGCGGGACCTGCTCGCGGAGACGGTCGCGGACCGGCGGGCGGCGCTGCGACGGCTCGCCGGTGACATCGACACCGCGATCGGCTCGGTGGAGCACCTGGTCAGCCACGAGGTGGCCGAGGACTCGGTGGATCGCACGATGGTCAACGAGCTGGCGACCCGACTCGGGGACAGCGCCGGGGTATCCGCGGTGGCGTCGGTCGCCGCCGCGACGTACCGGCATCGTGGCCTGCAGGCGACCCGGTGGCCGATCGGCCGCTGGTTCGCCAAGCTGAAGCCGGACCCGATCAAGCGGCTCGCCGCGAAGGCCGGGGTAGCGCTGCCGGCGGGCCGCAACGGCCGGGCCCGGCACGCGATCGCCGAGCCCAGCGCCGCCCAACGTTCCCAGGTCGACCTCGCGGTACGCGCGCTCGCCGACAAGGTCAGCGAGGGGCTACCCGAGCCGTGGCCCGAGGCGGTCACCGCGGTGGCGCGTACCCACGCCGATTCACTCCCCGACGAGCTGGACCGGGTGATCTCCGAGACCGACCTCGGCGCCCACCGCACCCCGTTCTGGTGGCGGCTGGTCAACGGATTCCAGTGGCTGTTCTTCGCCAGCGCCGCGGTCGGCGCGATCTGGCTGCTGGCGCGGGTGGCGATGCTGTTCTTCGCGATGCCCGAGATCTGGCTGCCGAAGCTCGGGATCTTCCCGATCCCCACCATCCTGCTGGTCGGCGGTCTGCTGCTGGGCCTGCTCACCGCCGGCCTCACCCGCCGCCTGGTGCACGCCACCGCCCGCCGCTTCAAGGTGCGCGCCGAACGTACCCTCCGCAGTGCCGTGGCCGCGGTGGCGCGGGAACGCGTGGTGGCTCCGATCCGCGGCGAACTCCACGCGTACGCCGAGGCCCGCGACGCCCTCGCCGCCGCCCGCGGCCGCTGACCCCCACCGCAGCCCACCGCACCGCCCCGCCCACCGCACCTCCCTGCCCACCGCGGCTCCTACCCACTTGGTGCGCCAGGC
>JBOGDE010000332.1:0-6376 GCA_050701695.1 Micromonosporaceae bacterium
ACCAGGGCCCGCAGCTCGTCGGGCAGTCCGGCGCCGCGGCCCGCCAGCGCGCGGTGCACCTTGCGGAACGCGAGCGGGCGGCGGGCCAGCGCCACCAGGTACTCGGTCAGCGACGGCACCTCGATCTCGGTGCCGCGCAGCCGTACCGCCAGCTCCGCCAGGTCGGTACGCGCCTGCGGTTCGTCGGGGGTATGGGCCAGCCAGTCGGCGGCCAGCAGTTCGCGGGTGGGCGCGGCGGCGTGCCGCAGCACGGTGAGCCGCGCGGTGACCGGCTGGGTGGTGAGCAGCCGCGCGGCGTACCGCAGGGCGCGGGTGGCGATCGTCGGCTCGGCGTACCGGTGCCACCAGGCGAGCCGGTCGGCGTACTCGGCGATCCGCTCTGGCGGCGTGTCCTCGGCGCACCCGTCGGCGACCGCGGCCGCCCCCAGCAGCACCCGGGCGCCGGCCGCCAGCCGCTCGGGGTCGGCCTGTGATTCCAGGTCGGCCGGCGGTTCCAGGTCGGCCGGGCGCGTGAGGTCGGCCGGTGGCGGGTCGGGGTCGGAATCGAACGGTGACTCGTATGGCCACTGGTCGGGGGCGGAGCGACCGGCCGGGTAGCGGCTGGCGACGGTACGTGCCAGGTGCAGCGCGTCGGGGTCGTCCAGCTCGGCGCGGGCCAGCGCGCGGGCCACGATGTCGCGTACCGCCGCATGGTCCGCGCTCGCGGCATCGAGCCGTTCCAGCAGCGCCACGCACTCCGCGACACTCGGCTCGGCGTCGATCCACAGCTGCCCGATCGCCACTTCCAGGTCCTCGGGGCCCTCGCCCAGGTCGACCAGCCGGCCCGCCATCTCGGTACGCCGTTCGGCGTGCCGCCGGCCGTGCCGGGCGTACACCAGGCGGCCCACCTGCGGGGCGGTCGACCAGTCCCGGTCCACCAGCAGGTCGGCGAGTGTCTCACCACCGTCGGCGTCGAACAGCGCGCTGACCGCACCGCCGTCCGCGTCGGCGAGCGAGGCGGCCGTACGGTCCAGCAGCCGCGCCCGGTCGTGGTCGGGGAGCGCCTGCAGCAGCCGCAGCGCCGCGCCCTGGTACCGCTCGTCGGCCGGCTCGCCCCGGCACAGCGCCAGCAGCGACGCGGCGGCGTCCAGCGGCCCACCGCCGGCGGCGGCGTGTGGTCCGGCGGGTCTCGCCGCGACCGCCGCGATCGCGCACAGTGTGTCGATCTCCGCCAACTCCCCGGTACGCCAGGCCGTCGCCGCCGCGGTCGCGTACGGGCTGGTGGCGCGGGCCGGCAGCGACGCGGGCAGCGGCGGCAGGCCGAACGCCAGCCGGTCGCTGCGGCTGGCTGCCCACGCCCGCGGGGTGGTGCCGACCAGGTGGTGCCGGGACAGGTGCGGATCCGCGGTGTACGTCACGAACGACAGGCACCGGGCCACCGCGAACGGCAGGGAGTACGTCACCGCGGCGATCCACAGCGCGACGGTGTCCACGTCGTCGCTGACCAGTGCCACCGGCCCGGACTGGCCGGCCAGCGCGTCCCGGGTGGCGTCGAGGATCGCGGCGAGCAGGGCGTACCCGTCAGTGGTACGCAGCAGCAGCCCGACCCGCTCCGGGTCGACCACCTCGCCGGTCGGCACCGGGGCCACCGGCGGCAGCGTGCTGGCGGGCGCGGCGGCGGGCGCGGCGGCCCACAGCGGGGAGCGCCACAGCTCGATCGGCCGGATCCCGTCCAGCTCCTCGGGCGCGGCCACCACGGCGTGCCCCAGGAAGTTGCCCGGCCGGCCGGTGTAGTCCTCACCCAGGTAGCGGCAGCAGACCGCGATCGCCCCGTACGGTGTCACCTCGTACGCCAGCGACACCGGGCACTCCGCCGCGTGCGCCCCGGAAGGCGGCCGGTACGTCATGAACCGCTCGATCGCGCGTTCCAGCTCCGGGTGGGCGCCGTCACTGCGCGCGGTGAACTGGAATCCCGCCCGCCCGCTGGCGCCGGAGGCCACCGACGCGTAATGCAACTGCTGTGCCATCTCGGGGCCGCTACCGCGATCCGCGGCGTGAGGCGTCGAGCATGCCGAAGCGGTGCAGCAGCCACAGCAGCGGATCCTCCACCCGGTACGGCCGGATCCCGCCCGGTGCGACCGCGCCGTCCTTGGGGAGTCCGCCCAGCGCGGAGAGCCCGAAGAAGGCATGCTCGGCGTAGTTGTGGTCCAGGTAGTGGTCGAGCCCCTCGGCGTGCCAGCTGTGCAGCAGCGCGCGTACCTGTTCGTGCGCCGCGTCCCGGTCGTCCAGGTCGAGCTGGGCGGAGCGGGGCCGGGGCTGGTGCAGCGGCGACTGCTGTTCCAGCGACGGCTGCAGTACGTCGATCTTGGTGAGCGCGATCGCCATCGGCACCTTCAGCCGCTGGCCCGGACGCAGCTCGTGCCCCGACCGCAGGGTCTCCGTGACCCGCCCCAGCACGTGCAGCGGGTTGGCGTCCGGGACCGTGGTGGCGCGGGCCTCCTCCCGGGTGTCGGCGGCGGCACCGGGCAGCTCGAGCGGGTCGACCAGGAAGATGATCGCGTCGGCGGCGGTCAGGTAGCGCAGGTGCAGGTCGACCAGGTCGCGCCGGCCCAGGTCCTCGCCCGCGGTGTCGAAGAGCACCAGGGCCAGCGAGGCGTCCTGGCGGCGATTGAACCGCCCCTGCCGGGTACGGCTGAGCAGGTACACCATCGGCCAGCGGATCGCGGTCGCCGCCGACTGGGTGGTGGGCAGCAGCCGGTGTTCGCCGAACAGGGGAGTGGCGAAGTCGGTCTGGTAGCGGTCGATCGTACGGTCGTCGCAGGCCACCAGGGAGGTGCCCAGCTCGGCGCCCAGCCGGTGCTCCAGCTCGTGCAGCAGCACCGCGATGTACGTACTCTTCCCGGCGTTCTTCGCCCCCACCAGTGCGACGATCTTGCTGGGGGTCTCGCTGTACTGCGCCGGCAGCTGGTTGTGGCAGGTGGGGCAGACCCGGCGGAAAGTGTCCAGGCCGCAGTGCGGGCAGTCGGCGCGCTGCCGCCGCCCGTCGGCGGTGAACACCGGCGGCAGCGTCGCCGCCACCTCCGAGCCGAGATAGTCGGCGAGTACGGTGTCGACCTCGGGCGGGCAGCCGGTGCCGCGTCCCGGCGCGCCGCCCTGGCAGCGGAACCGCACGCTGCGCCGCGGCACCGCCGTGAAGCAGTACGGACACGTGATCATCTGCTGCATGCGGGGGCCCCGGGTAGCGGGTTTTCACGGGACGCCATCAGCGGCCTCGCAGCTGGACCACCGGCGGGTCCCGTAGCGCGACGTCGTCGTCGGCGGCGAAACACCGCAGCCAGTACGGCCCGCGCGGCACCGGCAGCCGCAGCCGAAGGGGCGCCTCCGGAGCCACCCGTACGTGTTCGAGCTGGCGCAGCACCTCGCCGTCGGTGGGCTGCAACGGCATCACCGTGCCGCGCCGCAGCACCACCATCAGCCGCCGCAGCTGGGTCGGCTCGTCGGTGCGTACCGCCACGGTCAGCTCGCGCCGCCACGGCGGCCCGGTGCGGCTCACCTCGTACCACGCCTCGATACGGCCCGGCAGCCGTACCGTGACCGGCGCACCACGGACCCGGCGGCCGTGTCGCGGCGCCATCGCAGTGAGCTCGATCCGCAGCGGCGCGTTGCGCGCCCCATTGCCGTTGCTGTTGCCGTTGCCGGGTACGTTGCCCGGGCCGGTCGTCAGCGGCAGCCACGCCCCGCCCTGTGAGCGGTACGCCCCGCGCGAGACCAGCCGCTCCCGCCACGGCCGCTCGGTGGCGGCTGCCCCGGGATCCGCCACCTGCGGCTGCCAGCGCAGTAGCACCTCGGTCAGCTCGGTGGGCCACTGCCAGCGCACCACCACCTCGTCGCCGGCCCGGTCCGCGACCACCTGGTCCGGGGACGGCAGCGGCGCGTACGCCCCCAGCGGCGCCTCCTTCGCCGGGCTCGGTGTGGCGGCGACCCCGGTCGCGGTCCCGGCGCCGGTTGGCTCGGTGCTGGTTGGCTCGGTGCTGGTTGGCTTGGCGGCGGTTGGCTGGGTGCCGGTGGCTTCGGGCGCGACTGATGCGGTGGCCGACAGCGGACCAGCCGGCACCGCCGACTCGCCCGGTGGGGTGGCCGACAACGCCGTGGAACCCCCGGGCCGTTCCGCCGGGACCGCATCCGGGGCCACGGGCGCGGCCGACGCTTCGGCCGGTGGAGTGGCTGCCGGGACCGGCTGCGCGACGACAACCGACGCCTCCGGTGCGACGCCGTCCGGGGCGACGGCGGACGGGGCGACGGCGGACGCTGCGCCCAGAGGCTCGGCGCGGACCGCGAACGCGATCCGGCGGGCGTCGTCGTCGGCCAGCCCCAGACTGGCCGACGCGTAGTCGACCAGCGCACCCGCCGAGGCGCCCTGCCGGTGCCGGGTACGCAGCTCCTCGGCGACCTCGTACCGCACCAGGGCGGCGACCCCGGTCGGGCCGGACTGCTCCAGCAGCGCCTTCAGCGTGACCAGCACGGTGCTGGCCAGGGTCCGGCTGCCGTCGTGCGGCCGGGCCGCCCACGCCAGGTCCGCCGTGTGTACGGTGCTCGCCACCACCCGCCGCTCCGGCTGGCCGTCGATCTCCACGGTGTCCCACACCCGCAGCACACCGTCGAGGGTGACGGTGTCGCGGCTCTCGTCGAGTACGAAGTCGGCGGTGTGTCGGCAGCCCAGGGTGCGCAGCGCCTCCCGGTACCGGGGATACCCGGTGACCGGCGGGTCGGCGGGCAGCGGGTCCGGCTCGGCCACCTCGATCGAGAGCCGTACCAGCAGCGGGGCGACCTGACCCGGTTCCAGGCCGTGACCGGTGGCCAGCTCCCCGGCCAGCGCGGGGGTGATCCGGCGTACCGGGCCGGCGATGTCGGCCAGTTCGTCGCGCAGCTTGTCCAGCTTCTCGTCGCTGGCGGAGCGGGCCTGCGCCACGGCGGCGTGCAGCGGCCCGACGTCACCGGCCTTCGCTTTGTCGAACACCGCGGCCAGCCGGGCGTGGTCGGCCTCCAGCCGTGAGATCAGCTTGCGGTACTTCAGCTCCCGCCGGGCGCGCCGCCAGGTGCCCAGCACCGCGGGCAGGTTCTCGGCGACCTCGGCGGCGGTCAGCGGCAGCGACAACCCGTACCGGAGCAGCAGGTCGGCCGGGGGCCGGCCCTCGGCCTGCCGTGCCGGCTCCAGGACCTCGGTCAGGTAGCTGTCCGCGTCGAACGTCATGGTGGTGGGAGACTCAGTTGACCCGTACCTGGGCCAGGGTGCTGCGGGAACGCGCAACGTCGTCGTCGGACATCCCGCCGACCTGGATCTCCAGGTCCAGCCGGGTGGTGCCGTTGACCGGCTGCGGGGCGTCGGGCTCGGTCTGTTCGGTGGCGGTGACGTGCAGCAGTCCGCTGGCGTCGAGGTGGAACGTGACGTCGATCGGGAACCCGGCCGGCTTGCCCGGCGGTACGCCGATCGGCCCCGACGCGATCAGCGTGTTGTCCGCCGGCAGCTCCGACTCGACGCTGCCCGCCTGCTCCATCACCTGTACGCCCACCTCGCCCTGGTCGTCGTACACCGTGTAGAAGGTACGGGTGGCGTCGACCGGCAGCGCGTCGTTGCCGTGGATCAGGTGCACCACGTGTTCGGACTCGGTCTCGGCGGCGTAGCAGAGCACCCCGAAGCCGCGGGAGGCGACGGTACGGATCTGCCGTTTCGCGATCGCGGCCTCCTGACTGACCGACAGCCCGGCCCAGCGCGCCATCCGCTCGGCCTGCTCCTTGCCGTCCCCGCCTGAGGCGACCAGCCGCCGGTAGGTCTCCTCGAAGGCGTACAGGGCAGCGCCCTTGGCCACGGACAGATCCGGGTCGTGGAGCTTCGGCTCCTGGCCCAGCTCCTTGCGCAGCCGCTCCACCACGGCGGGCATCTTCGCCGAGCCGCCCACCAGCACCACCTCGTCGAGGGTGGTGACGCCGCGTTTGCGTGCCACGTCGAGCGCCCGGCGGGTGATGTCGACGGTGCGGTCGAGCAGGTCGGAGGTCATCTCCTCGAACTGGTCGCGGGTGATGGTGACGCTGGTGACCCGGCCCTCGTGCACCACCCGCATGGTGCGCTGTCTGGTGGTGGACAGCCGCTGCTTGGCCTCCTCCACCGAGGAACGGATGTCCTGCACCGTGGTCGGGTCGTCGAGGGGGTGGGAGGCGTCGGGGTGCTGCTCGACGAAGGCGTCGACGACGTACTCGGCGAGCCGTTCGTCCCAGTCCACGCCGCCCAGCTCGTGGTCGCCGTCGGTGCAGACCACCTGGATGTCGCCGGCCCGCATGCTGATCACGGTGGTGTCGAAGGTGCCGCCGCCCAGGTCGTACACCAGGATGGTGCGGTCGG
>JBOGDE010000333.1:0-6327 GCA_050701695.1 Micromonosporaceae bacterium
GCCCGGCGCGGACCACCGCGGCGCGGCCCCGCCCGAAGGCCGGCAGCAGAGGGAAGACCTGCGGGAACGGCCGTACCAGATGGGGGGCGGTGTGGCGCAGCAGGATGTCGCGCTCGGTGGCGCTCTCGTACGCGATGCCGATATCGCCGGTGGCCAGGTAGCGCAGCCCGCCGTGCACCAGCTTGGAGCTGAACCGGCTGGTGCCGTACGCCAGGTCGTGCGCCTCGGCCAGCACCACCGTCAGGCCACGGCTGGCCGCGTCGAGCGCCACCCCGGCACCGGTGACGCCACCCCCGATCACCAGCACGTCGACGGGGCCGCGCAGGGCTTCCCATTCCCGGGCGCGGCGCTCCGCGTTCAGCGAGGTGTTCACGCCGGCTCCGGCGCCAGGTAGCGGTCGAGCATCGTACGCAGCTCCGCGTCCAGGCGCGGGTAGTCGTCCGGGCCGGCCATGATCGGCCCGGTCAGGGTGAACGAGATCGCCATCAGCATCAGAGCGCGGGCCTGCCAGCGCGGGTCGCCGGCGCGTACCGAGCCGTCGGTGTGACCGGTCCGCAGCGCCGCCTCCACCGCGGCCAGCTGCTCCTCGGTGCTGGTGCCCCGGCGCTGCAGCAGGTATGGCACCAGAAACTCCGGATCGTGTCGCACCACCGCCCGCAGCAGCGGGTGCTGCCGGGAGCGGGCCACCGCGGACACCATCCCGGCGACCAGCCGGTCCCGGGTGGGGCCGGCCCCGGCATCGAACGCCTCGGCCACCACCCCGGCCCACTCGCGGGTGATCAGCGCGCCCATCACGGCGCGCACGTTCGGCCAGCGCCGGTAGAGGGTCGCCCGGGACACCCGCGCCTGCCGGCCGATGTCGGCCATCGTCATCCGGCGCGGCCCGATGGTGCGCAGCAGCTGGTACGCGGCATCCAGGATCCGCTGCTCCGGAATCGCGTTCGCGGGGCTCGCCGTCTTGCTACGCTGCGACATCACGTGCTTAAGTGTATCAGCGCATCGCGCCGCCGATCGGTGGCTGCTCTCCCGACCCGAGGCTCAGATGACCGAATCCGATCTCCCCGCCGTCCAGATGCACCCGTACCGCTGGGGCGACCCGGCGCATCCGGTGACGCTGCCGGAGGTGATCGGCGACGCCCTGCGGGGCTTCGGGGTGCGTACACCCGCGTCGCCCCCGGTGCCGCCCGGTGACATCCCGCTGGCCCCCTCGGCGCTGTCCGCGGCGGCCCGGGACGCGCTGCGGGACGCCGTCGGCGCCGACCACGTCTCCGAGGCGCAGCCGGACCGGATCGGCCACACCCGCGGCTTCTCCACCCCGGACCTGCTGCGGCTGCGCGCCGGCGACGCCGCCGACGCACCGGACGTCGTGGTCTTCCCCGGCAGCCACGACAACGTGCTCGCGGTGCTCGCCGCCTGCGCCGCGCACCGGGTCGCGGTCGTCCCGTACGGCGGCGGCACCTCGGTGGCCGGCGGGTTGGCGCCGGCCCGGAAGGGTTTCGACGCGGTGGTCGCGATCGACCTGCGCCGGCTCGACCGGCTGGTGTCGGTGGACCCCGAGTCCCGTACCGCGGTGCTGGAAGCCGGGGTACGCGGCCCGGAGGCGGAGCGGCTGCTCGCCGCGCACGATCTCACCCTCGGGCACTTTCCGCAGTCGTACGAAGGCGCCACCATCGGCGGGTACGCCGCGACCCGCTCCAGCGGCCAGGCCTCCGCCGGCTACGGACGGTTCGACGAGATGGTGGTCGGGTTGACCCTGGCCACCCCACGCGGCACCGTGACGCTCGGCACCGCCCCGATGTCGGCGGCGGGGCCGGATCTGCGGCAGCTCGTCCTCGGATCGGAGGGCATTTTCGGCGTGATCACCTCCGTTACGGTGCGGGTGCGGCCGCGGCCCGAACAGCGGATCTACGACGGCTGGCGGTTCGGTGACTTCGCCACCGGCGCCGCCGCGCTGCGCCGGTTGGCCCAGGACGGCCCGCTGCCTACCGTGCTGCGGCTCTCCGACGAGGCGGAGACCGCGGTCAACCTGGCCGACCCCGCTTCGGCGCTCAGCGGCGGCGGCCACGGTGGCTGCCTGGCGATCTGCGGGTACGAGGGCACCGCCGGCGACGTGGCGACCCGCCGCGCCACGGCCGAGCAGGTGCTGATCGACGCCGGTGGCGAGCCGCTCGGGGCCGAGCCGGGGGAGCGGTGGCGGGAAGGCAGGTACCGCGCGCCGTACCTGCGGGATCCGCTGCTGGACGCCGGCGCGCTGGTGGAGACCCTGGAGACCGCGACGTTCTGGTCCCGGCTGCAGCCGCTGCGGCAGTCCGTGACCACCGCGCTGACCGAGGCGCTGACGGCGCAGGGCACCCCGGCGCTGGTGCTCTGCCACATCTCCCACGTGTACGGCACCGGCGCCTCGCTCTACTTCACCGTGGTCTGCGCCCAGGCCGACGACCCGGTGGCGCAGTGGCGGACGGCGAAGGCCGCCGCGAGCGCCGCGATCGGCGAGGCCGGCGGCACCATCACCCACCACCACGCGGTCGGCACCGACCACCAGCCCGGGTACCTGGCCGAGGTCGGCCCACTCGCCACCGAGGCGCTGCGCGCGGTGAAGGCGACCCTGGATCCGGACGGCATCTGCAACCCCGGCATTCTGGTGGGCTGAGATGCGTACCTACTCCGTGCTGGTCAACCCGATCTCCGGCGGCGGCCACGCGCCGGAGCGGGCCAGGCCGGTGGTGGCCCGGCTACGGGAGGCCGGCGCGACCGTACGCAACGTTGTCACCGAGGGGCCCGAGCACGCCACCGCCGCCGCCCGACAGGCCGCGGGCGACGGCGACGTGCTGGTCGCCGCCGGTGGGGACGGCCTGGCCCGCGACATCGCCGAAGCGGCCGTGCCCACCGGGGCGGTGATGGCGATCCTGCCCGCTGGCCGCGGCAACGACCTGGCGCGCAAACTCGGCGTACCGTCCGATCCGGAAGGGCTCGCCGAGCTGCTGCTGCACGGCGAGCCACGCGCCATGGACGTGCTGGAGTGCCAGGGACGGATCGTCCCCGGCAACCTGTACGCCGGGCTCGACTCGGTCGCCAACCAGATGATCAACTCCAGCCGATGGGTCCCCGCGAAGCTGCTCTACCGGGTGGCCCCGCTGCGCGCCATCCTCACCTGGAGACCGCCCCGGTACCGGGTGACGATCGACGGCGTGGTGACCGAGCAACGTGCCCACACCGTCGTGGTCGGCAACTCCGGCACGTACGGCCACGGGCTGGACATCGTGCCCTCAGCCGTGGTCGACGACGGCGTCTGCGACGTACTGATCGCCGGTGACATGCCTCGCTGGAAGATCGCCTCGCTGATGCGGGAGGCCAGCCACGGCACCCACGTACGGCATCCCCAGATGCGCGTGACACGAGGCGCCGAGATCACCGTCGAGGCCGACCGGCCACTGCCGGTGTACGCCGACGGCGACTACCTAACCGACACGCCCGTCACGGTACGGCTGCGCCCCGCGGCGCTACGCATCCTGCGACCGGCCGTCAGACGGACAGCGTGATCAGACCGACAGCGTGATCGGGTCGTTGTCCGGCCAGCGGAGCGCGTGGCCCGGCCCCCCGAGCCGGGCCACGCACGTGGTTCAGGCGCCGGCGAGCCGCGGCACCGCACCGAGCCCGTGCAACCCGCCCGGTGTGGACGGTGGCAGCACCAGCACACTGCAGCCGGCATCCGCGGCGCCCGCGTCGGCGACCGTGTCACCCACCATCAGGGCCCGCGACGGCACGACCCCGAGCTGGGCACAGGCGTGCCGGAAGATCGCGGGCTCCGGCTTGCGGACCCCGACCTCGTACGAGAGCACCCAGGTGTCGATCAGGTCCGCGAAACCGAGCGACTTGGCGATCGGGCGCATGTCGAAGCCGATGTTGCTCACCAGCGCGACGGGGACTCCGCGGTCCCGTAACGCCTGCAGCGCCGGCACCGTGTCGGCGTACGCCACCCAGCCGTCCGGGTCGAGCATCCGCTCGTACATCGCCTCGGAGAGGCCGGGGATGCCGGTGTCGAGGGTGTCGGTGACCCCGACGAACGCCGTGCGGTGGGCCGTGCCGGACAGGTCGCGGCGCTCCCAGGCACGGGACACCTCCGGTGACACGGTCGGGGGACAGTGGAAGCCGTCGGCGAGCCCGGCGGCGCGGGCCGCGTTCGCCAGCCGCATCAGGTGGGGAATGTCGAGCAGGACCCCGCACGCCGAGGCGGCGAGGGAGATCCGTCGTTCGATGGGTTCGATGGTGGCGAGAGTGCCATGGAAGTCGAGGAGGACAGCGTCAACGGGGCGGGGGGAGGGAGTCGGCACGCCGGGCACCATACCGAACGGCCGTTTCGCAGCGACTCGCATAGCCTTGTGGTCATGAGTAGTCCCGCCGAGCGGTACTCCGCGGCCCGTCGGCGGGCGGAGTTTCCCGCGCTGACCGACTTCACGGCCGGGGTGGAGTTCATCCTCGACCCGTTCCAGCGCGACGCCTGCCAGGCCCTGGAACGGGGCAGCGGCGTACTGGTGTGCGCCCCGACCGGCGCCGGCAAGACCGTGGTCGGCGAGTTCGCCGTACACCTGGCGTTGGCGCAGGGCCGCAAGTGCTTCTACACCACGCCGATCAAGGCGCTGTCCAACCAGAAGTACGCCGACCTGCAGCGGGTGCACGGCCCGGACCGGGTGGGGCTGCTCACCGGCGACAACGCGATCAACGGCGACGCCCCGATGGTGGTGATGACCACCGAGGTGTTGCGCAACATGCTCTACGCGGGGTCGACCACCCTGGAAGGCCTCGGGTACGTGGTGATGGACGAGGTGCACTACCTCGCCGACCGGTTCCGGGGCGCGGTCTGGGAGGAGGTGATCATCCACCTGCCCGACTCGGTCACGCTGGTCTCGCTGTCCGCGACGGTCTCCAACGCCGAGGAGTTCGCCGACTGGCTGGTCACCGTACGGGGCCACACCGAGGTGATCGTCGACGAGCACCGCCCGGTGCCGCTGTGGCAGCACATGCTGGTCGGCAAGCGGATGTTCGACCTGTTCCACGACCCGGAAGCCGCCTCCAAGCACGAGGTCCACCCCGAGCTGCTGCGGTACGCCCGCGAGACCACCCGCCGGCTCGGGTACGACACCCGCGACCCGCGCGGCCGCCGGGGGCGCCGCTGGCAGCCACCGCCCCGGTTCGAGGTGGTCGACCGGCTGGACCGCGACGGGCTGCTGCCCTCGATCGTGTTCATCTTCAGCCGCGCCGGCTGCGACGCCGCCGTCGCCCAGTGCCTGGCCGCCGGGCTGCGGCTGACCAGCGCCGAGGAGCGGGACCAGATCCGCGCCATCGCCGAACGCGGCACCGCCCATATCGCCGCCGACGACCTTCAGGTGCTCGGCTACTGGGACTGGCTGGACGGCCTGGAGCGCGGCCTCGCCGCCCACCACGCGGGCATGCTCCCCACCTTCAAGGAGGTGGTGGAGGAGCTGTTCGTACGGGGTCTGGTCAAGGCGGTGTTCGCCACCGAGACGCTCGCGCTCGGCATCAACATGCCGGCCCGCTCGGTGGTGCTGGAGCGCCTGGTGAAGTTCAACGGCGAAGCTCACGTGGACCTGACGCCGGGGGAGTACACCCAGCTGACCGGGCGTGCCGGGCGGCGCGGCATCGACATCGAGGGGCACGCCGTCGCGCTGTGGTCGCCGGACATCGACCCGCGGCACGTGGCCGGGCTGGCGTCCACCCGGACGTACCCGCTGCGGTCGAGCTTCCGGCCGTCGTACAACATGGCGGTCAACCTGGTCGGCAGCGTCGGCGCCGAACGGGCACGTGACCTGCTGGAGTCCAGCTTCGCGCAGTTCCAGGCCGATCGGTCCGTGGTCGGCCTCGCCCGCCAGGTCAAGAACAACGAACAGACCATCTCCGGGTACGCGGAGAAGATGACCTGCCATCTCGGGGACTTCGCCGCGTACCACGCGATCCGGGTGGCGATCGCCGACCGGGAACGCGAACTGGCCCGGCGGGGCGCCTCGCAGCGCCGCGCGGCGGCGGTCTCGTCGCTGGAGAAGCTGCGCCCCGGTGACGTGATCCGGGTGCCCAGCGGCAAGCGCGCCGGTCTCGCGGTGATCATCGACCCCGGCGTCGACGGCTTCGGCGAACCGCGCCCACTGGTGCTGACAGAGGACCGCTGGGCCGGCCGGCTGCCCGCCGCCGATTTCGTCGCGCCGGTGGAGCCGCTGGCGACGGTACGGGTCCCCAGGCACTTCAACCACCGCTCGCCGCAGGCCCGCCGGGACCTCGCCTCGTCGCTGCGCGGCACCGGCCTGGACCGTGGCC
>JBOGDE010000334.1:0-6266 GCA_050701695.1 Micromonosporaceae bacterium
CGGCCCGGCTGGTCCGCCCGGTCCGGCTGGTCCGCCCGGTCCGGCTGGTCCGCCCGGTCCGGCTGGTCCGCAGCGCCGGGCGCCGCACCATCGTCGGTGCGGCGGCTGGCGCGGCCTCTGCGGGATATCACACGGCGAGCCTACCGGCACCACGTTGGTGCACGGTTGTTCACCAATGATTTACGCCCGATGAGGCGTGCGCCACGCTTTGCCCGCTAGCGCTTGACGTACCACAGCAAGCGCCCGCACCGTAGTGAGTGAACAGGCGTACACCGAAAAGGAGAACGCAATGCCGACCCGATTCGCCACGCCGAAGCGCGCCGTGCGTCGGCTGCTCGCCTCGCCGCTGGCCACCAGCTTCGCCAGCCCGCACCCGGTCGACCGTTACCTGGAGATGGTCAACCCGCTGTGGTCCGTCGCGGAGGTACGCGCCCGCGTCGTCGCCGTCGGCCACCCGACCCCCGACACGGTGACCCTGACGCTCAAGCCGAACAGCAACTGGCGCGGCCATCGGCCCGGCCAGTACGTACGACTGACCGTCGAGATCGACGGGGTACGGCGTACCCGCTGCTTCTCGCCGGCCTCCTCCGCAAAGCGCCCCGACGACCTGATCGAGCTGACCGCGAAGGTCAACCCCGACGGCGAGGTCACCAGGCACCTCAAGCAGGCGGAGCCCGGCCTCCTCGTCACGTTGTCGCAGGCCGAGGGCGAGTTCATGCTCCCCACCGAGCGGCCCGCGAAGCTGTTGCTGATCAGCGGTGGCAGTGGGATCACGCCGGTGATGTCGATGCTGCGTACCCTCTGCGACGAGCGGTACGCCGGCCAGGTCACGTTTCTGCACTACGCGTTCACCCCGGAGCACCTGATCTACGCGGACGAGCTGGCGCAGCTCGCCGCCTGGCATCCGAACGTCACGCTGGTGCGGGCGTACACGGAGAGCAACCGTGGCGAACTCCGAGGGCTGTTCCACCGCGACCACCTGTTCGAGGCGGTGCCCGACTATGCCGAGGCCGAGACCTTCCTCTGCGGGCCACCGCCGCTGATGCGGGCTGTGGAAAACCTGTGGACCGAGGAAGGGTTGGCTGACCGGCTGCACCAGGAGCGGTTCGTCACCGCGCCGCCGCCGACCCCGTCCGGCGAGGTCACCGGCACGGTCAGCTTCGCCCGCAGCCGGGCCGCCAGCCCGAACGACGGGCGTTCGCTGCTGGAGCAGGCCGAGGCCGCCGGGCTCACCCCGGAGTACGGCTGCCGGATGGGCATCTGCTTCTCGTGCACCAGCCCGAAGCGGGCCGGCGCGGTCCGCAACCTGCTCACCGGCGACGTCGACGACGAGCCCGACACCGACATCCAACTCTGCGTCAACGTCCCTTGCGGGGACGTCGAACTCGACATCTGACCGCCACCGGCCGCGAGCCCAGAGGCCGCAGGGCCGCCGGTACACCGCCGGGCCGCCGACGGACAAAGGAGAAGACCATGCCGTACCCGACTCATATGACACCCGAGAAGATCGAGGAGTTCGGCGCCGAGCTGGACGCCATCCGCAAGCGGGTCGTGGAAGACCTCGGTGAGCACGACGCCGATTACATCCGCAATATCGTCAAGGTGCAGAAGCGGTTCGAGATCGCCGGGCGGGCGCTGATGTTCCTCGGTTTCCTCCCGCCCGCCTGGCTCGCCGGCGTCGCCTGCCTGTCCGTGTCGAAGATCCTCGACAACATGGAGATCGGGCACAACGTGATGCACGGCCAGTACGACTGGATGCGCGACCCCCACCTCAATTCCAAGATGTTCGAGTGGGACACCGTCTGCCCCGCCGAGCAGTGGAAGCACTCGCACAATTACATGCACCACACGTACACCAATATTCTCGATAAAGACCGGGACATCGGGTACGGCGTGCTGCGGATGGAGAACGCGCAGCGGTGGAACCCGTACTACCTGGGCAACCCGGTGTACGCGTTCTTCCTGATGACGTTCTTCGAGTGGGGCGTGATGCTGCACGACCTGGAGATCGAGCGGATCGTCACCGGTGAGCGGAGCTGGGCCGACACGCGCGGTCTGCGCAGGCAGATGTGGCACAAGGGGTTCAAGCAGACCCTGAAGGACTACGTGCTCTTCCCCGCGCTCACCGGGCCACTGTTCCTCTCCACGCTCGCGGGTAACGCGGTGGCGAACCTGGTCCGCAATGTGTGGGCGTACTCGATCATTTTCTGTGGGCATTTCCCGAGCGGGGTCGCCACCTTCACCGAGGAGGAGGCCGAGAACGAGACCCGGGGCCAGTGGTACCTGCGGCAGATGCTCGGCTCGGCCAACATCACCGGTGGCAAGCTGTTCCACATCATGAGCGGCAATCTCAGCCACCAGATCGAGCACCACCTGTTCCCGGACCTGCCCGCCAAGCGGTACCCGGAGATCGCTCCCGAGGTACGCGACATCTGCACCAGGTACGGTTTGCCGTACAACACCGGGTCACTGTCGCGGCAGCTCGGCTCGGTGTGGAAGAAGATCTTCAAGCTGGCGCTGCCGGACTGGGTGTTCGGTGACCGCAGCGGCGCCGGCAGCCGGAGCAACGGCGCACCGGCCGAGAAGCCCGTGGCGGTCGCGGCATGACCTCCGGCGGTCGCGGCGTGACCGCCGTAACGGCCGGCGGACGCGGCAGGACGGCGGCCGCGAGCGGGGTGACGGAGGTAAAGATGCTCGGTAAGGGCGAGATCACCAAGGACGCGATCCAGGTCGGTGTGGAGTCGGCCGCCACCCGGATCGGCCACATCGCGGTGATCGTCACTGGAGCGGTACGCGACGTCGCCAAGGAGATCGGCGAGTTCGCCACCGACCTGTACGAGGTCGCCGACACCTCCCGCCGCGCCCGCGCCGCACGTGGCCCCGACGACAGCGAATAGGGTGCGGCCGGGCTAGCGGTCGTACTCGTCGTCGTCGACCACGACCCGACTCTGCTCCACGGCGTCGGCCTCGTTCACCTCGGGATTCACCGAGGGGGCGGGGCCGTCGTCGTCGGGGCGCAGTGGCTGGGACTGCTCGGCGGCGTCCGCTTCCGGAGCATCAGCGGCCACGGAGCCGCTACCGGGCTCCCACTCCTCGGGGTCGGGCCTGTTGTCCGCGGCGACCTCAGGTCGGGTCATGGTGGGACCTCCCTCCGCGGCGCGCTGGCCGTGCCCACTCCACGGTACGGGCTGTGCCCCGTGTCCGCAGCGCCATCGGGGTCGGCGGTAACGTCTACCAGAGCAGCCGAAACGCCTTCATCAGGGAGCCAGCCATGCCGATCGCTACGCCCGAGGTGTACGCCGAGATGATCGACCGCGCCAAGGCCGGCGCGTACGCGTACCCAGCGATCAACGTCACCTCCTCGCAGACCCTCAACGCGGCGCTGCGGGGCTTCGCCGAGGCCGAGAGCGACGGCATCATCCAGGTCTCCACCGGCGGCGCCGACTACCTGTCGGGCCCGACCGTGAAGGACATGGTCACCGGGTCGGTGGCGTTCGCGGCGTACGCCCACGAGGTCGCGAAGAACTACCCGGTCAACATCGCCCTGCACACCGACCATTGCCCGAAGGACAAGCTCGACAAGTTCGTCCGACCCTTGCTGGCGCTGTCGAAGGAGCGGGTGGACGCCGGGCAGGAGCCCCTGTTCCAGTCGCACATGTGGGACGGGTCGGCCGTACCGCTGGACGAGAATCTGCAGCTCGCCGAGGAGCTGCTGGCCGCCGCGGCCGCCGCGAAGATCATCCTAGAGATCGAGATCGGGGTGGTCGGTGGCGAGGAGGACGGGATCGTCGGTGCGATCGACGAGAAGCTCTACACCACTCCGGGCGACGGGCTGGCCGCCGCCGAGGCGCTGGGCCTGGGCGAGAAGGGCCGCTACCTCACGGCGCTCACGTTCGGCAACGTGCACGGCGTCTACAAGCCCGGCAACGTGAAGCTGCGCCCGGAGATCCTGAAGGAGATCCAGCAGGCGGTGGGCGAGAAGTACGGCAAGCAGAAGCCGTTCGACCTGGTGTTCCACGGCGGGTCCGGCTCGCTGCTGGAGGAGATCCGCGCCGCGCTCGACTACGGGGTGGTCAAGATGAACGTCGACACCGACACCCAGTACGCGTTCACCCGCCCGGTCGCCGCGCACATGTTCGCCAACTACGACGGCGTACTGAAGGTGGATGGCGAGGTCGGCAACAAGAAGCTGTACGACCCGCGTTCCTGGGGCAAGGCCGCCGAGGCCGGTATGGCCACCCGGGTGGTCGAGGCCTGCGAAAACCTCCGCTCCACGGGTACGTCGCTCGCCACGTAGTCGCTGCTGCGCTTTCTGGGGTTTGGGTCGCATCAACCGCAGCCGATACGACGCAAACCCCAGAAACGCCGAACGCCGCCCGCAACGGGTAGCGTGCGGTACGTGGGGGAGGACCAGCCGGAGCAGGGGGCGCGACTGCACGCGCTCGCGGTCGAGATCGCGGCACTGGCGCAGAACGGCCTCAACTACGCCAACCGCGACACCGGCACTATCGCCAACCGGTATGAGGTCGCCCGCTACCGCCGGCTGCAGCAGATCAGTGCCGAGATGATGTCGCTGGCGTCGGGGCACCCCGCCGAGGCCTTCCACCACGCGATCGAGGCCGAGTTCGGCCACGCCACCCCGAAGGTCGACGTACGCGGCGCGCTGTTCGACGGCGACGGCCGGGTGCTGCTCGTACGCGAGAAGATCGACGGGCGGTGGACGCTCCCGGGAGGCTGGGCAGACGCGCTGGACGCACCGACCGAGGCGGTGGTCCGGGAGGTCGCCGAAGAGGCCGGCCTGAAGGTACGGGTCACCCGGCTCGCGGCGGTGTACGACGGATTCCGCCGCAACGGCCACCCCACGGCACCGTTCCACATCTACAAGCTGATGTTCCTGCTGGAACGCCTCGACGACGCCGAGCCGGTCGCCGGGCTGGACGACGAGACCACCGGGGTGGGCTTCTTCGCACTGGACGCGCTGCCGGAGCTCTCAAGCCGGCGTACCAGTGAAGAGCAGTTGCACCGCCTCTACCAGCACCAGCTCAACCCGGCGATGCCCGCCGACGTGGACTGAGTGCAAGCTGGCGGACCCGCGACCGTGCTGCTGACCTGGTGCGGTGGCACTAGTCGCCGGACGAGCGGGTGGGCATCCGGGTGAGGCCGACGATGGTGATCGCGGCGGATCCGAGCAGATACCACGGCCCGATCCCGAGCGCGGCCAGCGCGCCACGCGGACTGGCGCCCAGGCAGACCGCCATCATGCCGAGCATCACCCAGGCCACGATCGCGGCGCCACGCATCCCCGCCGAACGGGACATCACAGTGAGCACCGTCAGCGGCACCATCACGATCGCGTACACCAGGAAGAGAGCGGCCCAGCTGCCGAGCTGGTCGCCGTCGGCGCCGCTGATCAGGCCGAAGCTGGCGAACGCCAGCGCCAGGCCGGCGGTCACCACGCATGCCGGCACCAGCATCCGGCGCTCGGTACGGATCTCGCTCTCCAGCTCCAGCAGCCGGGTCTCCAGGTTCAGCATCCGTCGCTTCAGCGCGGCGGTCTCGTCGTCAGCGGTCGCGGTCTCGTCGTACGGGCCCACTCCGATTCCTCCTCGGTCGGGCACGAATCTGCACGATCCTTCCGCAATGGGCAAACCACGCATCCCCTAAAGGGTTACGGCGTGGTGCGCTGGGTCTCCTTCGCGACCGCCGGCGCGCCGTGTTCCAGGATCCGCGAGACCGCCTCGTCGACGTCGTCGGTGACGTGCACTGTGGACGCCAGATCGCCGTGCGGCGAGTCGGCCAGCAGCGGGCGGAGCAGCGACCCGATCGGGAGTTCGCGGGTCCAGAAGTCCGTGCCCAGGAAGACGAACGGCCCGCTCGCGCCGTCCGTGGCGTAGAACGCCTTGGTGGCGGCCTGGAACACCTCCTGCACGGTGCCCGCCCGCCCCGGCGCGAACACGATGCCGCCGCGCGTCAACCGCAGGATGGTGTCTTCCCGGATCGCGTTGGAGAAGTACTTCGCGATCCGGGCCGCGAACAGGTTGGCCGGCTCGTGCCCGTACAGCCAGGTCGGGACGGACAGCCCACCGTGCCGCGCCCAGGTGAGCGCGGCCGTTCCGGTGCCGGGCGCTGCCGGCACCTCCGGCGGCAACGTGGCACGCACCTCAAGAGCCACCCGGGTGTACGGGTCGTGGTCGGCGAAGCTCGGCGCGGTCGCGAGCCGGTCGATGGCCGCGGTAAGCGCGGCCTCGTCCGGGGAGGTGCTGGGC
>JBOGDE010000335.1:0-6250 GCA_050701695.1 Micromonosporaceae bacterium
TAACTATGCGTGACGGCGTATCGGTTTAGTCCGACGCGCCGTTGTTTTGTGCCGGTGAGTATCAGCAGGTCTGGGCCCTGAACTCTGCCTGTCGCTCCCGATCCTGCGGGGTGTGCCGGGCCGGCGTACCGGAGTCGTGCGGGAAATCCGGGCAGATAGCCGACGTCCGAGCACCATCGGAGCACCCGGAAATCCACTGTACGGACCGTGATCACGGAAGGATGTGGGTGCTTCGGCAGGGTTAGTTCAGGGCGGTGATGCCCGTTCAGGGCGGTCGAGGGTGGTCGGTTCCGGTGCGGGTCGCTCAGGCGGTGACGGTGAGCCTGCCGGCTGCGGCGGCGAGCAGCGCGTCAAGGTCGGCGTCGGCGTCGGCGCTACGTGCGGCGGCGTGGACGCGGTCGGCGAGGGCTGCGCCGGACCAGCTACGGGCCAGTTCGGCGGCGGCGGTGGCGACATGTACCGTGGCGGCGCCGTCGTGCAGTACGACGCCAACCCAGCCCGCCTTGCAGGCGTCCACACCAAGCACCCTTGACGACATCCGAACACGATGGGCCAGCGCTCCACGATCGTTGGACTGGCGAACGGGCAGCAACGGCTGCCGACCGATCAACGCGCGCAGCGCGGCAGATCCGGGCATAGCGAAAGCTGCTGGCGGGTCGAGCCCTTCGGGCGGCGCGATACGCTCCCTCGATCACAACCGGCTAGCGGGAGCCTTGGATGAACCGAGCTGGACGTCTGGCCCGGCACAGCGCCGTTGCCGCCCACCTCGGTGCGTTGAGCGATCGGAAGCTTGCGACGTGGCTGGAGGGCACCGCCCCGACTGGCAGCGGCATCGGCGGGACGACCGCGACGTTGGGCGTTGACGGCGTGCCTGTCTTTGTGAAGAAGGTGCCCCTGACCGATCTGGAGAGGCGCCCAGCGCATGTCAGGTCCACGGTGAATCTGTTCCAGTTGCCCACCTTCTATCAGTACGGCATCGGCTCAGCCGGGTTTGGTGCCTGGCGAGAGCTTGCGGCTCACCTGGTGACCACGAGATGGGTGTTGGAGAACCGTAGCCAGGGCTTTCCGCTGCTGCATCACTGGCGAGTGCTACCCCAACCGCCCCGACCGTCGACTGACAGCGCGGCGGAAGTCGACCAAGCAGTCGCATTCTGGGAGCAATCACCGGCCGTACGGGCGCGGTTGGAGGCGATCGCGGGGTGCTCGGCGAGCCTGGTGCTGTTCTCAGAGCACATCCCACACAACGTGCAGACGTGGTTGAGCGCTCAAGCTGCGGTCGGGGGTACGGCCGCCGCTTCGGCGTACGCGATGGTGGAGCGAGACTTGGCGACTGGCACTGCGTGCATGAACTCCCGCGGGATGCTGCACTTCGATGCTCACTTCGAGAATCTACTCACCGATGGAGACAGGATCTATTTCGCCGACTTCGGCCTGGCGCTGTATGACCGGTTCGACCTCACGCTAACCGAGTCCGCGTTCTACCGGCAGCACGTGACCTACGACCGCTGCTACACCGTTACGCACCTGACACGCTGGCTCGTCAGCAAGCTGACGGGACTCGATCCCGCAGGCTGCGACGCATTCCTGCAAGACCTCACCAACGGCCAACGACTTGCAGATCTGCCGGCACCCGCCGCTGAGATAGTCGCCCGTCATGCCCGGACGGCAGTGGTCATGACCCGGTTCTTCAGAGACCTGCAGACCAAGAGCCGCTACACCCCGTACCCAGTCAAAGAGCTCCTTCAGACGGGCGCAGCGAACGACCGGGCTGGGTCTCCCAACTGAGCGCGGCAGATCCGGTTAACCGCCCCGTCTAACGGCGGCGAGTCCGAGTGCGGGTGTTCTTCAGCCCTTGAGGTCGGGACGTGTCGTCGGGATGCGCACGTGCCCACGACCTCTTGCTGGTGACCATGTCGCGAACCCTCTCGTCCGGGTCGTGCCGAAGCATCTCCAACACGCTCAGAGGCACGGTCTTGTTTTGGGCAACCCAGAAGCGCATGTCGGGGAACCGCTCGATCACGTCGCGCCAGGTGCTTTCGGCCGCCTCATCTTGAGCAGCACGGTTGTACTCGGCTGGGTACTCGCTGGTTCGTAAGCGCACGAACTCCTCGGCCGAATCGATCACCCAAGCATGCTGACACGAAGTACCTGTCATCGGCAGGTTCGTGAGTTAGGTGCCGGAGGCCATGTAGGCGGCGAGGATGTCGTTGGGGTGGCGGTCGAGGTTGTTGCGGGCGCGGTCGTAGCGCATGGTGATGCGGGGGTCGGCGTGGCGGGCAGCGATCTGCACGTCGCGCAGGTCTACGCCGGCGTCGAGCATGGTGGTGACGAAGGTGTGGCCGCAACATGTGCGGGTGCATGCGGGGCATGCGCACGCCGGCTGCGGTGGCGAGGTGTTTGAGGCGGCGGGTGGCGGCGTGGCGGTCCATGCGTCGGCCGGCGCGGTTGAGCAGGATCGGCCCGCTGATGCGGTCGTCGATGGCGGTGTCCATGGCGCGGCTGACCGCGGGCGGCAACGGCACCAGGGTTGTCTTGCCGCCCTTGCCTCGCACTCGTAGGACGCGGTGGCCGTGTTCCTCGCCCAGGTCGCCGATGTCGGCGGCGGTGGCTTCGAAGATCCGCAGCCCGAGCAGGCCGAGCATGGCGACCAACGCGAAGTCGGACGGGTTGGTCGAGGTCCGCGCCGCGGTGAGCATGGCTTCGAACTGCAGGTCGGACAGGCCGAGAGTGGGTGACTCGACCGGCGCACGCGGGCGCCGTACGTGGGCGGCGGGCGAGTGGTCGAGGATGCCGTCGATGACGCAGGTGCGGTAGAAGCAGGCGATCACCGAGGCTCTCCGCGCCACTGTCGACGGGGCGAGTCGGCGAACTTCTTGCATCCACCGCACCCACCGCTCTAACTCGGCGCGGGTCGCGGTCAACGGGTTGATGCCATGGTCGATGCACCAGCGCAGGAACCCGTGAAGGTCCCAGGCGGTGTGCGCTCGCGACTGGCCCTTGTACCGGGACAGATGCGCCGCGACCGCCACGTCCAGCAGACGGTCAGCGCCGCCGCTCGCGGGCGGCGGCAGGACAAGATGGGTACTCATACAACGTCACTGCCCGTCACCGCGCCTCTCTAGTGACACCAGCTCAGATGCGGCAGATGAGTGCGTTGGGAGTATCGCAATGGACGTTAACGGCGCGGACGGTCATCCTGGCTCGATGGGTGGCGAGCGCAAACCTGGCGGCGATGATGACGAGCACTTTGCTGCTATGCCACGCGTGTACCGGGACCCTGAAGGCCAACCTGATCCGGACGGCATCAGGACATTCACTCTTGAGGTCACCGGCGAACAGTTCGCCGTTCGCCTGGTGGTGGATCCTGCGACCGGCTATACGGACACGGTCTACACCTGGCTGAGCGGCCCCAACACGGGATACGGGTTCGGCACCGGGGGGCCAGCGAACCCGTCACTGGAGGAGCACCGGCGAAGGATCCGGGAGTTCCTCGCCATGGTGGACCCCACCACCGGCTACATCGAGGATGACTGACACCGGATCTCGGCAGATCCGGTTGCCCAGCCGCATGCCGGCACGAACCTGCGCCGATCACAATGCGTGACTTCTTGCCCCGTTGACGCGCCGCGCGGGGTGAGGACATTCTCTGGCTGGTGATCAAGTCAACGTGATCGCTATCTGGACAGAACCTCGTCGGTAGCCACCCCCGCCTGCACCCGCCGCGATGCGCGGAGGCTAGCTCCTTGATCCTTGTGCCTGGGCTGGCGCGCGGTCGACGCTGGGTTGGTCTCGATTACCCTTTGGAGGTGGGTCATGACCGGGAATGGTGTGATCTTCAAGCGGTGCGGGTGTGTGGACAAGGTGACCGGCCGGCGGTTGGGACAGAACCTGTCCACGGCTAGCGGAGCGGGCGCATGGCAGTTGGTATTTCCACTGTTCGGCGCCGAATCTGCTGGGCCGCTCGGAGCGGCTACGGCGGCGGTTTCGCCTCGAGGACGGCGGCGCGTCGGGCGCGGGAGCAATGGCTGGCCGAGACGCGCAGGCGCGCACGGCAAGCTCGTGGACTGTGGAGCAGTGGTTGCGGTACTGGCTGTCGACCCGTACGAGCATCCGCCCGACGACCAGGTTGCATTACACCCGGGATGTGGAGCGGTACCTGATCCCGCACCTCGGCGCGTGGCGTCTAGCGGAGTTGAACAAGCATCGCCTTGATGCGGCGTTCGCGCAGATCGCCGCGTCCAGCAACGCCAAGGGCAAACCGCAGACCGCCACGGTGCTGCACCATCTGCGGGTCACGCTGCGCGCCGCGCTGAACCTGGCCGTGCGTGAGGGCGTGATCGCGTCCAATCCGGTCCGTCGTCTGGAACTTCCGCCGTGCCCGAAGCCGGTGCCACTGGTGTGGACCGACGCCCGGATCGAGCATTGGCGTGCTACCGGGGAGCACCCGTCGGTGGCGGTGTGGACCGCGGAGCTTCTCGCGGCGTTCCTCGACGCCGTCTCGACGATGGGCTGTTCCCGCTGTGGTGGCTGATGGCCCTCCGCGGCCTGCGCCGCGGTGAGGCGTGCGGGCTGCGGTGGAGCGACGTGGATCTCGACCATGGGGTGCTGTTCGTGGTGCATAACCGCACCACCACCGGCTACCAGGTCATCGAAGGCCCACCCAAGACCCTCGCCGGGATCCGCGCGATCGCCCTGGACCGGCACACCGTCAAGATCCTCCGCGAGCACCGCCACCGGCAACGGCGGCAGGACAGCCAACGCGCCGCCGCGGGCAGAGCGTGGCGGGACTCCGGGTACGTGTTCACCCGCCCCGACGGGACACCACTTCACCCCGGCTACGTCAGCACCCGGTTCCGGTTGCTCGTGCAACGCAGCGGGCTACCACCCGTGCGGCTGCACGACCTGCGCCACGGCGCCGCCTCCCTCGCCCACGAAGCCGGCGCCGACCTCAAGACCCTGCAGGATCTGCTCGGCCACTCCAGCATCCTGGTCACCGCCGACACCTACACCAGCGTCCTGCCCCCAGCGCAGCGCCGCTGCGCCGACGCCACCGTCCGGCTTGTGCTCGACGCCGCCACACGCACCCGCAACAGGATCAAGAAGCAGGCCAAGCGCAACCGGCCACCAAAGGGAAAGCCCGGCATCCGCAGCCGCCAGGCACGTGCGACACCAGACCGCGACCGAACCGGGCGTGTGACAGTGAGACTGCCGGCTGCGGCGGCGAGCAACACCTCAAGGTCGGCGTCGGCATCGACGCTACGACGTCGACGAAGGCAGCACCGGACCACCACGCAGCATTCGGAATTACGTCAGGGGAATAGCCAAGACCGCAGTCAGCCGAGCCGAAGGTTGACGCGTACTGATCTGTCGGATGACGTACGGGTCACCCACCCGCTGGGGATCATCTGCCTCCGGGTGATTGCTCGTCACAGCGGTCCGCGGCGGTGTCCGGTAGCAGGACGCAGCCGCAAACCTGGCAGGTTCCCCACCGGCCGTACCACCTGCCCGTACGCCGGAACCTCCGAACCGCGGACTCCCAGGCAATCAGATCGGCATCGTCGGTGTCACCCTCATCATCCACGGGGTACCCGGGTTCGTTGCCCGCCAAGTACCCAGCGACGAAGTAGCGGCATTCCTGCGACATCTCGCCCATCTCGCTGAGCGAGACGTTGTACCCGACCTCGTCGTGGGGGCACCACGCCGCCATCCGCCCGACAAACGTGTGCCCGTTACCCACGATGAAGTCCCGCCCACCACAACTGGCTTCGAACCACAGCCGCTCATCGACCGGTGGTGGCTCCACATCCGGCAGCCGTTCCCACCGCAGCGGCAGGCTCACCTTCGCCACCACGCACGACGGGATCTCACCCGCGGCCGACGGCCACCACGCAACGAGGTTCGCTCCTCGTCCGTGGGCGAACGCGATCGCCTCGTCCCGTTCCATCAGCCCGGCTCTGATGTCCCCGTCGAAGAGCAGCACCTCGTCCGCCTCGATCGCCTCATCGAAGCGGAACTGGCTCAGCTGCCACATCCTGTTAGACACGGACCACGATCGTAGTGAGTGCCGACGAACCGTATGGGTACGCGTCTACCGCGAGCACATCTGGTCTGATACGAAAATCGGGCGGTCCTGGTGATCACGAGGTTGTCCCGGATCTCGTGGAAGTTGAGGTGGCGGTCCCCCACCTGAAGCCTGCCTGGTGGTAGGTCTCGGGTGAACCGCCAAGAACACCACGAGAGATAGGGGACC
>JBOGDE010000336.1:0-6236 GCA_050701695.1 Micromonosporaceae bacterium
GAGGTGGGCATCGCGGTGGCGTACCGGCTGATCGACGCGGGCGCGGGAGTGCTGCTCACCGGTGACATGGGGATCGCCAACACCACCGCGAGCGCGGCGCTGATCGCGGCGTTCACCGGCGCCGACCCGGCGGTGGTGACCGGGCGAGGCACCGGCGTCGACGATGCCACCCTCGCCCGCAAGATCGAGGTGGTAACGGCGGCGCTCGCGAAACACCGTCCCGACCCGGCCGACCCGGTCGGGGTGCTGGCGGCGTTCGGGGGCCTGGAGCACGCGGCGCTGGCCGGGTTCGTGCTGGGGGCTGCGGCGCGGCGTACCCCGGTGATTCTGGACGGGGTGATCGCGGGAGCGGCGGCGATGGCGGCGCAGGCGCTGGCCCCGGAGGCGATCGCGGCGTGTGTGGCCGGCCACCGGTCCGCCGAACCGGGCCACGCGATCGCGTTGCGGCAGCTCGACCTGCGGCCGCTGGTCACCCTGGGGCTGCGGCTCGGCGAGGGTAGCGGCGCGCTGCTGGCGCTGCCCATGGTGCAGTCGGCGGTCCGGGTGCTGCACGACGTCGCCACCTTCGACTCCGCCGGCGTCTCGGAGAAAGCCCCGTGACCGCCCTGCCCCCAACCCGCAAGATCGCGGCCTCGGGAACGCACCCTGTCGCGGACCGCACGGGCCGTTCCCGAAACGGCGATCATGGGGCGGGGACGCGGTGACCAGGAGAACGCATGAGTGAGGCGACGTTGTATCCGCTGGGGCTGCGGTTGGCGGGGCGGCGGGTGCTGGTGGTCGGCGGTGGCGGGGTGGCCGGGCGGCGGGTGCCGGCGCTGCTGGCGGCAGGAGCCGACGTCCTGCTGGTGGCCCCGGAGGTGGGCCCGGGACTGGAAGGGCTGGCCGAGGCGGGACGGCTGCGCTGGGAGCGGCGCCAGTTCGTACCCTCCGATGTGGACGGTGCCTGGCTGGTACTGGCCGCCGCCGACGACCACGAGGTGAATGCCGCCGCGTCGACCGCCGCCGAGGCACAGCGGATCTTCTGCGTACGGGCGGACGACGCCACCGCCGCGACCGCCTGGACGCCCGCGGTGACCCGGCACGAGAAGCTGACCGTGGCGGTGCTCGCCGGGGGAGACCCGCGCCGCTCGGCCGGGCTGCGCGACACGATCGCCGAACGGCTCGCCGACGGCTCGCTCGACGCCGCGCACCACCGCGTGCACGCCGCCACCCGCCCCGGCCTGATCGCACCGCGGGCGCCGAGGCCGGTGCCCGGGGTCGCGCTGGTCGGCGCCGGCCCGGGCGACCCGGAGCTGATCACGGTACGTGGCCGCCGGCTGCTCAGCCGCGCCGACGTGGTGATCGCCGACCGGCTCGCCCCGCAGCTGCTGCTCGACGAGTTGCCGGCTCACGTGGAGCTGATCGACGCCGCGAAACTTCCGTACGGCCGGGCCGTCGCGCAGCAGGAGATCAACCGGCTGCTCTGCGAGCACGCCCTCGCCGGCAGGTACGTGGTCCGGCTCAAGGGCGGCGACTCGTTCCTGTTCGGGCGCGGCGGCGAGGAACTGGAGGCGTGCCTGCGGGCGGGCGTACCGGTGGAGATCGTGCCGGGGGTGACCAGCGCACTGGCGGTGCCCGCCGTCGCCGGGATCCCGGTGACCCACCGTGGAGTGGCGCACGAGCTGGTGGTGGTCTCCGGCCACATCCCGCCCGACCACCCGGACTCGCTGGTCGACTGGGCCGCGCTGGCGCGGCTGCGCGGCACCCTCGTGCTGCTGATGGGCGTGGAGAACCTCCCGGCGATCGCCGCCGCCCTGCTCGCCGGCGGCCGCGCCGCCGACACCCCGGCCGCGGCGATCCAGGAGGGCACCACCGCCCACCAGCGGATAGCCCACGCCACCCTGGGCACCATCGCCGCCACCGTGGCCCGCGACGGCATCAAGGCTCCCGCCATCATCGTGATCGGCGAGGTTGCCGCCCTCTCACCGCGCTGACCAGGCACCTCAGCCGGTACGGGCAGCAGAGCCGGACCTGGGCTTCGCCGACGGGGCGATGGGCGATACGGTGGGCGCCGGGACCCGGACTGCCGAGCCGCTGGGAGGGGTCAGTGCACGGCATCGAGGCATGGATCGCGACGATCCCGCCACTGGCGGTGTACGCCCTGCTGTTCGGCATCATCGGCATCGAGAGCATGGGCATACCGCTGCCGGGCGAAGTCGCGCTGGTCAGCTCTTCGCTGCTGGCCGCCAACCCGGCCAGCGAGATCTCGCCCTGGGGCGTGGCGATCGCCGCCAGCGCAGGCGCGATCGTCGGCGACTCCTTCGGGTACGCCATCGGCCGCCGCGGTGGCCCCGCTGTGTTCGACAAGCTCAGCCGGTGGTTCCCGAAGCACCTCGGCCCCGACCAGATCGCCCGCGGCCGGCAGCTGTTCGACCGCTGGGGCGTATGGGCGGTCTTCTTCGGCCGGTTCATGGCACTGCTGCGGATCCTCGCCGGCCCGCTCGCCGGGTCGATGAACATGCCCTACTGGCGGTTCCTGCTGGCGAACATGGGCGGCGGCATTCTGTGGGCGGGTGGCACCACGTTCGTGGTCTACCAACTGGGCCGGGTGGCCCACAAATGGCTGTCCGGGCTGTCCTGGACCATGCTCGCGCTCGCGGTGGTCGCCGGTGCCGTGACATTCCTGCTGGTACGCCGCTCCGCGGCGCGGGCCCGCGACAAGCGGCTCGACGCCGCGCAGCCCCTGGTGCGGGAGCCCGAGCCGGAGTTCGCCAACGAGGGCTAGGAGCCCGCTGAACAACCCCTGGCCGGCAGGGTTGTTCAGTGGGCCCCTAGGCCCGGGGCGACGGTCAGACCGGTGACCGGTCCAGCAGCAGCGCGCAGCGGATCAGGCCCAGGTGGCTGTACGCCTGGGGGTGGTTGCCCAGGCCACGCTCCGTCGACGGATCGTACTGCTCGGGGAGCAGCCCGGTCGGGCCGGCGCAGTCCAGGATCTGGCTGAACAGCTCCTCGGCGTCGGTACGCCGCCCGGTCCGCAGGTACGCCTCCGTCAGCCACGTCGCGCACAGGTGGAAGCCGCCCTCGATGCCGGGCAGCCCGTCGTCGGAGTTGTACCGGTAGACGGTGGGTCCGCTGCGCAGCTCCGCCTCGATCGCGAGCACCGTGGACAGGAACCGCGGGTCGTCGTCGGACAGCAGCCCGGACAGGCCGACCCACAGCGAGGCGGCATCCAGGTCCTCACCCTCGTACGCCGCGGTGTACGTGCCCATATCGGCGTTCCAGCCGTGTTCGAGCACGTTCTCCGCGATGTGGTCGCGCAGCTGCGCCCAGTCCTCGCCGACCGGCATGCCGTGCTTGGCGCCCAGGTGCAGTGCCCGTTCGACGGTGAGCCAGCACATCACCTTGGAGTACACGTGGTGCCGGGGCGGCAGCCGCGGCTCCCACAGCCCGTGGTCGGGCTCGTGCCAGCGGCGCGAGACGGCCTCCACCATCGCCTCGACGATGTGCTGCTCGAACTCCGTCACCGAGCCGCGGGCGTCGGCGACCGCCGCCACCAGGTCGGCGACCGGACCGAACACGTCGAGCTGCACCTGCCGGTTGGCGGCGTTGCCGACCCGTACCGGGCGGGAGCCGGCGTACCCGGGGAGGGTCTCGATCACCGCCTCCGGGCCGAGCATCAGCCCGTCGACGGTGTAGAGCGGGTGCAGCCACTCCGGGTGCCCGCCGGTACGGTCGATCACGCCGGCGGTCCAGCGCAGCAGCCCTTCGGCCTCGGCCAGCGAGCCGAGGTCGACCAGCGCGCGGGCGGTCATCGCGGCATCCCGTAGCCAGCAGTAGCGGTAGTCCCAGTTGCGTACCCCGCCGAGCTCTTCGGGCAGCGAGGTGGTGCCGGCGGCGAGGATGGCGCCGGTGGGCTGGTACACCAGCCCCCGCAGCACCAGCGCACTGCGCGCCACCTCGCCGTGGGCGAGGGTGGGGATCCGCAACCTCGACAGCCAGTCCCGCCAGCCGGCGTCGGCGGTGGCCTGACGGCGTTCGGTGGGCTCCCGGTGCGGGTCCACGTCGTCGGTGCCGCAGCGCAGCTCCAGGGTCAGCTCACCGGAGTACGCGTCGAGGTCGACCACCGCGGTCGCGGCACCGTCCTCGGTGTCCCATTCCACGCCGGGGGAGTAGAGCGCGATCGGCTCGTTGGAGCCGAGCACCAGCAGGCCGTCGCCGACCGGCTGCAACGAGGTCGGCATCTGGCCGAACTCCGGCCGTGGCGCGAACTCCACCCGCGCCTTGCCGTGCCCGGACAGCCGCCGGACCAGCGTGGTCTGGCCGGGCTCGTCGTCGTGGGCCAGCCAGTCGGTGACGGTGAGGCTGGACCAGCGGGTCTCCACGGTCATGGTGCCGGGGCGGTAGCGCTGGCCGAGCGGGCGGCCGTTGCGCTCCGGGCGTACCGAGAAATGACCGGCCGGGGTGCCGCCGAGCAGATCGGCGAAGATCGCCGAGGAGTCCGGCTTCGGGTGGCACAGCCAGGTGATCCGGGCCTCCGGAGTCACCAGCGCGACGTTGCGGCCGTTGGCGAGCATCGAGTGCCGCTCGATCGGTACGGACTGCTCGCCGTACAGCCAGCGGCGGCGGGTCTCCAGCAGCAGGCCGAGCAGCCGTGCGGCCTCCACCGGTTCGCCGAGCCGGTAGCCGGCCGCGGTCTCGCCGTCGCCGATCTTCACCCCGAGGTCCGGGCCGTGCAGGTGTGCGAACGCGTTCTCGTCGGTGACGTCGTCGCCGATGTAGATCACGGCGCTGGTCCCCAGCTGGGTACGCAGTGCGTCCAGCGCGGTGCCCTTGTGGGTGGCCACCACCGCCAGCTCGATGACCTCCTTGCCCTCGGTGACGGCGACGCCGTCCCAGCTGGCCGGGCCGCCGCGTACCGCCGCGATCACCTCGGCCGCGACCGGGCGCGGCGCGGTACGGGTGTGCACCGCGATGCTGGCGGGTTTGACCTCCAGCCGGATGCCCTCCCGGTCCCGGGCGAGGTCGTGGAGCGCGGTGAGCAGCCGGTCCCGCAGTGCGGTCTGCTCCGGTGCCAGCTTGTGGACGAAGCCGACGTCGAACTCCGAGCCGTGGCTGCCCACCAGGTGGATCTCGCTGGGGAGCCGGGACAGCGCCGCCAGGTCGCGCAGCGCACGGCCCGAGATCACCGCCACCTTGGTCTGCGGCAGCGCCGCCATGGCGCGCAGCGCCGCGACGGTCTCCGGCAGCGGCACCGCCGCCGACGGATCTTCCACGATCGGCGCGATGGTGCCGTCGTAGTCACACGCCACCAGCAGCTGCGGCGTACGTGCCAGGCGGGTCACCGCAGTGTGCAGCTCCGTGCCGTGGGGCACGGCGAGGTCGGCAGAGGTCACGCGCGTCTACTCCACGTTGTCGGGTCGGTCAGCCAGCCCGGATTCCAGCGCGGACGCCGCCTCCGGCACGCCGAGCGCGGTGAGGAACGACCGCGCCCAGTGGTTGACGTCATGGGTACGCAGATACCGCCGCATCGCCCGCATCCGGCGTGCCACGTCGGCTGGTTCGGCGTTGATCGCCTGCAGCAGTGTGCCCTTCAACCCGTCCAGGTCGTGGGGGTTGACCAGGAACGCCTGCCGCAGGTCGGCGGCGGCGCCCGCGAACTCGCTGAGCACGAGGGTGCCGCGCTGGTCGGCGCGGGCCGCGACGTACTCCTTGGCTACCAGGTTCATACCGTCTCGCAGGGGAGTCACCATCATGACGTCCGCCGCACTGTACAGCGCCGCGAGTTCGCCGCGACTGTAGGACTGGTGCAGATAGTGCACCGCCGGTACGCCGACCCTGCCGTAGTCGCCGTTGATCCGCCCCACCTGGCGTTCCACGTTCTCCCGGAGCACCTGGTAGTGCTCCACCCGTTCCCGGCTCGGGGTGGCCACCTGGACCATCACCACGTCCGGTACCGAGAGCTGTCCCTCGGCGAGCAGCTCCTCGAACGCGGAGAGCCGGTGCTCGATGCCTTTGGTGTAGTCGAGCCGGTCCACCCCGAGGATCAGGCACTCCGGATCGCCCAGCTCGGTACGGATCTGCTTGGCCCGGGTACGGGTGGCCTCGCTGGTCGCCAGCTGCTCCATCTCGGTGACGTTGATCGAGATCGGGAACGCTCCGGCGCGTACCAGCCGGTCGCCCACCTCGACCTCGTTGGCGCGGGGCCGCAGCCCCAGCAGGTGGCGGGAGAGCCTCAGGAAGTTCTGGGCGGCCAGTGG
>JBOGDE010000337.1:0-6217 GCA_050701695.1 Micromonosporaceae bacterium
CGCCCGGAGAGTCCGCGGCCTGGGGACGGGTCGGCGCCGTGGCCGGCCCGCCGGAAGCGGACGCGGCGGAAGCCGATGCGGTGGAAGCCGATGCGGTGGAAGCCGATGCGGTGGGACCCGATGCGGTGGGAGCCGACGGCGCCGGGGGGGCGATGTCGAAGCGGCGCTCCAGGCGTTCCAGCCGGGACAGCAGCGCCGCGGAGGAGTCGTCGGTGCCGGGCAGCAGCGCGCGGGCGCAGATCAGCTCCAGCACCAGCCGGGGCGCGGTGGTGCCGCGCATGTCGGTGAGCCCGGTGTGCACGATGTCGGCGATCCGGGACAGGTCCGCGGTGCCCAGCCGTACCGCCTGCGCCGTCATCCGCTCCAGTTGATCGGCCGGTACGTCCAGCAGCCCCTTGCCCGCCGCGTCCGGCACCTGGTTGAGCACGATCAGGTCGCGCAGCCGTTCCAGCAGATCGGCGGCGAACCGGCGCGGATCGTGCCCCGCCTCGGCGACCTGGTCGACGGCCTGGAACACCGCGGCCCCGTCGGCGGCGGCGAACGCGTCGACCATGTCGTCGATCAGCGCCCCGTCGGTGACCCCGAGCAGCTGTACCGCCCGCTGGTAGGTCACCCCGTCCGGGCCGGCGCCGGCCATCAGCTGGTCCAGTACGGACAGCGAGTCGCGTACCGAGCCGCCGCCGGCGCGTACCACCAGGGGGAAGACCGCCGGCTCCACCCCGACCCCCTCCGCCTTGCAGAGCTGCTCCAGGTACGGGCGCAGCACACCCGGCGGGATCAGCCGGAACGGGTAGTGGTGGGTACGCGACCGGATGGTCGGCAGCACCTTCTCCGGCTCGGTGGTGGCGAACACGAACATCACGTACTCGGGCGGCTCCTCGACCAGCTTGAGCAGCGCGTTGAACCCCGCCGAGGAGACCATGTGCGCCTCGTCGATGACGTACACCTTGTAGCGGCTGCTCACGGGAGCGAAGAAGGCGCGTTCCCGCAGGTCGCGGGCGTCGTCGACACCACCGTGCGACGCGGCGTCGATCTCGATCACGTCGATCGAGCCGGGGCCGTCGGGGGCCAGCGCGACACACGAGTCACAGCTACCGCACGGCTCCGGGGTGGGGCCCTTCTCGCAGTTCAGCGAGCGGGCCAGGATCCGGGCGCTGGAGGTCTTGCCGCAGCCGCGGGGCCCGGAGAAGAGGTACGCGTGGTGCAGCCGTCCGTTGCGGATCGCCTGAGCCAGGGGCTCGGTGATGTGCTCCTGGCCGATGATCTCCTCGAACACCCTGGGCCGGTACTTGCGGTACAGGGCGAGGCTTGCCACAGCGGTCCCCTTCGTCGGTCAGATGCAGCCGAAACCGCAACGATAGGGGACCCCCCGTGCACCCGTCAGAGCCCGCGTACCCTTGCTGCCTTCCGGCCCTGGGGGAGTTTACGAGTTGCACGCCGCACGAGGGGCCTCCGCCACTGTACCCGCCGCCGTACCCGCCGACGACCGGGGGCACGGGAGTACCGGAAGAACCTGCGAGCAAACCCGCGGAGGGGTTCGGTATCCTTGCCGGCGGAGGATTCGCCTAGTGGCCTAGGGCGCACGCTTGGAAAGCGTGTTGGGGGCAACCCCTCACGAGTTCGAATCTCGTATCCTCCGCGCTGATGACCAGGTAGAACGCCGGGCGAGCCGTATGGACTCGCCCGGCGTTCTCGCGTTCCCGGCTGTTCTTACGGACCGGTTACTCGGTCCCCTACCTGACAGGCGGCCGCACGGGATGCGGCGACACGATGAGGCCGCAGGGAGCCGCCTCGGGGAGGCCGGGACTCACGGGGGCGCCAGTTACGCGTCTACCGGGACCGGAGGTCTCATCATGTCCACCAGCCAACCAGCGGGCCGCGTACGCATCCTGTTCGTCGCCACCGTCTGCATCATTCTCGGCGCCTTCTTGGCCCTCCGCTGGCCCAGGCGGCGCCCGGCATCCAGAACGTGTTCATCGCGAACACCGGCACCGACCCCGTACCGACCAAGGATGTCGGTACGGCGGTGACGCAGCGGGTCCAGTTCGAATTCCAGGGCTTCACGTTCAACAGCCAGTCCCCGTACCAGGTGCCGGAAGGCAAGCAGCTGGTGATCGAGTTCGTCACCTTCCATGACCTCAACCGCTCGGCGTTGGTGGATCGACTCACCGTGAGCACCAGCCATGCGGGCGTGAACGCGACCCACTGGTTGGCCACGGACCAGCAGGGGACCAACGGTGACGTCACGACACTGCAAACCAAGATCATCGCTGAGCCAGGCACCCGGCCCTTCTGGGGTCTGCGGCTCAACCAACCCCTCGGTTCCAGCACCGCGACGCATTTCCTGCACCTGACCTGGGTCGGCACCCTGTACGACGTCTGATCTCGGGCAGGCTAGTGCGGCCACCGCACTGACGCCCAGGGCGTGCCCCGGTCGGGATCTCAGGGAGACTGGGTCCGGACCGAGGGGGTGAATCGCCGTGGCACACGGGGTGGAGGTACGGCTGCTCGGGCCGTTCGAGGTGGTACGGGACGGCCGCGCCGTCACCGTGCCGCGAGGCCGTACCCGGTCGCTGCTGGCCGGGCTCGCGTTGGCCGGCGGCGACCCGGTGTCCGTCGAGACTCTGGTCGACCAGCTCTGGGGCGCCGACGGTGCTCCAGCGACCGCACGGCAGGCGCTGCAGAACGCCGTCTGGAAGCTGCGCCGGCTGGTCGGTCCGGAGGCTGTGGTCGCCGGCGACGAGAGCTACCGGCTGTGGCCCCTCGCACAGGTCGACGCCGTAAAGTTCGGACGGCTGCTGCGGCAGGCCAGCGACGCCGTCGACCCGGCCGGCGAACGGGCGCTGCTGGTCCAGGCGGCGGCGCTGTGGCGGGGCCAGCCGCTGACCGGGGTGGACTCGCCGGTGCTGCGGCGCGACGCCGTACCGACCCTCACCGAGCGGTATCTCGCCGCGCTGGAACGGCGTATCGACCTCGACCTGGCCGGCGGCGCGCCCGGCGAGCTGGTCGCCGAGCTGCGGACCCTGGTCGCCCGGCATCCGCTGCGGGAGTCGCTGTGGGTACGGCTGCTGACCGCACTGGCCGCGGCGGGACGCCACGCGGAGGCGCTGCACGCGTACGAGCAGGTCCGTGCCGAACTGGTCGACCAGCTCGGCGCCGACCCGTCCGCCGACTTGCGCGAGCTCCACCAGCGGCTACTCGCCGCCGAGTCCCCACCCGACCCGGGCCAACCGACGGACCCGGACCAGCCCACGGACCCGGGCCGACCCACGGAGGCGGCGCCGACCGGCCGTACCCCACGCCAGCTGCCCGGCAGCGTCACAGGGTTCGTCGGACGGCAGCCCCAGCTCGACTGGCTCGACAGCCTGTGCGAGGCACGCCCCGACCGCGACGCCACCTCGGTGGTCGTGGTGCACGGCAGCGCCGGGGTGGGCAAGACCGCGCTGGCCGTACGGTGGGCGCACCGGATCGCCGACCGGTTCCCCGACGGCCAGTTCTTCGTGGACCTGCGGGGGTACGGGCCGGCCACACCGCTGTCCCCCGCCGATGCCCTGGCGGCGCTGCTGCGCGCGGTCGGTGTGGACGCGCGACGCAACCAGGACGACGTCGACCAGCTCGCCGCGCTGTGGCGTACCACCGTGTCGGGTCAGCGGCTGCTGCTGGTGCTGGTGCTGGACAACGCCCGCGACGCCGAGCAGGTCCGGCCGCTGCTGCCCGGGTCGCATGCGGTCGTGGTGGTGACCAGCCGGGGCCAGCTGCGCGGGCTGAGCCGCCGCGACGGCGCCGCCACCCTACCGCTGCCCGAGCTGACCGACGCCGAGGCGGCGCAACTGCTGGCCACCGCGGTCGGCGCGGACCGTACCGCCCGGGAGCCGGACGCGGTCGCCGAGCTGTCGGCGCTCTGCGGCGGCTCACCGCTGGCGCTGCGGATCACCGCCGATCTCGCGGTACGCCGACCCGACCAGCCACTGGCGGAGCTGGCCGGCGAGCTGCGTACGGCGCGGCTGGACGCCCTGGCCGACCCCGACGACCCGAGCGCCGACCCGAGGGCGGTGATCTCCTGGTCGTACCGGGCGCTGGGCCCCGACCAGGCCCGGACGCTACGGCTGCTCAGCCCGGCGAGGACATCGGAGTGCCGGCCGCCGCCGCGTTGCTGGGGCTCACCGACGCCCGGGCCCGGCGCGAGGTGGAGCGGCTCTCCGCCGTACACCTGGTGGAGGATGCCGGCTCCGGCCGCTACCGGTTCCATGACCTGGTCCGGGAGTACGCCCTGGAGCGGGCCAGCGCCGAAGACCCCGCGCCCGACCGCGCCGCCGCCACCCGCCGCCTGCTCGACTGGTACCTCCACACCGCCCATGCCGCGGTGGTGGGGATGCGGCTCGCCCCCCGGATCGACATCTTGGTCCCGGCCAGCCCGGGGGTCACGCCACAGCACCTGCCCGACCCGCCGGCGGGACTGGACTGGTACCGCTCCGAGCTGGCCAACCTGGTGCTGGTCACCGAGCACGCCGCCGACCACGACCACCACGACCACGCATGGCAACTGCCGTGGATGACGGCGGGGGTGTGTGAGCTGATGGAGTGGTCGCACGAGCTGATCGCGATGTCCCGGGCCGGTTACCGCTCCGGCACCACGGAGCCACGAGCGCGTTACCTCGCGGCGTACACCCTGGGGAACGCGCTCAGCAGCGCCTTCCGTCTCGACGAGGCGCTCGGCTGCAAGCGGGAGGCGCTGCGGCATGCCAGGGCGACCGGCGATCCCGCGCCGGAGGTCGCCGTACTCAACGCGCTGGGATGCGTCCAGCACGACCTCGGCGACTGCGAAGCGGCGCGCGCCACCTGGCACGAGGGGCTGGCCGTCGCGCGGGCGCACGACGTCGGGTACTTCGGCAGCCACTGCCTGCTCAATCTCGGCGGTTGCGAGATCGAGGGCGGTCACGCGGCCGCCGGTATCGATCACGTGCGGGAGGCGCTGGAGGCGTACCAGAAGCTGGATGCGGGGTTCTTGCAGGCGCTGGCGTGGAGCAACCTCGCCGACGGGTACGCCCTGTCCGGCGGGCGGGACCAGATGATCGAGTGCGCCGACGAGGCGGTACGGCTCTTCGGCGAGGCCGGGGAGATCCCGCCGCACGCGGAGAGCCTGGTGAAGATCGCGCGGGCGTACCGTGCCGCCGGCCGTACCGAGCGCGCCCGGCCGCTGCTGGAGCAGGTGGTGCACGCCGTACGCGACCCGGCGAATCCGTGGCTGGCGGAGGCGAAGCGGCTGCTCGACACGGCCGGCCCTGATGCCCGGCCCGCCGGGGCACTGTGACCGGTATCGCACCAGCCATACTGCTACAGGGGATTGTCGTGCCAGCGCAGTGAGGGGTCGTCGTGCCAGCGCACGGCTGGGAGGGATGAGATTGACCGTGGCGGCGGGAGGCGTCGAGATCCGGCTGCTCGGGCCGTTCGAGGTGGTGTCGGACCGCCCGGTCACGGTACCGAGGGGGCGGGTCCGCTCCCTGCTCGCGACCCTGGCGCTGGCCGGTCACCGCCCGGTGCCGGTGGAGGCGTTGGTCGACCACCTGTGGGGCGGCAGCGCACCGGCCAACGCCCGCCAGGCGCTGCAGAACAACGTGTGGCGGCTGCGGCACCTGCTGGGTGACGCGGCCGTGGTCAACACCGCCGACGGATACCAGCTGGACGTACCGGAGGAAAGGGTCGACGTACGGCGGTTTCTGGGGCTGCTGGAGCGGGTCGACGCCAGCCCCGGCGAGGTGCGCGAGCGGTTGACCGCCGCGCTGCGGCTGTGGCGCGGCGAGCCGCTGTCCGGAGTGGACTCCGAGGTGCTGCGGGACACCTGGGTGCCGCTGCTCACCGAGCGCTACCTGACAGCGGTGGAACGCCAGGTGGATCTCGACATGGACTCCGGCCAGCTCACCGGCCTGGTCGCCGACCTGCGCGGCCTGCTGGCGAAGTACCCGCTGCGGGAGTCGCTCTGGGTACGGCTGCTGACCGCGCTCGCCGAGTCCGGCCGTACGGCGGAGGCGCTCGACGCGTACGAGCGGGCCCGCAGGCTGCTGGCCGACCAGCTCGGCACGGACCCTTCCGCCGAGCTGCGCGAGCTGCACCGCCGGATCCTGCTGGGCCACCCGGGCCGGACAGCGCCGGGCACCTCGCCACCGGGCACCTCGCCACCGGGCACCACCGTGGCGTCACCGCCGGCGGGCTCCGCGGC
>JBOGDE010000338.1:0-6207 GCA_050701695.1 Micromonosporaceae bacterium
GCCGCCCCCCGCTTCGACTAGCTGGTCGGGAAGTTGTCCGCGGTACGGATCCGGCTCCGCATGAAGTTGCCGGATTCGGTGAGCACCGCGGTTCCGGTGTAGCTGCTGCCGGCGCAGGTGCCGGAACGGAAGGCGGCGCTGCTCTCGTCGGCGTCGGAGTACGTCCAGTTGGCGTAGCCGATCTTCAGCCGGTCCAGCAGATCCAGCCACGCGGTACTGCTACCCGGGTCGAACGTGCCACCCCCGGTGTACGTGACCGTGCCGAACTCGGTGACGAACAGCGGCAGGTACCCGGCCGCTCGCGCCACCTCGGCCCGGTAGTTGTCGTGGTGGGACGCGGCGTAGAAGTGGAAGGTGTACATGATGTTGCTGGCGTTCACGGGGTTGTTGATGACCTCGTTCGCGTTGGATCCCTCGGAGACGCCCAGCGAGGACCACGCCCGGGTGCCGACGATGATCACGGCGTCCGGGTCGTTCGAGCGGATCACCGGGATGACCTGCTCGGCGTAGCTCTTGATCGTCGCCCAGCTGACACCGTTGGGCTCGTTGGCGATCTCGTAGATGACGTGGTTCTTCTGTGCGTTGCGGGACGAGACCGCGGCGAAGAAGGACTTCGCCCGATCCAGGTTGTACATCGGATCGCCCGGATTCAGGATGTGGAAGTCGATCATCACGTACATGCCGCGCTCTTGCGCCTCGTCCACCAGCGCGTTCACCTGGTTGGTGAAGCCGGCCGGGTTGGTCTCGTACCCGCCTTCCTGCACGTACATGGCGGTACGCAGCAGATCCGACCGCCAGTCGTACGCCAGCGCGTCGAGCGAGGCATCGTTGTAGCAGCGGGCGAACCACTGCAACCCGTGGGTGCTCATGCCGCGCAGTTGGATCGGGTGACCGTACTGGTTGCACAGCTGGACCCCGCAGACCCGCAGCTGGCCGTTGATCGCGACCGGTGTCTGTCCCGGCGGCTGGGTCGTGGGTGGCGGCGTGGTGGGCGTGGGGCTGGGTGGTGCGGTGGTAGGCGGTGGTGTGGTGCCGCCGTCGCAGGTGACGCCGTTGAGCGTGAAGCTGCCTGGCGTGGGATTCGTACTGGTGTAGCTGGCGTTGAATCCGATCGTGGTGGTGGCGTTGGTGGCCAGGTTGCGGTTCCAGTCCAGGCTGCGGGCGGTGACCGCGGCCCCCGACTGAGACCAGGTGGCTGACCAGCCGCTGGTCAGCCGCTGATCTCCAGGGAACCCGAACTGCAGCGTCCAGCCCGAGACCGGGTCACCGAGGTTGGTGATCGCCACGTCGGCGGTGAAGCCACTTTCCCATTGAGTGCGGACGGTGTACGCCACGGAGCATCCGGCGGCAGCCTGCGCCGGTCCGGCCGCCACCACGGCAGCGCCGAGCGCGACAGCCGCCGCGGCGGCGGAGACCAGACCAAGTAGGGGACGTAAGCGGGGGCGTCTCATCTTGACTCCTCTTTCCGGCAGGGGTGGGGTGCGAAAGACACGTCGCTGGGCCGGGTTCGCCGCCACAAGGCGGTTTGATGGGAGCGCTCCCACCAGCTTAGGGCGCGGTCCCGGCGGAGGCAAGATCAAGACACCTGACCCTCACCTCGGGTCAGACCGTACGGATCAGCTGTGGCCGCCGACCCGCGAGGAGAGCTGATGCTGGTGCATGCTCAGCGCATGCGCGCCGGCCCACATCGGCATGGCGGCCGTCGACCTGCAACTCGGTCAGGATGGACCAATCGATCGCGTCAAGATTCTCGGCCATGGAGCTAATGTGGGAGCCGTGCAAATTGGTGTGAACGTACCGAACTTCGCCCCGGGTACCGACCCCGACATGCTGCGACAGTGGGCGCAGACGGTCGAGGGCCTCGGCTTCGACCTGCTGATGGTCTCCGACCACATCGCGGTGACCCCGGACGTGGCCGAGCAGTATCCGGCGCCATTCTACGAGCCGTTCACCACACTGTCCTGGCTAGCTGGGGTGACCCGCCGGGTCCGGCTGGGCACCACGGTGCTCATCGTCCCCTACCGGCACCCACTGCTCACCGCCCGGATGGCGGCGAACCTCAACCGACTCAGCGGCGGACGGCTCGTCCTCGGCGTCGGCGTCGGCTGGGCCCGGCAGGAGTTCGAGGCGCTCGGCGTGCCGTTCCGGCGGCGCGGCGCGCTGACCGACGAGTACCTGCAGGCCATGCGCGACGCCTGGCGGAACACCGACGACTACGACATGGGCGCGATCCCGATCTGGGTCGGCGGCAACAGCGACGCCGGCCTCCGTCGCGCGGTCCTGCACGGTGACGCCTGGCACCCGCTGCGGTTCACGCCCGGATGGCTGGCTGAGGCAGCCGGGCGGTTGAAGGCCACCGCCGATGAACTGGGCCGGCCGGCGCCCGCGTTGATGCCGCGCATCGCACTGCGGGAGACCCCAGAAGCGGTCACCGCCCCGGACCGGCTCGCCGGTGTCGGCAGCATCGACCAGATCATCGCCGACCTCGACCAGATCCGTCTGGTCGGCGCGGAGACGGTGGTGCTCGATCCGTTCAACGGCGACCTGAGCGAGATCCGCCAGCCCGACCGTGCCTGGCGGACACTGGCGGCCGTCGCCGCGTACCACAGATCCCAGGAGGACTGATGACCCCCGACGACGAGAAGTTTCTCCGCCGTGCCGTGGAACTCGCCAGCCAGGCCGGGGCGTCCGGCGAAAGGCCGTTCGCCTCGTTGCTGGTCGGTGCGGACGGCATCGTCCTGATCGAGGACCACAACACCGTGGTCTCTGACTCGGACATCACCGCCCACCCGAAACTGAAGCTGGCCCGCTGGGCCGCTCGGGAACTCGCCCCTGACGTGGCGGCCGCCACCACGATGTTCACCAGCTGCCAGCCTTGCCCGATGTGCGAGACCGCGATCAACCGGTCCGGCCTCGGCCGGGTGGTGTACGCCCTATCCGCAGAACAGTTCGAGAAGGTCAAGCCGATCACCCCGCCGCTGCCCCCGGTGCGGTACGAGGGGCCGGCGCTGTTCGACGAGGCGCGCCAGCCGATCGACAGCTACTACTAGTGCCGGGTTGCCTCGTCCAGCTCCTGGAAGATCGTGACCTGTAGCTCCGCGGGTGCGGCGAGCCGGGAATTCAGCGAGTGCCACGGAGTCAGGGTCGGGGGCGCCGCATCTGCAGCACGCGGCGGTCGGTCACACGCGGTGAAGCTGTGGGTGCGATGCCAGGCATGGTTGCTCCGCTGAGAACGATGTGCCACTGGGTACGGGCTTCGATTCTGCCGTGTGCGGTCCCCCTGGCAGGGCACACAGGCGACACGGCGGCGCCGGGGTCGTGGTGACCCCGGCGCCGGTACGGCCTCGCTCAGCGCACGGTCTGGAAGAACGTACGCAGGTCAGCGGTGAGCAGGTCGGGTGCGTCGGTGCCGGAGAAGTGGCCGCCGCGGTCGAACTCCGACCAGTGCGTGATGTTGTGGTAGCGCTCGGCCAGCGGTCGGATCGACAGGAAGTCGTTCGGGAACACCGCCACCCCGGTCGGCGTGGTCGCGGGCGCGGTCGGGTGCTCCGCGTGGGCGGAGTCGTAGTACCAGCGCGCGGCGGAGCCGGCGGTGTTGGTCAGCCAGTAGAGCATCACGTTGGTCAGGATGAAGTCGGCGTCGAGCACCTTCTCGATCTCCCACGGCTGCTCACCGAAGCCGCGTAGTACGTCGAGGTTCCACGCCAGCTGACCCACCGGGGAGTCGGCGAGCGCCGGGGCGAGGGTCTGCGGCCGGGTGGCCTGGATCTTGTTGAAGCCGGAGTGGTCGTCCATGAAGTGCTGCAGCTTGCCGAGCCGGCGGTACTCCTCCTCGCCGAAGCCCTCGAACTCGCTCGGGTCGCCGGTCGGGAACGCGAACACCTGCGTGACGTGTACGCCCACCACGTGCTCCGAATCGGCCCGCCCGACCTCAGGCGAGATCATCGAGCCGGCGTCGTTGCCGGCCACCCCGTACCGCTGGTACCCGAGGCGGCGCATCAGCTCCGCCCACGCCCGGCCGATCCGGGCCGCGTCCCAGCCGGCGTCGCGGGTCGGACCCGAGAACGCGAAGCCGGGCAGTGACGGGATGACCAGGTGGAACGCCTGCGACGGGTCGCCGCCGTGGGCCCGCGGGTCGGTCAGCGGTCCGATCACGTCGAGGTACTCCACGACCGATCCGGGCCAGCCGTGGCTGAGGATCAGCGGCAGCGCGTCCGGCTCGGGGGACCGTACGTGCAGGAAGTGCACGGTGGTGTTTCGATCTCGGTGGTGAACTGCGGGTACGCGTTGATCCGGGCTTCCTGGGCGCGCCAGTCGTACCCGTCGGCCCAGTAGCTGACCAGTTCGCGCAGGTAGCCGGTCGGTACGCCCCGGCTCCAGTCCGCCTCGGGCAGCTCGCCCTCGGTCCAGCGGGTACGCAGCAGCCGGTCCCGCAGGTCGTCGAGCGCCTCCTGGGGTACGTCGATCCGGAACTCGGTGATTACGTTGTCAGCCATGTCGGTCTCCCGTGTGTGTGTTGTGCGGTGATGCCTCTAGCTTTCGGGAGCCCGGAGCGGGGCGTAACGAGCGATCAGGCCATCCGGCGGTGGGTTTCAGCCAGGCTCGCCGAAGGTCTCGCGGTACGTCACCGGCGCCACCCCGGCCAGTCTCCGGAAGTGCGGGCGGAGCGCGGCGGCGGTGGAGAAACCGCAGTACCTCGCGATGTCGTCGATCGGCAGCTGTGTCGACTCCAGCAACTGCTGCGCCCGGATCACGCGCTGGTGGGTGAGCCAGTTCGCGGGGGTGGCGCCGGTGATCTCCCGGAACCGCCGATCAAAATTCCGCCGGCTCATCCGGGCACGCCGCGCCAGCAGGTCCACCGGCAGCACCTTGTCGAGCTGCCCCAGGGCCCAGGTCATGGTCTCGCTGACCGGGTCCTCCTCGGCGTCGGGCACCGGCGACTGGATGAACTGCGCCTGCCCGCCCGGGCGGTGCGGCGGCACCACCATGCCGCGGGCGAGGGTGTTCGCCACCTCCGCGCCGTACATCGTGCGAATCAGGTGCAGTCCCAGATCCATCCCTGCGGCGCCACCGCCCGCGGTGAGCACGTCGCCGTCGTCGACGTACAGCTGGGAGGCGCGTACGTCGATCTTCGGGTACATCTCCGCGAGAGCCGGCGCCAGCCCCCAGTGGGTGGTCGCGGGGCGGCCGTCGAGCAGGCCGGCCGCGGCGATCACGAACACTCCGGAGCACAGCCCCGCCACCCTGGCCCCCCGGGCGTGAGCCACCCGCAGCGCCTCCAGCACGCTCTCGGGCGGCTGCTGGGCCGGGTTCCGCCAATTGGGTACGACCACCAGGTCGGCGTCGCGGATGATGTCCAGGTCGTACCGGACCGGGCAGCTCAGGTCGCCGCCCCGGATCACCGCGTCCGGCTCACCGGCGACGACCCGCAGGTCGAGATCCGGCATTGCGCCGAACTGCGCCGCCATGTCGAACACGCCGAACGCGAAGGACAGGATGCCCATCGACATCCGGTCGAAGACCACCACGGTCATCCGCCTGGTGTCGCGAGGCTCCGCGGCCAGGCTCGCCGTACGTAAGGTGTTGGACCCGTGCATGCCATTACCCCCTCGGGTCACGCAGGATACTGGTAGGTCGCTACTCGGGGTGTCGGGCCGATGCCCCGGCGCGGGTGGCATCGACGAACAGCTCAACGACGTTCGCACCGACGAACTCGAACAGGGCAGCCACCTGCTCCTGGAGCTCCTGGAATACCCACAACAGCTCTACACCCAAGCCGACGACGAAACCCGCAAGCTCCTCAACCGGGCATGCTTCACCAAGCTGTGGATCGACACCCGGGAAGATCAACCGCACATCGTCAACTGCGAGACCACGTCACTGATCCCAGCACCCCAGATGGTGGACCTACTGACCTCTTATTCACCGTCCAGCATCGACCTGACGTGTTTCTGACTTCGTGACGCCTTTTGGCGTTGTATTAGCCAACATCGTCGGGGTCCTGGGTGGGTCGAGTCTGGCGGTCCTGGCGGTGGGTGGCAAGCCGCTGGAGTCGGGCTTGTTCGAGGCCTGCTTGGCGGGCCTTGCGGATGGCTTCTCCTCGTCCTTGGTGTTCGTCGTCGGGGGTGACGTAGCCGATCCCTTGGTGAAGCCGGACGCCGTTGTAGTGGGCTCGGGTGACGGCGAGCTCGGCGCGGAGGGTGGCGG
>JBOGDE010000339.1:0-6207 GCA_050701695.1 Micromonosporaceae bacterium
CCTCGTAACGGCCGTGCACCGTTACGGCTCCGAGCACCAGCGCTCTATCGGCCAGCTGATCTTCGACCCTCAGGGCGAGTACGCCAACGTCAACAAGCAGGACGGCACGGGACTTCGCCTGCTCGGAGACGACGACAGCACGGTGAGGATCTACAAGGTTGAGCCGGACCCGTCGGATTCGCGGGAGAAGACTTTGCGGCTCAACTTCTATGACCGCGACGTTCTCGATGCCGCGTGGAGCCTGGTGAGTGATGCCACCGCCCCCGTCAACACCAACTACGCGAAGAGCTTCCGCGCCGCGGACTTCACCGAGCCGGACCCGCGAGACTTCAGCGCTCACAACCGCTGGGGATGGGCGCTGGTTGCGTTCTACGGCCTTCTCGCGAAGTGTGGGTTCGCCGCACGCAGCTTCTCGCAACAGCTGCGGATCGGTCTCGCACAGGACAAGGCGACCGACTTCTTGACTGACGTTCCGCACATCTCGCGCGGGATATCACGGTGATTATGGGAGCTGGGTGTAGACGCTCGGGGTGAGGTCCATGAGTTCGAGGACCTGCTGTTGTTGGGCGGTGAGTTCGGGGTGGAAGGTCTTCACCAGGACGCCGTCGTGGTGGAGTTGGCGGCCGGCGGTCGCGAAGATCTCCAGGATCCGTTCGGTGGAGGGCGAAGTGCAGTTCCGGAACTCTGGGTAGAGCCCGATCTTGGCGAGGTCGGCGTGCTGCATGCCGGTGCGGACCTCGCGCTCGATGAGCGCGCTGATGAGCAGGGCCAGGAACTGGCAGCAGAACAGTGCCTCGATCCGGGCTGGGTTGTGGAGCGGCACGGGGGCGGCGTCTTGGACGCTCTTGAGCAGGTGGTGGCGGCGTTCGAGGTTCGGCTGGTAGCGGTAGGCCGCCAAGACCTCGGCGTCGCTGAGCAGCCGGTCGTTGCTGATCAGTGGGAAGCAGCCGTCACTGGCGGCGTCGTAGCGGATCGTGTCGAGCTTGATGTCGTGGGTGACGGTGAAATGGGTGGTGGTGATCTCGCGGTAGCTGGTGTTGGGTCCGGGGCGGGCCGGCGCGGGCTTGCTTGTAGGTCTTGCTGGTCGTCTCGGTCACGGTGGCGGTGACCCACCGGTCGGCGCCGGTGTCGGTGAGCGCGTCGGTGGCGGCTTGTTCGACCGCGACGCGGGTCTTGAACCGGCTCCTGGGTCCGGCGAGTTTCACGTCCAGGGCCTCGATCGCGGTGACGCCGGCGTCGATGCTGGCGGCTCGGGCGTGGGCGTCGCGGCTGGCCTTCGCGGTCGAGTGCACCCACACGATCCGATACCCCTCGGCTGAGGGCAGCGGCGCCGGGGTGGTGGAGTAGACCTCGTCCGGATCGCCGAGGCGCTTGCCGGGGCGGCGGGCGGCTTCGGTCCAGACCGGCGGGTGGGTCTGCAGGTGCTTGCGGAACGCGCCGTCCTCGGCGCGGGTGCGCGGCATCACGGTGACGAACCGGCCACCGCGACTGTCGATGTGGCTCATCGCGGTGCGGGAGCACAGCTTGGAGTCCGCGACGTAGAGGTTATGTGCAGCTGCACATAACCTCTATTCGGCCCAGTCCAGCGTTATGCGCAGTGCCGCAGCGTCGGCACATGTGAACCGCTGCGGGGGCTGGGGTTGAGGTTCGCCAGTCCTACCAGAAGCTGCACATAATCCGCGACGCTCCTCGGGACCGGATCGACCCGAAAGGAGCAACTCATGACAGTTCGTGATCCGTTGACGGCGGATACCGTGCTCGCGGCCTTCGACGGACATCTGTCCCGTACGCGGGGCACCTGCCCGGAAGTCCGGCACAACTACGGAAGGTTCGTGCGCGCGTTCTTGGAGACGGTGTTCGGGGACGGCCCGGTGGACCCCGGGCGTATCTGCGCGCGTGACGTCGTGGAGTTCATTCACGCGGCGACGCGACGGTATCGCCCGGCGACCGTTCAGCTCGTGGCGACCTCGCTGCGCTCATTCTTCCGGTTCCTGCGCGCGGTGGGTCTGCGCGCCGACCGGCTCGAGGACGCGGTCCCGACGGCGCCGCACCGCCGGGACACTCGCCTGCCGCGGCACTTGGACGCGACACAGTTCGCCGACCTGATCGCCTCGCTGGATTCTTCCTCTCCGCGGGGCCTGCGCGACCGGGCGATCCTGCTGTGTGTGGCACGCCTGGGCTTGCGGGCGAGCGAGGTCGCGCGACTACGCCTGGAGGACATCGACTGGCGCAACGCCACCGTGCATGTCCGCACCCGCAAGACCGGGCACGGCGGGCTGTTGCCGCTGCCGCACGAGTTGGGAGCAGCGCTGGCCGCCTACCTGCAGCACGGGCGCCCCGGCACCCGGGCCCGGCAGGTATTCGTGCTGCATCGTCAGCGAACCGGGGCGCCGATCAGCCGCCAGATCGTCGGCGACGCCGTTGCCCGGGCGTTACGCAGCGCGGAGATGGACGCACCGATGCGCGGGGCCAACCTGCTGCGCCACTCGCTGGCCACCGGCCTGCTCACACACGGGGCCACGTTGAAGGAGATCGCGGACTTGCTCGGCCACCGATCGCTGATCACGACCTCGATCTACGCCAAGGTCGACGTCGCGGCGTTACGTGAGGCCGCGCTGCCCTGGCCGCAGGTGACGCCATGACCGGCACCTTCGCATCCCTGGTCGAGGACTACATCGAGATGCGCCGCGGTCTGGGCTACCAGCTGCAGGGGCAAGCGAGGTATCTGCGGAACTTCGCCGGCTACCTCGACCGCCGTGGACATCACGGCCCCGTCCCACTGACGGCCAGCGTGGACTGGGCAACATCGACATCCTCGCCCGATCCCTGCAACCGTGCCCGGCGGCTGTCGGTGGTGCGGGGCTTGCTGCGTCACCTGTCCGCCCTCGACGGCGGCACCGAGATCCCCCCGACGGGGCTGCTCGTCCCCACGAGCCGGCGCAAGCCGCCGCACGTCTACTCCGAGGCCGAGATCGCGGCCCTGCTGCGGGCCGCGTCCGCCCTGACACCGGTCGGGGGGTTGCGCCCGCACTGCTACGCCACACTGTTCGGTCTGCTCGCCTGCACCGGGCTGCGGATCTCCGAAGCCCTGGCACTCACCGTTGACGACGTCGACCTGGTCCACGGTGTGCTCGCGGTGCGTGCCGGCAAGGGCGGCAGGACACGGCTGGTGCCGGTGCACCCCAGCGCTCTGGAACCGCTGCGCGCCTACGCCACCCGACGAGATCAACACCGCGGCGTCCCGGCCAGCGACGAGGACGCGTTCTTCCGCACCGATAACAGCGGCCACCTCAGCTACGACGCCGTCAGCAGCACCTTCTGCCGGATACGGCAGCGGCTCGGCTGGACCGCCCAGGGGCGCACCAGAACACCACGCATCCACGACCTGCGCCATCAGATGGTGGTGCGGCGTATCCAGCTCTGGCAAGCCCAGGGCGCCGACGTCGACCGCAAGATCGCCGTCCTGGCGGCCTACCTGGGCCACGTCGTGGTCTCCGACGTCTACTGGTACCTCACCGCCGTGCCCGAGCTGATGAGCATCGTGGCCGACCGATTCGAGACCTACGTGACGCGCCCGGACGCGGGTGCGTCATGAGAGCACCGACGATCTCCTTTCCGGTGCTCGTTCAGGACTTCTTCCTCCGCCGGCTGATCGGCCAGAAAGGCGCCAGCGCCCGCACCATCGAAAGCTACCGCGACGCGTTCGAACTCCTCCTCGGATTCGCCGAGCGGGCCATCGGCAAACAACCCTCGGCGCTGTGCCTGGCCGACCTGGACGCACCACTGGTGCTGGACTTCCTCGAGCACCTGGAGTCCGAACGGGGAAACGGGCCGCGTACCCGCAACGCCCGCCTCGCCGCGATCCACTCGTTCATGCGCTACGCCGCACTGCGCGACCCGACCGCGCTGCCGATCACCGCCCGGGTGCTGGCGATCCCAGCCAAACGGTTCGACCGGCCCGTGCTCGGCTACCTCACCCGCGAACAGGTCACCGCGATCCTCGCCGCCCCCGACCGCGGCACCTGGAGCGGGCACCGCGACGCGGTCCTGCTCGCGACCGCCTACAACACCGGTGCCCGCGTATCCGAGCTCACCGGCCTACAAGTCCGTAACGTGCTGGTGGACCGGCAGGCCGCCGTGCACCTACACGGCAAGGGCCGCAAGGAACGCGTCATACCGTTGTGGACCAACACCGCCGCCGAGCTCCGCGGCTGGCTGGACAAGATCAGCCCTACGCCCCAGGCGCCGGTGTTCCCCAACCGCGCCGGCGCACCGCTGACCCGCTCCGGCGTCCGCGACCGGCTCAACCGCGCCGTCGCCGTCGCCGAACAGGCATGCCCGTCCCTGCGCGGACTGCACGTCTCACCCCACACGCTGCGTCACTCCACGGCCATGCACCTGCTGGAATCGGGCACCGATCTCGCCGTCATCGCGTTGTGGCTCGGACATTCCAGCCCCGCCGTCACCCACCAGTACCTCGAAGCCGACCTGGCTGCCAAGGAAGCAGTCCTGCGGCGCCTGGACGACCCCAGCCCAACACCGGCACGGTTCCGCCCAGGCGACGACCTCCTCGCCTTCCTCCAAGGCCTGTGATTATGCGCAGTCCAGCGACACGCAATCGCCGTGCCGAACGCGCACCTCCAGCAGAACTGCACATAACCGTGAACTGGGCCGAATAGAGGAAGTCGGTGCGGCCCAGTAGCCCGACCAGACCGTCCCAAGTCGGCACGTGCGTCGGGTCATCGACGGTGTTGCCGTCGGCCAGCCGGTAGGCCAACGGGACCGCGCCGTCGGCGCTGACGCTGAGGATCCAGACCAGCTGCTTGAGGTCCGGGCGGTGGTCCTTGCTGTGACCCCACGTGATCACCGGGGTCGACTGACCGCCGCGGAGGGTGCCGACCGCGTCGGAGTAGACGCCGTGCACCGAGATCGAGGTGGAGTCGTTGTGGAGCTGGTCGGTATCGATGCTGAACTCGCTGACCGCACGGAGCACCACCGCGGTCAGCAGACTGGCCCGGTCGGCGTCGAACAACGCTTCCAACGCCCGACCGACCCGGTCATCGTTGAGCGCACTCACCTCGCTGACGGTGAGGCCGAGCAAGGCGGGGTCGTAGCGGGCGGCCCACTCACCCAGGCCGTAGAGCGGTTCGCGGCCCAGCACCAGGTTCGTCACCACCAGCCTGATCGCGGCCGCCGAGCTCACCTTCACCCGGGCGTCACCGTCGGGCAACGCCGCCGCCAGCAGCGCGGGCAGCCCGAGCCGGTCGGCCACCGCGTTGATGATCGGCAGCCCACCCAGCACCTGTGAAGCCAACCCGAGCTCGCTCGGATCGGTCGGCTCGATCGATCTGTTCATCACGACACCCTCCGGTCGGGGTTGCGTTCAGCACAACCCACGCTATCCTTCGGTTGTCAACCGAAGGACACGACACGCGGAGGAGTCAGCCACTTGGCCGCCCGTCGAACTGGGCGCGACACCCCGCAGCCCACCCCGTCAATGGCTGCGTTCACCGAGGCCGACTACGCCCTCCCGGGGACGCTGGCCCGCCGCTACATGCGCTGCGGCAAAACGACCTGCCGCTGCAAAGCCGATCCGCCGGTGTTGCACGGCCCCTACTGGCACTGGACCCGCACCGTCGCCGGCAAGACCCAGACCCGGACCATGACCGAGGAGCAAGCCCAGCGCTACCAGCCCTGGTTCGACAACGCCCGCCGACTCCGCGAGCTCCTCAACGAACTCGAGGCCCGATCCCTACGCGCCTTCCGCGATGCCGAGGACTGAGCTGCGTAATGGCCGAGATATCACCCGGCAGATGTGCGACCTGTTGCCCACCTACGCACAACAGTGTCAGATATGGATGAGCCCATCGGATGAGACGTGACCGACAACACGGCATCTCGAATTGCCCGATTCACCAATCAGAGTGCAGGGTGAGCGCGATCCACCCAGCGAGAGCACGGCGACACGGCTGAAACCTGTGCTTGCAACGGTGAATAGCCAGAGCATTGAATGAGACGCGGCGTTGCGGCGATCCACTGCCTCGCCGATGACCGACCGTACCGGGTATGGCGAGGAGCCTCTAGATGACACAGCAGGCGAATGACCAGACGCTTGACGACGGCTTCCGTCCTGGGCTGGAAGGCGTGATCGCCTTCCGTACCGAGATCGCCGAACCGGACCGGGACGGTGGAGCGATTCGGTACCGG
>JBOGDE010000340.1:0-6194 GCA_050701695.1 Micromonosporaceae bacterium
GTCCCGGGGCGCGGCGCGGGCGGGTCGGCGCCCGGTTCGGGGCTGGCCGGCGGCGACAGCGGCACCCGGGCACGACCCCGCGCCGGCTGCTCCCAGCCGACCAGGTCACCGCCCTCGTGTGGGCCAGGCCTCCCCATGCGGCCCTCCTCCCCGCGTCCGTCACGCATGGGCGACACTAGTCGGCAGTGCGGTGATCCGGGTACGCCAGGTCACGCGCACCTCCCAGCGCCGGGGCACTACCCAGGTATGACGTAGGGCACAACGTACAAAGGGGACGCTCGTGGAGTTCGACGTCACGATCGAGATTCCGAAGGGCCACCGGAACAAGTACGAGATCGACCACGAAACCGGCCGGATCCGACTGGACCGGACACTCTTCACCGCCACCCAGTACCCGGCCGACTACGGCTTCATCGAACACACCCTGGGCGAGGATTCCGATCCGTTGGACGCGCTCGTGCTGGTGCAGGAGCCGACGTTCCCCGGCGTACTCATCCGGTCCCGGGCGATCGGGATGTTCCGGATGCGGGACGAGAAGGGCGGCGACGACAAGGTGCTCTGCGTACCGGCGGATGATCCGCGGCAGGAGCACCTGCGCGACATCCACCACATGCCGGAGTTCGACCGGCTGGAGATCCAGCACTTCTTCGAGGTCTACAAGGATCTGGAGCCCGGCAAGAGCGTGGAGGGCGCCACCTGGGTCGGCCGGGTGGAGGCCGAGGCGGAGATCCGGCGCTCCATGAAGCGGGAAGCGGACCGGCTCGCCGCGAAGGCCGCCGCCGAGGCGGCGGAGGCCGAGGCGGCCGAGGCCGACGCGGAGGGCGCCACCGGTGAGGCCACCCCAGCCTGATCCGGACCAGCCACCCCGGGCCCGGCTCGCCGGCGCCGCCCAGCCACCGGACGCTCGTCGGCGTCGCCCAGCCACCGGACGCTCGTCGGCGTCGCCCAGCCTTCGGACAGCCTCGGGCCACGGACAACGAGAAGGCCCCGCCGGTCGGCGGGGCCTTCTGGTCGAGCTACTAGATCGGGTGACGCCGTAGTCCGCGGTACCGCTGTCGCGCGGCCCACCACAGCAGGCCCGTGCCGAGCAGCAGCATCCCGCCACCGAAGCCACCCAGCAGCGCCACCGGCCCGGTGCCGGTCTCGGGCAGCTGCGGTTCGGTGCTGGTGGGCTCCGGTGTCGGCTGCTCTACCGGGGACTCGGTCGGCGGAGGTGGCGTATCGCCGGGCGGTGCCGTCGACGCGCTGGGAGACTCCGACGGCGACTCCGATGGCGACTGTGACGGTGAGGCCGACGCGGTCGGTTTCGGCCTGGTCGATGTCGGCTTCGGCTGCGTCGACGTGGGCTTCGGCTTGGACTTGGTCGGCTTGGGCTTCGGCTTGGTCGGCTTCGGCTTGGGCTTCGAGTCGACGATCTTGTCGTACCGGTACGCCGTGTACGTCGACGCCCAGGACTTGCTCCAGGTGCGCTGCTCGGCGGTGTGCCCGGAGCTGTACTCCTCCCACACCACCGGGCGGCCGCCGCCGGCCCAGCGTACGAACAGCGCCACGTGCTGGACGCTGCCGTCGCGGCGGAACAGGATGTCGCCGCGCTTGAGCCTGCTGCGCGCGATCTTGTGCGTCACCTCGCGCAGGTTGCCGGTGTAGCGGGAGAACGGCAGCTTCCACGCCATCGACACGTAGCCGGAACAGTCGGTTCGGTAGCTGGGCGCCTTGCACGGCGGCTTGCCGCGCTTGTAGCAGTTGGTCTGCGAGTACCAGACCTTGCCGAGCCAGGTCTTGGCCCGCTTCATGACCTCGTCACGGGTGATCTTGCCCCCGTAGCTGGTCTCTGCCTCGGCCTGTGTAACGCCGAGTACGCCAAACGAGGTGAACCCGATGACCAGTGCGGCGATGCCCGCCACCATGGTCCGGCGGATCCGCCGATGCGCCATCCCCATGGATACTCCCCCGAGGTCTCCACCAGCCGCGGTGATCGCGGCCAGCAATGGATTTCAAGCAACTCGGCAGGTGTATCGAAGTCCGTGCATACCGCACAAGACCCGTTCACGGGACGTGGTCGCAGAAATACTCCCGTAACCCCGTTAAAGGGATAAAAGGCCCAGAACTTTCCCGCGGTACGGTCAGCCACAAACGCTGACCGTACGGTCAGCCCACCACGCTGACGTCGAGGCCGCCTTCGGCGTACCGGGCGCGCAGCACCTTCTTGTCGAACTTGCCGACGCTGGTCTTCGGCACCTCGTTGACGAACGACCACCGCTCCGGAAGCTGCCACTTCGCGACCTTGTCGGCGAGGAACTCCCGCAGCTGCTCAGCGCCGACCGTCTCGCCCTCGGCGAGCACCACCGCGGCCAGCGGGCGTTCGTCCCACCGGTCGTCGGGCACCGCGATCACCGCCGCCTCGGTCACCGCGGGATGGGCCATCAGATGGTTCTCCAGCTCCACCGAGCTGATCCACTCGCCGCCGGACTTGATCACGTCCTTCGCCCGGTCGGTCAGCGTGAGGAAGCCGTCCGAGGACAGCGTGCCCACGTCACCGGTACGCAGCCAGCCGTCGTCGAACTTCTCCGGATCCGGCTCCGCGTCACCGATGTACGTACCGGTGATCCAGGGGCCGCGTACCTCCAGCTCACCGACCGCCTCGCCGTCGGTGGCCGCCGGCTGCCCGTCCGGCCCGATGATCCTGGCCTGTACGGAGGCCGGCACCCGCCCCTGGGTGAGCCGGTACCGCCAGGTGGCGTCCTCGTCCAGACCGGCCGGGGGCCGCGCCACCGAGCCCAGCGGCGAGGTCTCGGTCATCCCCCAGGCGTGGATCACGTTGATCCCGTGCCGGTCGTACGCCTCCATCAGCGCCGGCGGGCACGCCGAGCCGCCCACCACCACGTTCTTCAGCGACGAGGTGTCGGTCGGGTTCTCGTCCAGGTGACGCAGCAGGTCCGCCCAGATCGTCGGCACCGCACCGGCGAAGCTCGGCCGCTCCGCCGCGATCATCGCCGCGAGCGGCGCCGCCTGCAGGAACCGGTCCGGCATCAGCAGCGAGCCGCCGGACATCAGCGACGCGTACGGCAGCCCCCACGCCCCAGCATGGAACATCGGCACCACGGCGAGCGTGCTGTCGCCGGCGCCCAGGTCGAACGACTCTGCCATGCAGACCTGCATCGAGTGCAGGTAGATCGAACGATGCGAGTACGCCACGCCCTTCGGGTTGCCGGTCGTACCACTCGTGTAGCACAGCGACGCGGCATCGGTCTCGTGCAGGTCCGGCCAGTCGTAGCTCTCGGGCCGCCCAGCCAGCAGCTCGTCCCACAGGTAGACCGGCTTGTCGGCGGTGGCCAGCGGCGCCGTGTCGGCCTGCCCGACCACCACCACGTGCTCCACCGTGGTCAGCTGCGGCAGCACCGCGGCCAGCAGCGGCACAAGGGTGTTGTCGACGACGATCACCTTGTCCTCGGCGTGGTTGGCCACGTACGCCAACTGCGCCGGGGGCAGCCGCAGGTTGAGCGGGTGCAGCACCGCGCCCATGCTCGGCACCGCGAGGTAGCTGATCAGGTGCTCGTTGTTGTTCCAACACAGCGTGCCGACCCGCTGGTCGCCGGTGACGCCCAGCTCGTCACGCAGACCGTGCGCCAGCTGCGCGGCGCGCCGCCCCACCTCCGCGTACGTCATGCGGCGTACGCCGTCGCCGGTCCAGGTCCTCACCTCGCTGCGTTCGCCGTGCACCGTCGAGCCGTGCTCGAGGATGCGGGAGACCAGCAGCGGTACGTCGTGCATCGTGCTGCGCATCTCTGGACGCTAATCCGAACGATCACCCACGTGAAGCCCCCCACCCACAAATCTCCCTGTGAGCCCTCTGGCGCAGGACGCTAGTGTCCTGCGCCAGGAACTGGTGGATGAAGTCCGGTGTCCAGGTGGTGCCTCGCAAGGCGGAGGAGGAGCCAGTACCGGTGTTGTATTGGCGACGACGACAACGCCGCGAGGCGCCGGCTGGGCGCCGGAATTCGCCAACGAATTCCTGGCGCAGGACACTAGACGAACGGGGCGAGGGTGAGGCCGGCGTCGACCAGAGCGGCGCGGACCCGGTGGGCCAACTCGACCGCGCCGGGGGTGTCGCTGTGCAGGCAGAGCGAGCGCACCGTCAGCACACCCACCGAGCCGTCGACCGCCCGCACCTCGTGGTCACGGGCCAGCCGTACCGCCCGGTCGGCAACCTGCTCGGGATCGTGCAGCACCGCGCCACTCACGCTCCGCGGTACCAGACCACCCTCCGGGGTGTACGCGCGATCCGCGAACCCCTCCGGGACAGCACTGAGCCCCGCCTCGGTCGCCAGCCGCAGCAACGCCGAGCCCGGGGCGGCGAGCAGCGGCAGCGCCGGGTCGTACTCGCGGACCGCGCGTACCACCGCGGCGGCCTGCACCTCGTCGTCGACGCAGGCGTGGTAGAGCGCGCCGTGCGGCTTGACGTACCGGACTCCGGTGCCCTCGGGACGGCACAACCCGTCCAGCGCCCCGATCTGGTAGAGCACCTCGTCGGTCAGCTCGTCGGGCTGGTAGTCGATCCGCCGCCGCCCGAACCCGGCGAGATCCCGGTACGACACCTGGGCACCCACCGTCACCTTGCGTCGCGCCGCACCCGCGCACGCCCGGCGGATCGTGGAGGCGTCCCCGGCGTGGAACCCACAGGCAATGTTCGCGCTGGTCACCACCGCGAGCAGCGCCTCGTCGTCGCCTAGCTGCCAGACCCCGTACCCCTCGCCGAGGTCCGCATTAAGGTCAATCTGCCCCGTCACGCTCCGTATCGTACGGCGCCCGCCGCTTGGCGAGTACGCAGAGGAAGTGCGAACGCCGGCGGGTGACCGCGAACGCCGCCGAGCAGGGCAGCACTCGACCGCAGGAACACAGCGGTCCGTTCGGACCGTGGTACGCCAGGATCACATCAGCGGCCCGGATCTGCTCCCGGGCGTAGCGGGCGAGGCGCGCGCCGGACAAGCTGCTCATCAGCCGTCGCGCCGTACCGTGATCGGGCGGCCGGTGCCCCGATCGCACTGCAGGGTCAGCATCGGCCCGTCGGGACGCAGCGACCGACCTTCGTACATCGCCTCCTGCAGGCAGATCCACATCGCCCTCGCGGTCGGTACGTCCATCGTCAAAGCACCACGCGCTACCGTGACCGTGAGTGTCAGCTCCGTCCGGTCCACTGTCATGCTCAACACGGGCGGCCCGCCGATGGATGGACGCACCTGATATGTGTGTGTCCGCTGATGTGGCATTCGAGGTGTCCCTTCCTCTGTCACAGCCGCGATTGCCGCCGTTGCGTACAGCACACATCGCGCAGCGTGACGCGGTGAACCCCATCCAGGTGACGTTTGGGGACGTATACCCGTACGCTTAAACGTCACCTGCCCAGGGAGAGGCCATGGCGAACGAACGGCTACGCGCGGCCATGGCGCGCAACCGGGTATCGGCAACGGAGCTCGCGACGTACACCGAGCGGGATCCCAAGACCGTGAGCAGATGGCTTGCTGGCAGGGTGCCGCATCCGCGTACCCGGTACCTGATCGCGAAACGGCTCAAGGAGGACGGGGAGTTCCTCTGGCCCGGCGCTGACCGGCGCGACGACGGGTGGGAGATCAACGGTGTTGCGGCGGTCTACCCACACCGGGGCGCGGTTCCGGCAGAGCTGTGGGATCGCCTCCTGGACCGGGCCAACGCGTACGTGGACATCCTCGTTTACGTCGGCATGTTCCTCACGGAGAAGCCCCACCTGCTGGACACCTTGCGCCGTAAAGCACAGGACGGCGCGCGCGTACGGCTACTCTTCGGCGACCGGGACAGCGAGGCCGTCATTCGCCGCAGTCTCGATGAAGGAATCGGACGCCACACCATCTCTGCGAAGATCGATCACGCCATGGCCTTCTTCCGTCCCCTGGCCGACGTTCCAGGCGTCGCGATCCGTATACACGGCACGACCCTGTACAACTCGATCTACCGGTTCGATGACGACATGCTCGTCAATCCACACGTGTACGGAAGGATCGCGGCACACGCACCAGCAGTACACCTGAAACGTGCGGGGGACCTGTTCACCGTGTACGAGGACAGCTTCAGCACCGTGTGGGAGACGGCCGGAGAGCCTGCGTGGTAGAGAGACGCCATGCCCAAGCGGGATTACCTGGACGATCCTCGTGCCCCCACAC
>JBOGDE010000341.1:0-6193 GCA_050701695.1 Micromonosporaceae bacterium
GCTCAGCGCGCCGGGCTCAGGTCAGCGCGGGGGGCGGACCGGACGGCAGCTCGGAGGCGGCGCGGCGGCGGGCCACCTCGGCCAGCGCCACCGCGGCGGCGACCGACGCGTTCAGCGACTCGACCTCCGAGGAGATCGGGATCCCGGTACGGATGTCGCAGGTCTCACCCACCAGCCGTGAGAGCCCGCGTCCTTCGGAGCCGACCACCAGCACCAGCGGGTCGACGGCGGCCTCCAGCTCGTACAGCGGGAGCTCGCCGTCGGCGTCGAGCCCGACCACCACGAAGCCTTCGGCCTGGCACGCCTTCAAGGCCCGGGTCAGGTTGGTGACCTTGGCGATCGGCAGCCGGGTCGCCGCGCCCGCCGAGGCGCGCCACGCGGTGGCGGTCATCCCGGCCGCGCGCCGCTCCGGCAGGAACACCCCGTGCGCCCCGAACGCCGCCGCGGAGCGTACGACCGCGCCCAGGTTGCGCGGGTCGGTGACCCCGTCCAGCGCCACCAGCAGCGGCGCGTCGGGCCGGCTCTCCAGCGCCGTGGCGAGCAGGTCCTCGAACGGCTCGTACGCGAACGGCGGCACCTGCAGCCCGATCCCCTGGTGCAGCACACCGCCGGTGAGCCGGTCCAGCTCGCCGCGGCTCACCTCCAGGATCGCGATGCCGCGGTCGCCGGCGAGCCGCAGCGCCTCCTTGATCCGGTCGTCCAGCTCGATCTTGTTGGCGACGTACAGCGCTGTGCTCGGGATGTGCGCCCGCAGTGCCTCCACCACCGGGTTGCGCCCGACCAGCAGCTCCGGAGCGTCGTCCGGCACCGTGCCGCGGCGCCCCGGCACGGTACGCGGCCCCGGCCGCCCGGCACCCTTACGAGGCGCCGGATGCCCCTCCGCGGCAGACTTGCGGCGCTCCTTCTCCTGCTTCCAGGCGGTGCGCTTCGGGACGTCCTCGCCCTCGTACGCCTTGTGCCACGGCCGCTCGGCGGCGGGCAGCGTACGGCCGCGTCCCTCCAGGCCCTGCCGTCGCTTGCCGCCGGACCCGATCGTGGGGCCCTTCTTGCTACTGGTACGCCGACCGCGGCGCTGCGAATTCCCGGCCATCAGTGTTCGCCACCCAACGTCCAGCGCGGACCATGCGGGGTGTCCTCGATCTGAATCCCGGAGTGCTTGAGCTGGTCGCGCAGCGCGTCGGCGGTGGCCCAGTCCTTCCGGGCGCGCGCCGCGTCCCGCTGCTCCAGCACCACCCGTACCAGCACGTCCACGGCGGTACGCAGCTCGCCGCCCTGCCCGGCCGCGTCCTCGGGCGGCGGACTCAGACCCAGCACCGACAGCATCGCGTGCACGCTCGCCGCCGCACCCCGGGCCGCGTCGTCGTCGCGCTCCGCCAGCGCGGTGTTGCCTTCCCGTACCACGTCGTGGATCGCGGCCACCGCCTTCGAGGTGTTGAGGTCGTCGTCCATCGCGGCGGTGAAAGCGCCGGGCGCCGTACCCCCGGAAAGGTCTGCGAAGCGCTCACCGGCGCGGCGCAGGAACCCTTCGATCCGGCGGTACGCCGCCGCCGCGTCGGCCAGCAACTCCTCGCTGAACTCCACGGTGGAGCGGTAGTGCGGGGTGGCGAGGAAGTAGCGGATCTCCACCGGCCGGAAGCTGGCCAGCAGCGACGGCAGGTCGATCACGTTGCCGTCGGACTTGCTCATCTTGCCGCCGTCGAGGTTGAGCATGCCGTTGTGCATCCAGAAGCGGGCGAAGCCGTAGCCGGCAGCCTTCGACTGGGCGATCTCGTTCTCGTGGTGCGGGAACACCAGGTCCAGCCCGCCGCCGTGGACGTCGAACTCCTCGCCCAGGTAGCGGTGCGCCATCGCGGAGCACTCCAGGTGCCAACCCGGCCGGCCGCGCCCCCACGGGGTGTCCCAGTACGCGTCGGCGGGCTCGCCGGGCTTGACGCCCTTCCAGAGCGCGAAGTCACGCGGGTCGCGCTTGCCGGCCGCGCCCGGATTGTCCTCGGCGGGCTGCATGTCGTCCGCGCGCCGGTTGGAGAGCGCACCGTAGCCGTCGTAGGAGGCCACGTCGAAGTAGACGTCACCGTCGCCGCCCTGATAGGCGTGGCCCCGGTCGACCAGCCTGGCGATCAGCTCCAGCATCTGGGACACGTGCCCGGTGGCCCGCGGCTCGTACGTCGGGTCGAGGCAGCCCAGCGTCGCCGACGCCAGCTCCAGCAGCCGCTCGTTGGCGTACGCGATCGCCCAGTACGGCTGCCCCGTCTCGATCGACTTGGCGAGCACCTTGTCGTCGATGTCGGTGAGGTTGCGGATGTGGCTGACCTGGTAGCCGCTGTACTCCAGCCAGCGGCGCAGCACGTCGAAGGAGACGTACGAGCGCATGTGGCCGATGTGCGGCTCGCTCTGCACGGTGAGCCCACACACGTACATGCCGACCTTGCCCGGCTCTCGGGAGACGAACTCCCGTACGGATCGGGTCGCGGTGTCGTACAGCTGCAGGCTCACCCTCAAAGCGTATTGCACGCGACATCGGTCGATGAAAACGGCGGCCCGCTCACGTCGCCGCCTCCGCCACCACCAGTCGCGCCATCTCCACCAGCTCCGCCGCCCGGTCCAGCACCTCCTGAGCCTCCTGCCCAGAAAAGTCGTCCACGCCGTACTGGGCTCGGTTCTTGAACCTCAGCAATCGCGCCAGCATCGCCCCCGCGGCTTCGTCTGGAAGCGCCAAAGCAAGCAGGTCGGCGGCACCCTGATGATCCGAGCCGTGCCACTGCTGTCGAAGCCGGGCGACGCAGATCGCATCGGAGGCGCGGATCGCCGCGATTACGGCATTCGACACCGCCGCCTCGGGTAGTTGCTGGTCGAGCGTCACCTTCGCTGCGGCGACATACTCCGTGGCGCGCCCCAGATGCAGCGGTGCATGGTGCGGTTTCGCCGGGCGGGCAGGACTCACTTGGGGCTCCATTCGTATCGGGTTAGCGATGTGCGGACGGAACAGACACTGGGGCTGAGCCCACCAAGATCACGCCATCTCGGGCGATCTCGTCGACAAGCGGATCACCACGGGCAACGGATCGCTCCCAACCCGGTCGGTCGAACTCGACGGCACCCACGCGGTTGCCCGTCCACCGGAACACGTGGCGCTCGAGGTCGAGCTGCTGGTGGGACCAGGTGGGGTGGAAGTGGTCGATGTCGCGTACGAAGAGCAGGTCGACATCGGAGTCGGGGCCGGAGTCGCCGCGGGCGACGCTGCCGAAGACCACCGCCGAGACCGGCAGGATCTCCCAGCCCGCGATCAGCTCTCGGAGCCGGTCGAAGAGCTCTTCACGCAGCCCGGTCAGCGCGACGATGTGCCGGGCGGCGAGGTGGTCCCGGTTGAGGGTGAACAGCGCCGACGGCGGATGGTCGACCCGGTCCACCAGGCCGCTGTCCACCAGCAGATTCAGCACTCGGAGGGTGCCGGAGACGCTCCGTCCCGGTGGGGCGTGGAAGTCGCCGGACTTGCGTGGCGTACCGGACACCCGCGCGGCGACCTGCCGGCCCGTGAGCGGCTTGTCGGCCGCGGTGAGCACGGACAGCACCCGCCCGTGCAGGGACGGGCTTACATCGGCGAGCGGCTCGGACAGGTTCATGGCAACCTCCGTGTACGAAAAACCGTACACTCGCTCGAAAAATCGAACAACCCCTGGACGATCCATGACGCCGTAAGGTTCTTGGCGTGGAGACGGTGACCGGACGGGAGACCGCGCAGACCCTGGACCGGGGCCTGCGGCTGCTCAGCCTGGTCGCCGACACCCCGGCCGGGCTGACGATCACCGAGGCGGCGAGCCGGCTCGGCGTCGGCCGTACCGTGGTGTACCGGCTGGTCGCCACGCTCGCCGCGCACGGGCTGCTGCGGCGCGACGCCGGCGGCCGGCTACGGCTCGGGATGGCGGTGCTGGAGCTGGCGCAGCGGGCGCAGCCGCTGATCTCCCACGCGGCGCTCACGCCGCTGCGGCAGCTCGCCGAGAAGGCCGGCGCCACCGCCCACCTGACGATCGCCGACGGCGGCGAGGCGCTGGCGCTGCTGGTGGTGGAGCCGAGCTGGACCCAGTTTCACGTGGCGTACCGGACCGGGTCGCGGCACCCGCTGGAGCTGGGCGCCGCAGGCCGCGCGATCATCGCCGGCCGGGACGGTGAATCCGGGTACGTCACCTCGGCCGGCGAGTTGCAGCCCGGCGCCCACGGCGTGGCGGCCCCGATCCTCGGCGTGGACGGCCTGGAGGCCAGCGTCGGTGTGGTCTCACTCGGCCCACTCGACACCGACCAGGTCGGCCCCGAAGTCGCTGCCGCCGCCACCCAGATCACCCGCGCCCTCGCCTAGAACCTCCCCCCAAACCTCCCGCTCCCCCCAACCTCCCCCGCCGTGCCTCCTGAAGATCACCGTCTCGGGAACGAGACCGCGCGCAAGGCGACACCTTCGTTCCCCCAACGCCGATCTTGGGAGCGGGCGAGGGGCCGGGGAGGCGAGGGCAGGGAAAGGCGAGGCGCCAGGGAAGCCACATGCACGACGACAGCCCCCGGAGACTCCGGGGGCCGTCGCTCGACGTACCAGAGGAAATTACTTGAGCGGGGTGGTCACCGCGGCGTAGGCGTCGACGATGCCGTACCCGTAGAAGCCGTTGAACTTCTCGCCGCCGTCGCAGTACGCGTCGAACTCCGCGGGACGCCCCTCCCGGGTGTACGACTGCAGCCGCGGCGTCGGGCAGGCGTGCTTGGCGGCGGTCCGGTAGAGGTGCTTCTCCAGCTTGGACGGCGCCAGCCCGAAGCCGGCGCCGGAGCCCGAGCCGTGCGCGCTGGCGATCAGCGCGGCGACCCCGGAGGCGTGCGGCGAGGCCATCGAGGTGCCCTGCAGGTAGGTGTAGTAGCCACAGTTGCCGGCGGCGTCGCAGTCCTTGAAGACGTCCTGCTCGTTGCCGGGCACGATGTCGCCGTTCTCGTCGACCATGCCCTCCTCCTGCAGCACCTTCTTCGGGTACGAGGAGAGGATCATGTTCGCCGAGGTGCGGAACGCCGGCGTGCCGTACCCGTCACGGAACCAGCCGCCCGGCGCGGCGACCGAGATCTGCTCGGTGCCGTAGTTGGAGAAGTCGGACTTGGTGCCGGACGGGCCGAGCGAGGACACCCCGATAACGTGCGGGCCCTCGATCGGCAGGTCCCAGCAGGAGTCGTTGTCGACGGTCCGGGGGTACGCGATCCCGTCCGGGTAGTCCGGGCTGGAGGTGTCGGTACGCGGCGCGCCCAGGTCCTCGTGGCCGTTGCCGAGCGAGCCGATCAGTGTCACACCCTTGTGGTGGGCGTACTCCAGGGCCCGGGTCATGCCCGCGATGATCAGCGCCTGCTCTGCCTTCTGCTCGGCGTTGTCCTCGGGAGCGTTCAGGCAGTTGTACAGCCACGGGTCGACGTAGAAGGACATGTTGACCACGTCGAGCCCGGCGTCGCCGGCGTAGGTGAGCGCGTTGACCACCGGCTCCAGGAAGAAGTAGCCGGAGTCCTGGCCACCCTTCAGCTCGACCAGCGACACGTTGGGGGCGACACCGGAGATGCCGGAGCCGTTCGCGGCGGCGGCGACCGTACCGGCGACGTGGGTGCCGTGGCCGCCGTCGTCGGTGCCGACCGGGTCCAGGCAGCCCGCGACCTCGCAGGGCCCGTCGATGCCTTCGATGTCCTTGGCGAAATTGCGGGACGCGCCAGCGTCGAAGTTGGGCGCCAGATCCGGGTTGCTGGCGTCCAACCCGGTGTCGAGGATGCCGACCTTGACCCGCTTGTCACCGGCGTTGTGCCTTCGCGCCTGGTCGGACTTCACCATCTGCAGGCCCCACAGCTTGTCGTCCAGCGGGTCCATGTCAGCGGTGGTGCTCGCGGCGGTGCCACGGCCTTTGCGACCCGCCTTGGTACGGTGCTCGGCCTCGGTCGGGTCCGGCGCGGTGGCGCGGGCCTTCGGCGCGTACCCGATGGGGGTACGCCGGGCCGCCCCGACCAGTACGTCGGCGCGCGAGGCGTCGGCGGCGAAGCCGGTGTCGGTGGAGACCACGCGGTACATCCCGACGGCGTCGTTGCGGGTGACGACCTCACCGCCGGCGGCCTCGATCGCGGCCACCGCGGCGGCGCCGGAGACGCCGGACTCGGCGAGCACCGTGTACTCGGTACGTTCCCCGGCCGATGC
>JBOGDE010000342.1:0-6160 GCA_050701695.1 Micromonosporaceae bacterium
GATACCTCGCGCCGGCTGCGGCGGGCCCAGACGACGCCCGGCGGCGTTGTCGGTTCACCCGGATACAACACCGGTATCCGGGCAAACCTCCGCCTTGCCGGATCGCCGCCTGGACTCCGCCTCGCTCGACCCGAGGTATCACGACAGCCTCTGAGCCGGAGTTCAGTCGCCAGGCGCGGACCCGGTGGGCTGCCGGCTGTCCGGCCGCAGCGGCGGGTGCGTCATCCCCTGGTACGTACGCTCCAGGGTGTCGTCGTACGCCGCGGTGAGCTGGTTGATCACCCCGACCACACCGTCGACGGTGCTGGTGAGGCGCAGCGCGATCTCGATCATGCTGGTGCGCTCGAGCAGGCCGGAGAGTGTCACCACGCCGCCCTGGACTCCAACCTTGACCTCGCCGGGCAGCACCCACAGGGTGCGGCGGAGCACCTGCTCGATGACCTCGTCGCGGATCGCGGTGTCCGGGCGCAGGAAGATCCGTACCAGATCGTGGCGGGAGACGATCCCGACCAGCCGCCCGAGGTCGTCGACCACCGGCAGCCGCTTGATCTCGTGCGCTTCCATCAGCCGCGCCGCCTCGATCACACTGGCGCTGGGCAGGATCGTGATCGCCGGCGAGGTCATCAGTCTCTTGGCGTGGTTCTGGTGTGCCTTGTCGCGGGCCACCCGGCGCCGGCGGCCCAGGAACAGCCGCCGGTGGGTTCGTCGCCCTGCAGTTCGAGGGTGTGCAGCAGGTCCGCCTCCGACACCACGCCCACCACATGATCGGCGACGTCGAGCACAGGAACGGCACTGATCCGGTGTTCGGTGAGGGTGAGGGCGATCTCCTGGTAGGACGCGTTCTCCCGGACCGCCACCGCCCCGCGCGTCATCACGTCAGAAATCTTCAATCGGGTCATGGTCGGCAACCTCCTCCGTTTCGACGCTAGGCGGGGGTTCTCGGGCGCCGGCAGGGGATTTTGGCCGGCGCGGTCACGGCGGAAGACCCACCCGGGTGCGGGCCGCCGGGGGCGGATGGTGTCGTTCGCCGGCCCGGCGGAGGGTCGAAAGTCCCGGGATGCTGGTGACCTCGGGCCTGGCGGCGACCGGGCCGCAGCACGTACACAGGTATATATGATTGGGGTATATCTGCTGGACGACCACGAGGTGGTCCGCCGCGGGCTCGCCGAGCTGCTGCGCCAGGCGGGCGACATCGAGCTGGTCGGGGAGTCCGGCTCGGCGGCGGAGGCTGCCCGCCGGATACCGGCACTGCGTCCGGACGTCGCGGTGCTCGACGCGCGGCTGCCTGATGGCAGCGGCGTCGACGTGTGCCGCGACATCCGTTCGGTGGACCCGACGATCCGGGCGCTGATCCTGACCTCGTACGAGGACGACGAGGCGCTGTTCGCCTCGATCATGGCCGGCGCCGCCGGCTACCTGCTCAAGCAGGTACGCGGCACCGACCTGGTGGAGGCGGTACGCACGGTCGCCCAGGGGCGCTCGCTGCTCGACCCGGCCGTCACCCAGCGGGTGCTGGAGCGGATCCGGCGTGGCCCCGACCAGCCCAAGGAACTCGCGTCGCTCACCGAGCAGGAGCGCAAGATCCTGGGGCTGATCGCGGAGGGTCTGACCAACCGGCAGATCGCCGAGAAGATGTTCCTCGCCGAGAAGACCGTGAAGAACTACGTGTCGAGTCTGCTGTCCAAGCTGGGGCTGGAGCGGCGTACCCAGGCCGCGGTGCTGGCGACCCGGCTGGTCGGCACCGGCAACGGATCCGCTTGAACCTCAGGCGGGCTGGGGGACCTGGACGTCGACCACCCCTGCCACGGTGCGCGCCAGCACGGTGACCACCCGGCGCTCCATGTCGTCGTCGAACTCTCCATTGACCTGCACCACGCCGTCGGTGACCCGAGGCGGTCCAGCGCCGCTGCCCGCCGGCGTACTCGTCGAGCCGGTGCTGTACGTGGACGGTGATCGTGTCGTCGGTACGCACCAGGGTGCAGAGCAGATCACGCTGGCTGACGATCCCGACCACGTAGTCCTGCTGCACGATCGGGATGCTGTGCAGCCGGCGGTCGAGCATCACGGTCGCGATGTCGGCCGGGTCGGCATCCGGCGACCTGGTGACCACGTCGCGGGTCATCACCTCGGAAACCAGGTAGCTGCGGTGGCCGTTGGGCGTCTTCCCCGGTGATCCGGGTGACGCCGTGTATCCGGTGCCGCAGCAGGTCGGACTCGGCGACGATGCCGAGCAGCTGACCGTACTCGCCGACCACCGGTGCGGCGGCGAAACCGTGCTCGGAGAGCAGCGCGGCGGCCTGTTCGATGGTGGTCTCCGGTCGCACCGTGTAGACCGGCCGGCTCATGATGTCGCGGGCGCGCATGGCGTCCTCCTTCACCGTCGGGCCGCTGTCGAGCGGTGACCGCGCCGCGGCCGGGGAGCAGGGTCCCGCTGTGGGTCCAGCCTCGCGCCGCGGCCGGCCGGGCGCGCAGGGCCGTCGGTCCCGGACCGTACGGACCGATGTCACCAGTGCCCCCAGGGCACTAGGTGGTACGGGTCAGCGGATCAGGCCGACAGCGGCGCGCAGGGCCGCGGTGAACCGGTCCGGCCGGTACCGGTCGGGGTCGGTGAGCACCAGCCGGGCCGCCATCTCGAACAGCGTGATGCCGGTGTGCCCGGCGATGTCGGGGTCGAGCTCGGCCGGGGCGCCGACGGCGGCCAACAACTGGCGGGCGAGCGCCGCGGCCCGGGTGACGGCGACCGCGCGGGCGCGCTCCCGGGCGGCGTGGAACTCCGGTGGCATGTCGGCCATCGGCACCACGATGCAGCACCAGCGGTCGGGGGCGGCGCGCACCGCGTCCAGGAACCGGTCGAGGACCCCGGCGATCACCTCGCCGACGTCGAGCGGCGGGTCGAGGTCGGTGGGTATCACGTCGAGGATCTGGCCGAGCGCCTGCTCGGATTCGCGCCGCAGCAGCGCGGCGAGCAGGTCGGCGCGGTTGGCGTACAGGCCGTAGACGACGGGCTTGGTGACGCCGGCCCGCTCGGCGACGGCATCCATGGTGACCGCGCCGTGGCCCCGGGTGACGACCAGGTGGAGGGCGGCGTCGAGCAGCTCGGTGCGCCGCTGCTCGGCCGGCACCCGCGGTGCGTACGCGCGGCGCTTGCGTCCGGCGGGCACGGTCGTACCGGCGGGCACGGGCTTACCGGCGGGCGCGGGCGTACCGGCGGGCACGGTCGTACCGGCGGGCACCGTCGTACCGGCGGGCGCGGGCGTACCGGCCACTGGTCCTCCCTGTGGTCGGGGACACGTTCCAGGCGCGCCCCTATCGACAAAGCTACTCCATCGTAGGATATTGCTACGTGAACGTAGTAAGTGCCTCGGTTGCGTAACGGCGACAAGCGCCTCACGGCGCGGCGACAGGAGTGGATCGATGGCAGCACCGATCAGGATTCCCCGACGCAGCGATGTCGAGCCCGCGGAGGACTACGGATTCTTCGGGCCGGAATCGATGACCTGGAAGGTGTGGAGCTACCCGACCTCGCTGACGATCGGATTCCAGCGCTCCGTGGTGGTGGAGGAGTTCGACCCGGCGCTGGTCGCCGCGGTCACCGAGACCCACGGCATCTACGACCGGCCGCGTACCCGGTACGACCGTACGCTGCGCTACTTCGCCCTGGTCGCCTTCGGTGATACCCGCGCCACCTCCAAGGCCGCCGACGTGCTGGTCAAGGTCCACTCCCGGGCGGTCGGGACCGAGCCGTACAGCGGCCAGCCGTACGACGCCAACGATCCGGCGTCCCAGCTGTGGATCCACCTCACCGCCTGGCACTCCATCCTGTACGCCTACGAGACGTACGGCCCCGGCAGACTGTCTCCGCAGGAGGAGGCGCGCTACTGGGAGGAGTGCGCGATCGCCGCCGAGCTGCAGACCTGCGACCCGGCCGACGTACCCCGCGACCGGGACGGCATCCGGGCCTACTTCGAGGCGATGCGTCCACAGCTGGTGGGCTCGGAGATCGCCCGCGACGCGATGCGTCACCTGCTGCGGGCCGACATCATGCTGCCGCCCGTACCGTGGGTGCTGCGGCCCCTGGCCCGGCTGTTCGGCCTGGTGTTGCGTGCCGCGACGGTTGCCACGATGCCGCGCTGGATGCGGGAGCTGTCCGGGCTGCGGCAGCCCCGGGTGGCCGACGCGCTGGTCGTGCCGCTGATGCGGATCGGGTTCGCGCTGGTGCACCTGAGTCGGCGGGCCGAGCTGCTGTTCCTCGGGATGGCCTCGCCCGGCACCGTGCCGGTCCTCGCCCCGGTGCTGCTCGGCGTCCCGCCCGAGCGGCCGGAGACCCTCACCCCGGCCCAGGCACGGGAGCGGTACGGCTACCCCAGGCCCGCCGAGGCCCACCGCGAGCTGCGGCAACGCCAGCGGGACCGTGCCCTGGCCGGCACCACCCCCAGTGACGAAGGCATCCGGGAGTCCGAGCCCATCCTCGGCACTACCGCGTGAGCGAGCGAGCCAGTCGGCTCAGCAGCGCGCGAGCGCGCCGCCGAGCGAAGCGAGGTGTGCGCGTGAGGCACGTCAACCGGCCGCCCGGGCCGCGTACCACCGGTCTGTGCGCCGGTACGGATGTCCGGCACCGGGACGGTCACGGTACGGCTTCAAGCTGACGCGCCGGCGGCCGCGGTCAAGGCCCGGCTCGTCGACTACGGTCCCGCCACCCGGTACGTCGCGACGGTGCCGCTGCGCAGCCGTACCTGCTGGGGCGACGGCAACGCCGCCGACTCCGGCTGCTACCCCGACACCCTGCTGCTCACCGACCGCTCCGACCTCGACGTGGTGGTCCGCACCATCGCCAACGTCGGCCACCATCGGTCGCTGCGTGAGCCCTGACGCCGCGGTCAGGGCCCGGACGAAGGCGCACCCGGAGCCGGAGAAGGATCCGGAGCAGCTGATGCGGCAGTTCCTCGAGGCGTCGGGCTGACCTGGGGGTCGGCGCTGGACGCGCTCGCCGGTGTGTCGGCGGCCAGGTCCCGGACGGGTGCGGCACGGCGCGGCGCCGTGGTGGCGATCAGGTGGTCCACCACACGGGTGAGGGGCCGGCCGGCGGCGCGCTGCTGGGTGGCGCCGTTTCCGGTACCCAGCAGCCGCGTCAGCCACCGTTCGGCCGGCCGGTGGTCGGCACCGAGGTATGGCCTCAGGTGCTGGAACAGATCGATGACGGCCGCGTGTGCCGGGCGGGTGGCCCCGGTGTGCGGGTCGAGCGCGACCCCGCCCATACCGTCGCGGGCGGCCCGCCAGTAGGCCACCCGGAGCAGCTCTGGCGCCAGTACAGGTCCGGAGTCGCCGCGGTCGATGGCGTGCTGCGCCTGGCGTACCAGGGCGCGGGCCAGCGTGGCCAGCAGGGCCGAGCCGGCCGCGGTGAGCGGCACGTCGGGGACGCGCAGCTCCACCGTAGGCAGGTGGTGGGAGAGCCTGATGTCCCAGAACAGGGTCGCCTGGTCGACCAGGGCACCGGTGTCGAGCAGCCGGGAGACGGTCGCGTCGTAGTGCCCGGCGTCGGTGAAGTACGGGGGCGGCCCCGCGACCGGCCAGCGCTGCAGGCTGATGCTGCGCCAGCTCGCGTACCCGGTGTCCCGGCCGCACCAGTACGGCGAGTTGGCGCACAGTGCGATCAGCAACGGCAGGTACCGCCGCAGGTGGTTGCTGACCAGGACCGCCCGGTCGCGGTCCGGCACGTGCAGATGGACATGGACGGCGCACACCGTGATCTCGTCGTGCAGCCCGCGGTAGAGCTCGTCGCCGCGCCGCTGCCGCTCCCCGTCGGTGATCGCGGCCGGCGCCACCCGCCCCAGCACCGGCGTGCCGGTGGCCACCACCGCGACACCGGTCGCGGCGGCGGCCCGCGCGAGTTCCTCGCGCGCCGAGGCGAGCTGGTCGTGGAGCTCCTCGACACCGGTGCACGGTGCGGTACGGGTCTCCACCTGCATGGCGGTGAATTCGCCGCCGACCCGTTCCCCGAGCACCGGTTTGGCATGGTCGATCACCGCCGCCGATGCGGCTACGACCGACCGCGTCGCCGGGTCTACGACCAGGAACTCCTCTTCGACACCAACGGTGATGGGATCTTCACGCACCGCAAGATCATTCCACACCCGCGCTGCGCGCCGCCCTCGGCCTGGTG
>JBOGDE010000343.1:0-6158 GCA_050701695.1 Micromonosporaceae bacterium
CCCACGACCGGGATATCGCGGCGAGCCTGCCGCGCCAGGTCTCGATGAAGGACGGGGAGGTGGTCTCCAGTGACCACAGCGCCTGAGGTGTCGGTGTCGCGTACCGATCCGGTGCGGCGCCCGCCGCCACGCCCGGCCCGGCTGCACTTCTGGGACGTGGTACGCGTCGCCGGCACCGGCCTGCGGACCCGGCCGCTGCGGGTGTTCCTGTCGGCGCTCGGGATCGCGATCGGGATCGCCGCGATGACCGCGGTGGTCGGGATCTCGTCGTCCAGCCAGGTCGAGCTCGACCGGAAGCTGGCGGCGCTCGGCACCAACCTGCTCACCGTGTCACCGGGCACCACGATCGGCGGCGAGCAGTCGTCGCTGCCCGCCGAGTCGGTACGGATGATCTCCCGGATCGGCCCGGTGACCGAGGTCGCGGCGACCGGGAAGGTGGCGGACGCGAAGGTCTACCGCACCGACCGGATCCCGGAGGAGGAGACCGGCGGCCTGTCGGTGCAGGCGGCGCACCTGGACCTGCCGGGTACGGTCGCCGCCGAAGTCGCGAAGGGCTCCTGGCTGAACGCCGCGACCGCGAACTACCCGGCGGTGGTGCTGGGCGCGGAGGCGGCGAAGCTGCTGGGGATCACGTCGACGGCGAACAGCGTCCAGGTGTACATCGGCGAGCGCTGGTTCACCGTGGTCGGCATCCTGGAGCCGGTGGCGCTCGCCCCCGAGCTGGACTCTGCGGCGCTGATCGGGTGGCAGGCGGCGAAGACGTACCTCGACTTCGACGGGCGCCCGACGACGATCTACACCCGCACCACCGACTCCGAGGTGGAGGCGGTGCGGGGCGTGCTCGCGGCGACCGCCAACCCGCAGGCACCGAACCAGGTGAAGGTGTCCCGGCCGTCCGACGCGCTGGCGGCGCGGCAGGCGACCAACCGGGCGTTCACCGGGCTGCTGCTGGGCCTGGGTGCGGTGGCGCTGCTGGTCGGCGGCGTCGGGGTGGCCAACACGATGGTGATCTCGGTGCTGGAACGCCGCGCCGAGATCGGGCTGCGCCGCTCCATCGGGGCCACCCGGGGCCAGATCCGTCTCCAGTTCCTCTCCGAGTCGCTGCTGCTCTCGGCGATCGGCGGGGTGAGCGGGGTGGTGATCGGGATAGCCGTCACCGCCCTGTACGCCGCCACCCAGTCCTGGCCCGCGGTGGTCCCGGCCTGGGCGACCGGCGGCGCGGTGGCGGCCACCCTGGTGATCGGCGCGATCGCCGGCCTCTACCCGGCGATCCGGGCCTCGCGGCTAGCGCCCACCGAGGCGCTGGCGGCCACCTGAGAGACCGTACGGCGAAGGCCCTGTCCCGGTCGGGACAGGGCCTTTCGCTGTGCCCCGGTCAGGCCGGGAGGATCTCGTCGTACCCGACGTCGAGCCGTACCGGACCGCGCAGGTTGAGATTGGGCCGGTACGCCGGCTCGGCACCCAGACGCGGTCGGCGCACCCGGCGTACCAGGGTCTGGAACGCCAGGGTGCCCTCCAGCCGGGCCAGGCTCGCGCCGAGGCAGAAATGCGGCCCGGCGGCGAACGCGAGATGGTTCGTAGCACCGCGCCGGATGTCGAACCGGTCCGGGTCGGGAAACACGTCGGGGTCCCGGTTGGCCGCTGCCAGCAGCAGCAGCAACAGGTCGCCCTCGACCACCTCGATCTTCCCGAGCTGGAAAGGTTCGGTCGCCACCCGCGCGGTGACCTGCACCGAAGGGTCGTACCGCAGGATCTCCTCCACCGCGCCGCCGGCCAGCGACGGATCGTCGACCAGCGCCGCGTACTGCTCCGGATGCCGCAGCAGCGCCAGCACACCGTTGCTGATCATGCTCACCGCGGTCTCGTGCCCGCCGGTGAGCAGCAGGGCGCAGGTGGCCAGCAGCTCACTGTCGGTGAGCTGGTCCCCGCCCTCGTTCACCTCGACCAGGTACGAGACCAGGTCGGCGCGCGGCTCCGCACGGCGGGCGGCGATCAGGTCCCGGAAGTACCGGACCAGCTCGCGCGCGGCGCGGCGGGCCTCGGCGGTGACGTACTGGTCGATGACGCCGGGGATCGGCGGTTCCAGGGTGTGGGTGATCGTGGTCGACCACTCGTGGAAGACCGGGTAGTCCGCCACCGGCACTCCCAGCAGCTCGCAGATGACGTGCACCGGCAGCGGCTGGGCCAGGTCGGCGACCACGTCGAGGCCGCCCCGCGCGGCAGCGGCGGAGAGCAGTCCGTCCACGGTGGCCTGGACCGACGGCGCCAGCGCGTTCACCACCCGCGGGGTGAACGCCTTCGACACCAGTCGCCGCAGCCGGGTGTGGTCCGGCGGGTCGAGGTGCAGGAAGTTGCGGGTCCGCGGACCGTGGGGCGAGGTGGCCAGGCGGGCCCGGCCGCGTTCGCTGCTGACCACCGGACTGCGCAGCACCTGCCAGCAGTCGGCGTGCCTGCCCACCACGACCACGCCGGGACGTGCCACGAACGGAGAGGCGGCGCGCAGCCGGTCGAGCAGCGGGTACGGATCGGTACGGCTGGAAGGATCCAGCAGCCGCTGGAAGTCCGCTACGGCGTCGTCCTCTGTCTCAAGGCCGGGCATCTACCTTCCTTCCGGTCGGAGCAGGACACAGCCTCGGCCTAGTCGGACATCGCCACCAGGACCCGCCGGGTGCCCTCGAACGGGCGGCGGCCGTGCGCCACCAGGACGTTGTCGATCAGCATCACGTCGCCGGTCCGCCAGTCGACGTCGACGGCGCACTCCAGTCCCCGGTCGCGGATCTGCTCGGCGTACGCGTCGGGGATCGGGGACCCGTCGGCGAGCGTGACGTACTGCGGGAATTCTTCGGGCGGCAGGATGTCGTACAGCTCCGCGGAGGTCTGGTCGCCGAGTCCGGCGGGGTGCCACTGGTCGGCCTGGTTGAACCACACTTCGGCGCCGGTGACGGGGTGCCGGGTGGTCGCCGCCCGCAGCTGGGTCACCCGCAGGCCGTCCGGGCCCCACTCCCACTCCGCCTGCGAATCCTTGAGAAACGCCTCCACCACGGCACGGTCGTCGGTCTCGAACGTGTCCTGCCAGCTCTTGCCGAAGCCGTACCCGTCGTGCAGGTTCTGGATGTAGCGGATGCCGCCGGCGAAGGCTTCCCGTACCTCGGGATCGAGGGCGCGCAGCCACAGCTCAGCGTCGAGCACCGGAGTGGCACCGCCGGACTCCGCCGCGGTTTCGCAGTAGAACGTGAGGCGGGCCGGCCAGCGGTGGCAGTAGCTGAGTTCGTTGTGCATCGAGATCGTGTACTGCTGCGGGTACTCGGTCGAGGTGTAGAGGTTGCCGCTCACCCGGGTCCGCGGCGAATTGCCGTGCACGTACGGCAGCCGGCCCGGCACCAGCCGTTCCAGCACGCCTTCCAGCGACTGGGGGCTGACCCCGAAATCCCGGAACACCAGCGCCTTGCGCGCGGTGAGCAGCTCGGTCAGCCCGCCCGACCCGAGGTCGTCGAGCCAGCCGGTGAGGTCGGTCGTACCGGTGGCGTCGCGGGTGATCTCGTGTGGCCGCCAGGCACGGCCAGCGTCGACGGTGTCCATGGTTTCTCCCAGGTCCCGGAGGTGGGGCGCCGCGAAAGGTCAGGCCGGCGCCTTCGCAGGTCGCCGGCCTGACCGTGCCGCGGGGGGGGTCGCGGCTACTTGTCGTTCATGGCTTCGATCAGGCTCTTGGGCCGCATGTCGGTCCAGGACTTCTCGATGTATTCCAGGCAGTCGTCCCGGGACGCCTCACCGAATACGGTCGTCCAACCGGCGGGTACGTCGATGAAGACCGGCCAGAGGGAATGCTGACCCTCATCGTTGACCAGGACCAGATAGCTCGCGTCGGGATCCTCAAACGGGTTTGGCACCGGACTGTCCTCACTTGTCGGCGATAAGGGTTGGCACAGAAGGGCGGCGACCAGAGACTGATGGCGACCGAGGTGCCATTAGCACGCAACAGGCGAGACCCACTATGACGTAGCCACCAGAGCCAATCAAGGCATTCGCGTACCGCCGCGCACAGTGCCCTGTCCAACTGCGCGTCCGCCGCAGTCGTACATCACGTTTACCCACGTCAGGTCGCAGGCGTTGACGTATTCCGGAGCGGTGGTGCGATAGTGGGCACCGCACAGCGGGGGCCATTGTGCGCGCCTGGAGCGTGCCATTTCACAGCAGCGGCCCAGCAGTTCAGCGACAGGCCAGTTTTCCGACCTGGAGGGATCAATGCCGGATAAGGATGAGCGGGTATTTCTCCGCTCGAATGCGATCATCGAACCGCTGGTGGACCGATTCTTCGCCTGGATGTACATCGTTACTCCGGCGCAGGCGTCGATGAACCTGGCGAACCTGCAGGTGCCGCTGCTGGAGTCGTATCTGCAGTCTCCGGAAGCCCATGTCGCCGCAAGCCGGAATCCTGCTCTGCGCGGCGGGTACTTTATCAATATCGAACAGTCCCGCGCCAGCGAAGTACAGGACCTGCTGGACACCATCAAGCGCGACCGGAAGCCGATGCTGGAGCTGGCCTCCGGTATCGCCGAGATGGACGACCTGCTGGCGCAGCACGCGGCCGGATTCGACCTCACCCCGCTGTACCCGAAGCTTCCGCAGTCCCTGAACGGCCTGGTCGAGCTGGCGTACGACACCAGTAACCAGGCCTCGTTCCACTTCATCGAGCCGCTGCTCTACCACAGCCCGGCGTACGACAAGAGCCGCCAGTCGGTGCAGCTGTCCCTGGAGACCGGGATCGAGCGGCCCTTCATCCTGAGTACGCCGCGGCTGCCCTCGCCGGACGTGCTGGAGCTGGCGATCCCGTTCGACCACCCGGGGCTCGACGTGCTGTTCGACGCCCGGATCGACGGCACCACCCGGGGCGAGCTGCGGGAGGCGCTGGAGCTCGACGACGCCCAGGCGGAGTGGATCGAGCGGCTACTCGCGCCGGAGCCGAGCCTCTCCCCCGACCGGCACATCGAGAGCGGCGGACGGGTGCGGTACTTCGGGCACGCGTGCCTGGTGCTGCAGACCCCGGAGTCCGCGGTGGTGGTCGACCCGTTCATCAGCGCCGACAACCGGCACGGCGACCGCTACACCCTCGACGACCTGCCGGACCACATCGACCTGGTGCTGATCACGCACGGCCACCAGGACCACATCGTGCTGGAGACCCTGCTGCAGCTGCGCTCGCGTACCGACGCGGTGATGGTGCCGCGCTCCTCCCGCGGCAACCTGTGCGACCCGTCGATCGGGCACTACCTCAAGGCGGTCGGCTTCAACGTGATCGAGGTGGACGACTTCGACGAGGTGCCGCTGCCGTGCGGTGGCCGGGTGGTCGCCACGCCGTTCCTGGGCGAGCACTCCGACCTCGACATCCGCGCCAAGTCCACGTACGTGGTGCAGCAGGCCGACGCGTCGATCTTCATCGGCGCGGACTCCTCCGGCATCGACCCGGTGCTGTACCAGTACATCCGGGAACACCTCGGCAAGACCGACATGGCGTTCCTCGGCATGGAGTGTGACGGCGCCCCGCTCACCTGGCTCTACCAGGGCATCCTGACCCGGCCGGTGACCAAGAAGATGAGCGACTCCCGGAAGCTGTCCGGCTCCAACGCGGAGCAGGCCGCCGCGATCATGACCCAGCTCAAGGCCGACGAGGCATACGTGTACGCCATGGGCGAGGAGAGCTGGCAGGGCCACGTGATGGCGACGACGTACACCGAGGACACGTACCAGATCAAGCAGATCGACGAGTTCCTCACGTGGTGCAAGGACCACAACGTGCTCGCCGAGCACCTGTTCAACCAGCGCGAATGGCGTTGGTGAGGACGCATCCGCGATGCCATTCGTGCAGAGCAACGGGATCCGGCTGTCGTACCAGCGGTCGGGCAGCGGCGAGCCCGTCCTCCTGATCATGGGCTCGGCCGCGGCCGGGTACGTCTGGGACATGCACCAGACGCCGGCGCTGCAGCAGGGGGGGTACGCCACGGTCACGTTCGACAACCGTGGCGTACCGCCGTCCGACGCGCCGCCGGAGAAGTACTCGCTGGCCGACGTGGTCGCGGACACCAAGGGGCTGATCGAGGCCCTCGGGCTCGCGCCGTGCCGGATCGTGGGCACCTCGCTGGGTTCGCTGATCGCCCAGGAGC